>NZ_CP049864.1:300000-400000 GCF_011300685.1 Lysobacter sp. HDW10
CGTGCAATGGTGGCCAGGCCCGGATCAAGCACAACGCGCAAAGGTGCGACAACGGCTTCACCTTCCGGCAAACGCACGGTCAGTTGCGGATCGTCTTTCAAGATGGTGCCGGCACCGGTGATGAGCGCACCACAGCGCGCGCGCCAACGATGCACGTCTTCACGTGATTCCGGACCGCTGATCCACTGTGATTCGCCGCTCGCCATGGCGGTTCGTCCATCCAAACTCACGGCCAACTTCACCCGAACCCAAGGACGGCCACGTGTCACGCGCGAAATAAACGCACGATTTAATTTCTGAGCCTGTGCTTCCATCAGCCCGCTTTGGACTTCGATGCCCGCGGCGCGCAGTTTCTCGAAGCCGGCGCCATCCACTTGCGGAAACGGATCGCGCATGGCCGCGACTACGCGCTTCACGCCCGCGGCAATCAAGGCGTCGGCACACGGTCCCGTCTTTCCCGTATGTGCACAGGGTTCGAGGGTGACGTAGACCGTCGCATCTTTCGCTGCATCGCCCGCAGCCTTTAAGGCAACGACCTCTGCGTGGGCGTCGCCCGCGCGCGCATGCCAGCCTTGGCCCACCACGAGTCCGCCTTTGGTGATGACACAGCCCACCATGGGGTTGGGCTTGGCCGTGTAGGCGCCACGCTCTGCCAAACGCAGGGCGTTCGTCATCATCTGGTGGTCAAAAGCGCTGAATTCGCTCAATGGGTTCACACAATGCGGCAAGGGAGCCGCCTATTTTCGCCGCAA
The DNA here is from genome assembly GCF_011300685.1 of Lysobacter sp. HDW10. Classification (NCBI taxonomy): domain Bacteria; kingdom Pseudomonadati; phylum Pseudomonadota; class Gammaproteobacteria; order Lysobacterales; family Lysobacteraceae; genus Lysobacter; species Lysobacter sp. HDW10. Next base: position 300,753 of record NZ_CP049864.1, read on the forward strand.
TCACGTATTCGTGCAGCGTTCAGCGATTTTTGCGCCCTGCATCTTTGATTTCGAGCAGTTGCAGTTGCCCTTCTCCGGGCAGTTCGCGCTCCAGGCGGTCGAGTTCTTCGCGGAAGTCTGCGGCATCCTCGAACTTGCGATAGACCGACGCGAACCGCACGAACGCGACGGGATCGAGCTTGCGCATCTGCGCCATCACGAACTCGCCCACACGACGCGACGGCAATTCACGCTCGGCCGTCATACGTAGGTCGTGCACGACACCGCGTACGGCCGCTTCGATTTGTTCTTCCGACACCGGGCGCTTATGCAGCGCGCGGTCAAAACTCAAACGCAGTTTGCGCGCGTCGAAATGCTCGCGACGACCATCGGTCTTGATGATCACGGGCAGTTTGAGTTCGATTGTTTCAAGCGTTGAGAAACGCTCGCCGCAGGCTTCGCATTCGCGACGCCTGCGAATCGTCGCGCCATCGTCGCTGACACGCGAATCGATGACGCGGCTATCTGTGTGCTGGCAGAACGGGCAATGCACGCGTCAGCCGTAAACCGGGAACTGCTTGCACTGCTTCTCGACGTTTTCGCGGACACCCTTGATCACGTTCTCGTCTTTCGGGTTATCAAGCACGTCGCACATCCAATGGGCCAACGCGATGCAATCCGGTTCCAAGTAGCCGCGTGTGGTCACCGCAGGTGTACCAATACGCAGACCCGAGGTCACGAAGGGCTTGCGCGGATCGTTCGGCACCGAATTCTTGTTGACCGTGATATGCGCACGGCCCAAGGCTTCTTCGGCTTCTTTGCCGCTGACGTCTTTGCCGATCATGTCCACCAACATCAAATGGTTTTGCGTGCCGCCGGAGACGATTTTGTAACCGCGCGAAATAATGACCGAAGCCATGGCTTGGGCATTTTTGACCACTTGTGCTTGGTAGGTTTTGAAGGCCGGATCCAAGGCTTCTTTGAAAGCCACGGCCTTGGCAGCGATGACGTGCATCAACGGGCCACCTTGAATGCCTGGGAAAACGATCGACTGCAATTTCTTGCTGATCTCTTCCGGCAGGTTCTTGCCGATGATGATGCCGCCGCGCGGACCGCGCAGTGTTTTGTGCGTGGTCGAGGTCACGACGTGCGCATGCGGCACAGGGCTCGGGTAGACACCTGCGGCGATCAAGCCGGCCACGTGCGCCATATCGACAAAGAAGATCGCGCCAACCTTGTCGGCGATTTCACGCATGCGCTTCCAATCCACCACTTGCGAATAGGCCGAGAAGCCACCCACCAGCATTTTCGGTTTGTGTTCGACGGCGAGGCGTTCGACTTCGTCGTAATCGATCAAGCCTTGATCGTTGACACCGTATTGCACTGAATTAAACAGTTTGCCGCTGATGTTGACGCTCGCACCGTGGGTGAGATGGCCGCCGTGGGCCAGGCTCATGCCCAGAATGGTGTCGCCCGGCGACAACAATGCGAAATACACCGCCTGGTTCGCTTGTGAACCCGAATGCGGCTGCACATTGGCGTAGTCGCAGTCGTAAAGCGCTTTCAGGCGATCGATCGCCAATTGTTCTGCCACGTCGACGAATTCGCAGCCACCGTAGTAGCGCTTGCCCGGATAGCCTTCGGCATATTTATTGGTGAGCTGGCTGCCTTGCGCTTCCATCACCGCGGGGCTGGTGTAGTTTTCGGATGCAATCAGTTCAACGTGGTCCTCTTGGCGCTGGTTTTCACCGGCAATGGCACGAGCGAGGTCTGGGTCGAACTTGGCAATGGTCACATCACGCGAAAACATGGCAGCTCCGTAAGGGGTTGGGGGTGTGCATCAGAGAATCCCCATTGTAGGCGCGATGCCCGGCCCGATGGGCGCAAAAAAAAGCGCGCCCCGAAGGACGCGCTTGTTCTGTGCCGCGACTGACCCAGTCAATACGCAGCTAGACGTTACAGGCCGCGGGTCAGGATGTCGGCAATGACACCCGACACAATCGAGACCAGCATGTAGTGCCCCGTGTCATCGCGTACCCAACGGTAGCCACGACGCGGCTCGTACAAGCGGTAGCGATTGTAGTCGTTCGAGCCGACATAGACGACGCGGTCATAGCCGTACGAACGGTAGTCGCGACCCCGTGCCCACGATGGAGGACCGCGGCGACCATTGTCCCAATGGCCATTGCCGTGATAGCGGCGGTTGCGGTCGTCATCACGAATCACAATCACGCGGCCATAGCGGTCACGGGTGTAGCGGCGATTGTCGTTGCGATCGCCGTAATAGCGATGATCCCGATCGCGGTCACGATCAACGTAGACCACTCGGTCGCCTCGACGATGCTTATTGCCACGGTCTTGATCGTGGTCTCTCGCCATGGCAGGCGCCGCGATATAAGCGGAGGCGGCAAGCGCGATAGCTGCGAGTTTGTAAGTTTTCATCGAAACACTCCTCAGAGGTGCGTTTTGCACGATCCCAATATGCGTTTCTGAAACTGAACAAGACTTGGATTCGTCATGAAACCTCGGCATTCGTTCACTTTTCATAAAACGGCGTAGGGTTGGCGGCTTGGGCCGCTATAATTACGCATCCCTTTTAAAGCCTTCCGCCCCGCTGCGGAGGCTAGTTTTCGGCCCGGAGTCGCAATGTCGCAATACATCTACACCATGAACGGCGTGTCCAAAGTCGTTCCGCCCAAGCGCGAAATCATCAAGAACATTTCGCTGTCGTTCTTCCCGGGCGCGAAGATCGGTCTGCTGGGCTTGAATGGCGCAGGCAAATCCACCGTGCTGAAGATCATGGCCGGCGTCGATACCGACTTTGTCGGTGAAGCGCGCCCGCAAGCCGGTATCAAAGTGGGCTACTTGCCGCAGGAACCGCAGATCGATCCGGAACAAACTGTGCGTGAAGCGGTGGAAGAAGGCGTCGGTGAAGTGCTGCAAGCGCAAGCGAAGTTGGATGAGGTCTACGCGGCTTACGCCGAAGAAGGCGCTGATTTTGACGCGTTAGCGAAAGAACAAGAACGCCTGGAAGCCATCTTGGCCGCAGGCGATGCGCACACCTTGGAAAACCAATTGGAAGTCGCCGCAGACGCGCTGCGCTTGCCGCCGTGGGATGCCAAGGTCGGCAATCTCTCGGGTGGTGAAAAGCGTCGCGTCGCATTGTGCCGCTTGTTGCTGCAAAAGCCCGATATGTTGCTGCTCGACGAACCGACCAACCACTTGGACGCCGAGTCTGTGGAATGGCTTGAGCAATTCCTCGCGCGCTACACCGGCACCGTGGTGGCGGTGACCCACGATCGCTACTTCCTCGACAACGCCGCGGAATGGATTCTTGAACTCGATCGCGGCCGCGGTATTCCGTGGAAGGGCAACTACACCGATTGGTTGGTGCAGAAAGACGAGCGTCTGAAGCAAGAAGACAATCAAGAAAAGGCACGCCAAAAAGCGATTCAAAAAGAACTTGAATGGTCTCGCCAAAACGCGAAAGGCGGCCGTTCCAAAGGCAAGGCCCGTTTGGCGCGCATGGAAGAACTGCAATCGGTCGACTACCAAAAGCGCAACGAAACCAATGAAATCTTCATTCCGCCGGGCGAACGCTTGGGGCAGAAGGTCATGGAGTTCAAGAACGTCACGAAGAAATTCGGCGATCGCTTGTTGATTGACGACCTCTCATTCGTCGTACCGCAAGGCGCGATTGTGGGCATCATCGGCCCGAACGGCGCCGGTAAGTCGACCTTGTTCCGCATGATTACCGGTCAAGAAAAGCCGGATTCGGGCAGCATCGACATGGGCCCGACCGTGAATCTTGCCTACGTGGATCAAAGCCGCGACAAGCTCGAAGGCAACCACAACGTGTTCCAAGAAATTTCGGGCGGTCTCGATATTCTCAATATCAACGGCACAGAAATTCAGTCACGCGCGTATATCGGTCGCTTCAACTTCAAGGGCCAAGACCAACAAAAGATGGTGGGTTCGCTGTCGGGTGGTGAGCGCGGTCGTTTGCATATGGCGAAGACGCTCTTGCAAGGCGGCAACGTGTTGCTGCTCGACGAACCGTCCAACGACTTGGATATCGAAACCTTGCGTGCACTTGAAGATGCCTTGCTGGAATTCCCCGGTAATGCTTTCGTGATTTCGCATGATCGCTGGTTCCTCGACCGCATTGCGACGCACATCTTGGCCTTCGAAGGCGATTCACACGTTGAGTTTTTCCAAGGCAACTATCGCGAATACGAGGACGATAAGAAGCGTCGCATGGGTGATGACGCTGGCCCGAAGCGTTTGCGCTTCAAGGCACTGAAGTAACAGGCGGCGCTATGTCGAACTTCATCGGGAAACTTCGGAATCGCTGGCAAGACGCCAATACGCTGTTATGCGTGGGTCTGGATCCTGACCCTGCGAAGTTCCCTGATGCATTTGTTTCGGACGACGATGCGCTGTTCAATTTTTGTGCCGCCATCGTCGATGCCACTGCGGAATTTGCCTGTGCATTCAAGCCGCAAATCGCCTACTTCGCTGCACACAATGGCGGCGAAGCGGCACTTCAACGCTTGATCGCGCACATCAACGCGAATCACCCCGATATACCGGTGGTGTTGGATGCGAAGCGCGGTGATATCGGTTCGACCGCGGAGCAATATGTCGTGGAAGCGTTTGATCGCTTCGGTGCAGACGCCGTCACTTTGAACCCGTATATGGGTCGCGATTCCGCAGCACCGTTCTTGGCGCGCAATGACCGGGGCTGTGTCTTCCTCTGTCACACCTCGAACCCAGGCGCCTGTGACTTTCAAGAACTGTTGATTGATGGTGCGCCGTTGTACACGCATGTTGCGCGAACGATTGCCAATGAATGGAATGCGGATGGCAATTGCGCGCTGGTGGTGGGTGCCACCTTCCCGGAAGAACTCAATATCATCCGTGGCCTCGTGGGCGACATGCCGTTGTTGATTCCCGGCATCGGCGCACAAGGCGGCGACGTCGCCGCGACCGTGGCCAATGGCAAAACGGCTGACGGCACGGGTTTGATGATCAACTCATCGCGCGGGATTTTGTATGCGTCGATGGGCCCTGATTTCGCGGAAGCCGCGGCGCAGGCTGCGCGCGCGTTGCGTGACGAAATCAATCAATTTCGTTGAAACATTTCTGAGTACCGCGGCATGCTAAGTCGGTGCATTAGTTTTCGGCGCAGAATCCGTAAGGCGCGCGGAAACGAAGCTGCGACCTTTCAAAGAAAAGCAGCGAGAAAAACCAGAAATATCCTACATCGAAGCGAGCGATGCGCAGCTTACGATTGAAATCGCCTTGTAATCATTTGCCATTTCACTGATTAATGTTGTCCCAGGCTGCAGTGGGCGGATTTTGTTCATTGCGCGCATACGGGCCTCGCAACGCCAAGAGTTTGTTGCCGTTGAGCATAAATGTCTTGATTTGTTACATGAAATTCAAGCGCGATTAGATGTCTCCCTGACCCCGGTGATGGGTCTTTTGTCAGAAGATAAGGAAGCGTTATGCGCGAGCTTACAGAGTGTGATTTGTCACAAGTAGACGGCGGCAAAATAAATGTTGAAATGATTGGGGTTGGCCTTGGTGCCATTGCTCTTGGGATTGCTATTATCGGAACCGGCGGGCTCGCCGCAGTTCCGTTAGGCGTTATGGGCGCTGCTACGCTAGGCGAGGTCACCTTAGCAACAGCCGGCATGGCTGCTGCTGCAGGTGGTGGCGCCATGGTTGGTTCCGGTATCGCGAACTAGAATTAAACGTGCCCGCCGGTGAAAAGCGGACTGGCGGGCGCGTTCATTTTTCCTCACTTCGGAGATTGACATGAGATTCGATCTTGTAGTCGGTATTGCCTCTGTCGTTGTTTTCATTTGCGTTCTGGCGGCCATCCGGACTTCTTTTCCCAAGCCACGCAGCCCGGAAAATCTGCCGCACGCATCAGATGAAGTGATCGCACTTGCAAAAAGTGGCAAGAAAGTTGCTGCAATCAAGCTTTACAGAAAGCACACAAAAGCGACGCTTCTCGAAGCTTCGACTGTGATAGACAAAGTCTCATCACCCCTGTAGGCATCGCAGCGGAGTAACTCTCAGGTCGTCAGAGCGCCCGTACAGCCGAGCGCGCAAGTTCCGCAATCGATGCGGGCGCCTTCCAGGGACATCCGGCCCCTACCTCAGGCTGATCAGTTCTTGACTGCGATCCGCACACTGACCCATGCGAACCGGGACCAAATCAAAGCAAACACCGCACAGTTCGTGAGCACATTCTGGCGCGCCAAATCGAACTTGCGATAGTAGCGCCACAGCCCCCGATGCTTGTGCCATTCGACAAACCACGGCCGAGAGCGAGAGGACACACCGCGCACATGATGTACGCGCACTTCGTTGGCGATGACCACTTCGAAGCCCGCTTCGCCGATGCGTCGACACAAATCCAGATCTTCCACGTGCAGACGGTAGTCGGTATCAAAACCGTTGACCGCGTTGAACGTCGTGCGTGGCATGACCATCAGTGCACCTGACACCGCTTCGACGCGTTGTAAGGGTGCCTCACTCCGTGGCACCGATAGATCTCTTAATGCCGAGTGGCGCAGCATGCCTGCCAAATCGAGCGCGCGCCGTCGCGCCGCCGGGTCTTCTTGTCCCTTGTCGTCGACGAGTACGGCACCGACCAACCCACCCGCAGTTTGCGCAGAGGCCTCTACCAGTCGAGCCAAGCTGTCGGGCTCAACAATGAGATCTGGATTCACAAACGCGAGCCAAAGGGCACTCGACGCACTGGCACCTTGATTGCATGCCGTTGCGAATCCTGGATTGTCCGGATTGGCAATGAATCGAATGCGCGGATCGCGCGCAGAGAAAGATTGCACGACATCCATCGTGCCGTCGTCCGAACCGTTGTCGACAACTCGGATTTCCGCCACATTTGTCGATGCTTTCAGTGCCTGGATGCAGAGGGCAATCGTTTCCGCACTTCGGTAGGTGACAACGATCGCGGCGATGCCATTGGCACTCATACAAACAAGTCCGGCTGGGGACCTTGCGCATCGACGTTCAAAAGCTTTTGCAATACCTGACGACGCGTTTCTTTCAACGGATCGTCCATCAAGAATTGCACGACACGTGCATGCCATGCAGGCCAGCGCGCGATCAGGGCGTCTTGGTCTTCGCTGTCGACGTTGGGCTCGTGGATGCGCGCAACGAACGCTGTCTCGCACAGGGCATTGCGCCAACCCAGGCCCGATAAACGCAGCGATAAGTCAGACAATGCGGCAGGCCAAGAATGAAAACTAGCTTCGTCGACTCCGCCTGCGCGCGCATAGGCTTTGCCGCGAATCAACACGGTGTGTGCACACGCTGAGGGCAGCTCGGGGTGCAAAGCTGGCATGACGGCAACCGCACGCGCGAGGCGCTCGGGGTTTTCCGGCAAGGGATTCAGATCATCCACGCGTGGCCACGAAGCGGTTTCACCGATATTGCTCCACGGCGTGGCCGTGGCAATCGATGCATCGCGATCAAAACAATCTTTCAAGGCCTGCAGCCAGCCTTCGAACGGAATGGCATCAGACGGCAGCACGACCACATCCCGTTCGCCACAAATCTTCAGGGCTTCGTGAATGTGTCGACTCTCACCCACCGGATGCGTGCGTCGCGTGTACTCGGCGAGTAGCGGTGTTCGTTCCAACCAATGGGTGATGACCGCTTGTCCGCGCGGCCCTGCCTGCGCGTCGTCAATCAACCAGATCTTCGTACCGGCAGGCGTGGCGGTATCCAAGGCACCCAAGCAGGCATCCAAAGCGTTGTCGTCCGTACCGACATGCAGGAGGACAATGGGTAATACCGACTCGGTCATGCACACACGCTCAAGGATTCAACGTCACTTTAGCAAGCTTCAGTGACGTTGCATGACACGCCTTAAACCAGCGCCTCGCGGGCATTTCGGAACATGCGCATCCAAGGCGAGCGATCTTGCCATTCAGCCGGATACCAAGAGAAATTGGCGGCACGCAAGGTGCGCTCCGGATGGGGCATCAGAATCGTGACGCGACCGTCTTCGCTCGTGACACCCGCCATGCCGTCCGGCGAGCCGTTCGGATTCTCTGGGAATTGCGTGGCCACATCGCCATTGCCATCAACGAATCGCATTGCAACGCCGACTGCGTTCTGCGCTGCATCGTTGGCAAATGCCATTCGACCTTCACCATGCGCGACGATGATCGGCAATTGCGAGCCCGCCATGCCGCTGAAGAATTTGGACGCTGAAGTCTCAATCAAGACTTGCGCCAATCGCGCTTCGTACTGCTCGCTCTTATTGCGCAACAACACGGGCCAATGTGTGGCACCCGGAATGATGTCTTTCAATTGCGACAGCATCTGGCACCCATTACAAACGCCGAGACTCAAAGTGTCGTCGCGTTCAAAGAACTGCGCGAACATGTCGCGCATCGCGGGCCTTTCGAGAATCGATGTCGCCCAACCGCGACCTGCACCGAGGACGTCGCCGTAGCTAAAGCCACCGCAGGCGGCGAGCGCTTTGAAGTCGATCAAATCATGACGACCTGAAATGAGATCACTCATATGCACGTCGACCGCATCGAACCCGGCCTGCATAAATGCCGCTGCCATTTCGACATGACCGTTGACGCCCTGCTCCCGCAGAATCGCCACGCGCGGCTTGGCGCCCACTGAAATCATCGGTGCCGATGCGGCTTCGTCCAATTCAAAACTCAATTTTGGACGCAAACCCTTACGGGCGAAGTCACGCTTGAGGTCGAATTCTTCATCGGCTGAGTGCGGATTGTCACGCAACTTTTGCATCGCGTGCGAGACAGACCACCACGCTTCGAACAAGGTTTCCCAGGTCCATTCGGCCAAGGTCTTGCCACCGGCTTCCACCCGAATATCGTCAGACGTCGTCGGCTTGGCGATGCGTTGTGCGCATTCAATCAAGCCGTGGCGCGCAACCAAGTCGGCAAAGGCCGCACGGTCTTCGGAATGGATTTGAACGATCGCGCCGAGCTCTTCATTGAACAAGACTTCGAAGATGTCTTCGTTGCTGCCTTGCGTCCACGCATCGAGATCGATGTCGAGACCGCAGTGCGACGTGAATGCCATTTCGCACAATGCGGTAAATGCACCCCCATCCGAACGGTCGTGATAGGCCAAGACCAATCCGTCTTCGCGCGCTTCACGCATGAGCTCGAAGAAACCACGCAAGATTGAGGGATCGTCGACGTCCGGCACACGGTCTTCCGTACCCGAACCACCGAAGCCTTCATACACTTGCGCCAGAATGGATCCGCCCAAGCGACGTTGTCCGGCGCCCAGGCCAATCAACCAAAGTTCGGTATCCGGCGCTTTCGCAAGCAACGGGGTCAATTGCGCATGGACGTCTTCGACCGGCGCAAACGCGGTGACAATCAATGACACAGGCGACACCACCGTGTGAGCCCCTGCTTCATCACGCCACTGCGCTTGCATCGACAAGGAATCTTTACCGACCGGAATACTCAATTCGAGTTCCGGGCAGAGTTCCATGCCGATCGCGTGAACGGCGTCGTACAGCAAGGCATCTTCGCCGGGGTGGCCTGCGGCGGCCATCCAGTTCGCAGACAGCTTGACGCGGTTCAATGCAGACACCGGTGCTGCGCATAAATTGGTGATGGCTTCACCCACCGCCATGCGCGCCGCTGCTGCGGAATTGATCAGTGCCAAAGGCGTGCGTTCGCCGATGGCCATCACCTCACCTGCGTTGCCTTCATAACCGGCAAATGTGATGGCGCAGTCGGCGACGGGCATTTGCCACGGGCCGACCATTTGATCGCGTGCGGTCAAGCCACCGACAGAGCGATCACCAATCGTGATCAAGAAAGACTTCGAAGCCACCGTCGGATGCGACAACACGCGCAAGGCCGTTTCGCGTAGATCCAACTTATCGGTATCAAGCACGGGCCATGCATTTTCTGCCGGCCATTGCGTATCGCGATGCATCTTGGGTGCCTTGCCGAACAGCACATCCATCGGCAAATCAATGGCCCAACCCGTCTTGCCTTCGCCATACACCGCGTCGATATTGGCGCCGTAACCGACGACCAAGCGTTCTTCTTGCGTCGCATGACCCACAACACCGAACGGACAGCGTTCGCGGTGACACATCGCGGCAAACTCAGCCACGCGATCCGCCGGAATCCCCATCACATAGCGTTCTTGCGATTCGTTGCACCACAACTGCATCGGCGAGAGTGACGGGTCATCACTCGGCACGTGATCGAGATCGATGACACCACCGACGCCAGAGTCATGTAGCAATTCCGGAATGGCATTCGACAAACCGCCCGCGCCGACATCGTGCACCGAACGAATCGGATTGCGCGCACCCAAGGCCACGCATGCGTCGATCACCTCTTGCGCGCGGCGCTCCATTTCTGCGTTGTCGCGTTGCACTGAAGCAAAGTCCAACGCCTCGTTACTTTCACCCGACGTCACCGAGCTCGCCGCGCCACCGCCAAGACCAATCAACATCGCGGGACCACCGAGCACGATCACGGCATCGCCCGGTGCGAGCCTGCGCTTTTCAACCAGCGCGCGATCAATGCTGCCCAAACCACCGGCCAGCATGATGGGCTTGTCATAGGCGCGAATCAGTCCGGGTTTTTCAACCACTTCGAATGCGCGGAAGTAGCCGGTCAGATTGGGGCGACCAAATTCGTTGTTGAACGCAGCGGCGCCAATCGGACCATCGCGCATGATTTCGAACGCCGACGCCATGCGCGGATTCAAAGCGCGCTCGCCTTCCCAATCGCGTTGCAAGCCGGGGATCCGCAAATTGGAAACGGAGAATCCGGCAAGGCCACCCTTTGGTTTGCCACCGCGACCCGTTGCGCCTTCATCGCGAATTTCACCGCCCGCACCGGTTGCTGCGCCCGCAAAGGGTGAAATCGCTGTAGGGTGATTGTGCGTTTCTACCTTGATGGCAAACGCCGAAGGCAGTGATTCGGTGAAGTGATACACGCCACTGCCCGCGTCGACGCGCAGATAGCGTGTGTCATACCCTTCAACCACAGCCGCGTTGTCGCTGTACGCAGACAAGGTGTATTCCGGTGTTTTCGCGTGCGTGTTTTTGATCATGCGGAACAGCGATTGCGGCTGCTCTCGTCCATCAATCGACCACGTCGCGTTAAAGATTTTGTGTCGGCAATGCTCGGAGTTCGCCTGCGCGAACATCATCAACTCAACATCGTGCGGATCGCGACCCAAGGCCTCGAAGCGCGTTTTCAAGTAGTCGATTTCATCGTCGGCCAAGGCAAGCCCGAGTCGTTCGTTCGCAGCTTCGATCGCAGCGACGGGCACCACTTCCAAAACTTGACGCGCCGGTGATTCGAACAGACGTGCCGCCAACTCAGCATTGGCGTGCACGGATTGGGTCATTGGATCGTGCAGTACGTTTTGCAATGCACGTTGCGTGTCGGCATCTGTCGGCCAATTGTGCAAATCGATTCGGGTGCCGCGCTCGACGCGTTGCACACCCAAGTTCGCACCTTGCAACAACTCCGTGGCTTTGCTCGACCACGGCGAGATCGTACCTACGCGCGAGGTCACAAAGACCGAGCTTGCGCGTGCTGCGAGCGGTTCCGATGCGGCCTTTGTTTGAAGAATGCGAGACAACGCCGCTTGCGAGACTTCAGCGGCGCCCTTACGCAGTACCCAATAGGTGTGCCAGGCGCCGAGGACTCGGACTTCGGGATGGATGGTTTGCAGGCGGGCCTGCAGTCTCTCAAGCCGGAACGGCGACAGGGCCGATTGGCCCTCGAGCACGATCATGTGGGCAAAAACCCTTGCGGAATCGGGCCTGCCATTGTACCCGTTTGCGCCCTTACTTAGAGACGGCGTTCAACCATTGCAGGAGGTCGCTGGGGCTCAAATAACCCGGGGCGGCCGCACCATTCGCGGCAATAATCATCGGCGTGCCCTTCAGACCGGCACGTTGCCCCATCGCATAGTGTTTGGCGACGGGTGACGTACAGCGAGAATTCGGCGGCAACTTACCGTTTTTGGCATCCGTAAGCGCTTTCTTGCGGTCTGCGGAACACCAAATGTTGGCCATCACCGTCGCGTCTTCGGACGCCATGCCCATGCGCGGGAAGGCCAGATATTCGACCGCGATCCCGGCTTTGTTGTAAGCCGCGATGTCGCTATGCAGTTTGCGGCAATAGCCGCACTCGTAATCGGTGAACACGCTCACGGTGTATTTCGGATTCGCCGGCGCAAACACAATGCGTTCAGCCTGCGGCGCAGTCGCGAGCAGCGCCTTACGGAAGGTGTTCATGCTTGCTTCGCTGAGGTCCGCTTTCTTCGTCATGTCGAAGACAGACCCTTGCAGCAAGTACTTGCCATCATCCGAGACGTAAGCCGTCGTGCCCGCAACAATCACTTCACGGAAGCCAGGCATGGGTGCAGGGCCCACACGGTCGACCACCAACTGAGGATTGATCTTCTTAATCGCTTCAACCGCGCGTGCATCCGCGCTGCCTGCCGCCGGTTCGGCAGATTTCAGGGCCGCAGTCACAGGCGCCTGTTGCGCTTGCGGGGCTGCTGCCTCGCTCGATGCAGCGGGTTTGGCGCAGGCACTGAGGGACAGAGAGGCCAAGGCGAATAGGGTCAAAACACTGCGCATCTAAGCAAATCCGTTCGGGGACACCGAATTGTCTCACGCCGGCGCTGAGCCGCGGCCGTCAGCCGCGTGGGTGGTGACGTGCGTGCAGGTTTTTAAGCTTTTCTCGCGCTACCAGCGTGTAGATCTGAGTGGTCGACAGCGCGCTGTGGCCGAGCAGCATCTGCAATGCACGCAAGTCGGCGCCGTGGTTGAGCAAATGCGTGGCAAAGCTGTGCCGCAACACATGCGGGCTGATGCGTTCAGGATCGAGTCCGGCGCGCAGGGCATATTTCTTCACCGCCCCCCAAAAGGCTTGGCGCGTGGGTGTTTCTGCGCGTTTGTCGACAAACAATGCGCGCACCTGCCGCTTGCCGAGCAGCGTGGGTCGTGCGTCTGCCAAGTAACGCTCAAGCCAATGCTGCGCTTCTGCGCCGATCGGAACCAAGCGCTCTTTGCCGCCCTTACCCGTCACGCGCACCACGCCTTGGCGCAAATTCACGCCCATGGCGTCAATATTCACCAACTCACTGACACGTAAACCACTGGCATACATCAACTCCAGCATGGCTTTGTCACGCAGCCCTTCGGGCGTTGCCACATCCGGGGCATTCAGCAGTGCTTCGATGTGTCCTTCACTCAAAGCTTTCGGCAAGCTGCGCGACAGTTTGGGTGACTCAAGTAAGGCGGCCGGATCATCCGCACGTCGACCGCTGCGAACTTGCCATGCGAAGAATGCGCGCAAGGTCGAAATCAATCTTGAGGTGCTGCGCGCAGAATATTTCTCGCTCGAACGCCATGCCAAGAGTTCAGACAGCTCTGCGCGTTGCGCAGTGATCAATGCCAGTTGCTTTGAGGCCAACCATCGCGCCGCGCCTTCCATATCGCGCCGATAACTCGCCAAGGTCGTGCGTGCCAAGCCGTTCTCGGCCCACACAGCGTCCAGAAAACGCATGATGCAATCCATATCTTCCGCACGCGCCTCCGGCAACTGTAAAGTCTGTGCTCGGAGTGCAGCGGCGCGATTGGGCTTCATCCCTTTAGCTTAAACAATACGCAGTCCGCTATTCTTGCGCTCATGCACACGCCTGAAACCAAACGCCCTGCCACACACCCGCCGCTGCTAGGTTGGCGCGCACTTGCACTGGTGTACGACTTTTTCCCGGCATTGGCGCTGTGGTTTGTTGTGGCGGTGATTTTTACGAGCCTGCATGGCGATAGCGTGCGTGGTGGCGGCCTCGGCTTACTGGAGTTTGCCTGCTTGTATGGACTGACCGGCATTTACGCCACGGCAAGTTGGCGACGCGGCGGACAGACCATCGGCATGAAGCCCTGGCATTTGTATGTCGACGATCAAGCAGGCGGCCCCGCCTCACTGAAGCAGTTGTGGCTGCGATTCATCGTGGGCAGTCTTTCGCTGCTGTGTTTGGGCGCGGGCTTCTGGTGGGCGCTGTTCGATCGCGATCAACTCACGTGGCACGACCGTTTGAGCAAGACGCGATTAACACGCGACAAGAATCGCGACGGCGCGCTGGATTGATCAGCTCGCCGGTTTTCGCTTGAACAAGATCCAAGAGATCAGCAACATCAGGATCAACGGCAATAAATAGGCTAAGCGGAAGTCCACATGGAACACGCTGGCCAATTTCACCGACTGCGTTTGCAACATCCAGAAACCCAAGGCAAAGATGATGCCGAGGAACAGGCGCTTGCCGAAGCCGCCACTGCGCAAGGTGCCAAACGCAAACGGGATCGCGGCCAAACACAACGCAAGCACGTTCAACGGATAAAACCAACGCGACCAGTAGGTGTCCTCGAACTCAGCGGTCTCAAGGCTATTGCGCTTGCGGTACTCAATATTCTTCGACAGGTCTCGCGCGGTGAGTGCGTCAGCGCGCACGATGCTGCTGGCCAAGGCCGCTTCATCCAAAGTGGATTTCCAAGAATGCGTCGCTGCCGTGGTGCGCACGACTTTGTCTTGGCTGAAGTCGATGCGAACCGTGTCTTGCATCGTCCAGGTATCGCCTTCGTGCTGCGCGCGCGCGGCATAGGTGATTGACTTCAATCGACCGTTCACCTCAAATTCGTACAGCCGCATATTGGTCAATTCCAACCACTTGCGTCCGCCTTCCGCGCGCGATTCACCCGCGGTGGCGCTCACGACCGTAGTGCCTTCAATGGCCCACAAACCATGTTGCTTCGCCAGCACCTGGTTGTCGTACTTCTTGGAAGATTTGTAGTTGTCGGATGCCAGCTTGCCCCAGGGCGCGAGCGTTTCACCGTTCACCACCATCAGCGCCGTAAATACCAACAAGGTACCTGCAACTGCCACACTGATCCGACGACGCGACAGCCCCACTGCGCGCATGACTGTCAATTCGGAACTGGCCGCCAACTGGCCCAAGCCCATCAACGAACCAATCACAGCCGCTGTCGGAAAAAGTAAGTACGCACGCGAAGGCAAGGTATAGAGCACGGTGACAAATGCATCGGCCGCGGTGTACTTGCCCTGCCCGACTTGCTGCATTTCTTTGACCAAGCCACCGACCATGAAGTCCATGCCGAGCAGCACCAACCAAGTCAGCATCACAGCACCCAAAATGGAGCGCGCGATGTAGATGTCATGAATTTTCGGGAACGGCGTCATGCGCGCACCTTACCCAACTGTCCGTCACGCATATACATCCATACAGCCAAAGCAAGGAGCGGCAGCGTTAACCACCACAAGCCCACGACCATCGGCAGCTTTCCGCGACTCAACCATTGCGTACCCAAAATCATCAAATCGGTGGCGATGAAATAGCCAAGGAATCCCACGACAACGCGGCCGTAGCGTTGCTGTCTCGGGGGGCTTCGTGACAAGGGCACGGCGAGCAAAGCCAAGGCCAATGCTAAAAATGCCGGCGCCAAGCGCCAATGCAATTGTGCGTTCGATTCCTTGCCTGGAATCTTGAGCAAGGCCATCGTGGGTTTGCGACGCAAGTCGGCGTCTGCCTTGCCATCATCGCGATCCGGCATGCGCACGTCGTTGGTTTCGTACTGCAGCAATCGATAGTTCAATTGCGTGTTGTTCAACGGCCCTTCGACTTCGAAGCCATCTTTCAGGCTCAAGAAGCGCGAATTGGGGCCTTCTACGCGCAATGTGCCTTTGGGCGCGGTGGTGACGTGGATGCGATCTTTCTTTTCGCGATAAATGAAAATATGGTCGAACTCGCTGCCGCCGCTCGACATACCGGCCACATAGACCACCCCGTCATTGCCGGGCATCGACACAAACTTGCCGGGCTCAAGCCCCGTAATCAGCAGATTGCGGTTGGCCTCTTGAATCATGCCGCGCGAATAGCGCTCCGCCCAAGGGCCAAGCCACAGCGCGCACAGCGCCACGATCACCACGCAGGGCGCCACCACAATCATCAAAGGGCGCAGCAAGCGTTTGGGGCCAACGCCTATCGAGGCGAGCACGGGCATCTCGGCATCCCGGTAGAGACGGCTCATGCCGAGCAAAATGCCGATCATGAGCGCGAGCGGGAGGATCAGTGGCAGCCAGGTCAGCATGACCAAGCCCAACTGCGCCAGCATCATCCCGGCCGGCATGGTGCCCTTGGTGACGTCCTTCAGGACATCCATGAACGCACCGCCCACCATCACCATGGTCAAGATGATGAGCGCAGCAAAGATCGACTGCAGAAGTTCACTGGCGATGTAGCGGTCGAGCTTCAGCATGAGGGTACGGTGCCCGTATGAATTAAACTGGCAGACCCGTTTGGCCATCTGTGGCCCTGCGTCCCTGCGTTCGCGCAATTGTACGAAATCGAACATGGAATCTTGCTGATGGCGCTTGAATTTGCCTTGAACACCCTCCCCGCCACTGAAACGGACGTCGATTGTCTGATTCTCGGTGTCTTTTCCGATAAAACCTTCACCGCAAGTGGTCAAGCGGTCGACAAGGCCTCGCAAGGCAAGCTTTCAGCCTTGACTGAGCGCGGTGATATCAAGGGCAGCACAGGCAGCACCGCGATGCTGTTCGACGTCGAAGGCGTCAAAGCAACGCGCGTTTTGGTCGTGGGCCTCGGCGATGCCGACAACTACGGCACACCGCAATATTTGAAAGCCGTGGGCGATGCCGCACGTCACTTGCGCAATGGCGCGGTCAAGACGGCCTTGTTCACCTTGAGTGAAGCCGCACCGAAAGGACGCGACACCGCGTGGACCGTTCAGCAAGCTGTGATTGCTGCAGACCATGCGTGCTATCGCTATCTCGCCACGCTCGGCGCGAAGAATAAGAAGCGCGACGAAACCGGTCTTGAGAAGCTCTCGATCCAAGGTGATGATCGCCTCGCATTGGCACGTGGTATCGCCATTGCAGGTGGTGTGGCCTTCACGCGTGAGTTGGGCAATTTGCCGCCAAACATTTGCAATCCGTCGTACTTGGCAGAACAAGCGCGCAGCTACGCCGACAAAATTGAAGGCGTCAGTTGCGAAGTGCTTGACGACACGGACATGGAGGCGCTCGGCATGGGCTCCTTGCTGGCCGTGGCACGCGGCTCACGCAATCGCCCCAAGCTGATTGTGTTGAAGTGGAACGGTGGTGGCGAAGCCAAACCTTACGTCATGGTTGGCAAGGGCATTACCTTCGATACCGGCGGTATCAATTTGAAGACGCAAGGTGGCATCGAAGAAATGAAGTACGACATGTGTGGCGCCGCCACCGTGCTCGGCACCTTTGTTTCGGCAGTCGGCATGCAATTGCCGGTGAATGTGATCACCGTCGTTGCGGCTGTTGAAAACATGCCTGATGGAAATGCCTATCGCCCGTCGGACGTGCTGACGTCCATGTCAGGTAAGACAATCGAAGTCGGCAATACCGATGCCGAAGGTCGACTGATTCTGTGTGATGCGCTCACCTATGCAACGCGTTTCGAACCCAAGGCATTGATCGACGTCGCCACATTGACCGGCGCCATGGTTGTTGCGCTCGGTAAATTTGCCACCGGCCTCATGACCAAGAAAGACGATGATCTCGTGCGTGAAATCATCGATGCCGGTGAAACCACATTCGATCGCGGCTGGCAATTGCCTTTGTGGGATGAATACCAAGGCTCGCTCGATTCTGCGTTTGCTGACATCTACAACATCGGTGGCCGTTGGGCGGGTGCAATCACCGCAGGCTGCTTCCTGTCGCGCTTTACCGAAGGTCAACGTTGGGCGCACTTGGATATCGCAGGCGTGTCGAATGGCGACGGCAAGCTCGGTATGGCCACGGGCCGTCCGGTCGGCATGCTGAGCCAATGGCTATTGAACGAATCCGGTAAAGCTTGATCTATGTCGCGCGCGGACTTCTATCTGATTGGCAAGCCGCGCTTCATGGCGCAGCCCTTATTGCTTGTCTGCGAACTGGCGCGTAAGGCGTTCGACGCCAACATGCATGTCCTAATTTTGGCCAACGACATGTCACAAGCCGAAGCATTGGATGACCTTTTGTGGTCATTCGATCCCGATGCATTTCTTCCGCATGAAATCTTCAATGCGGAAGAAAACGAAGACGATGAAATTGTGCCGATCTTGATTGCGACGCCGGACATGGATCCACCGGCACGCGCCTTGGTGATCAACTTGCGTGAAGTCTGCGCAGCCGGCCCCTTTGATCGCGTGCTTGAAGTCGTTCCAGCGGATCCGAATTTGCGCGCACCTTTGCGTGAGCGCTGGACCGAATACAAAGCGCGCGGCTACACCCTCAACTCATACGAAATGTAATTCGAGTGTTCATGAAAACCCTGGCCCAAAGTTACGACCCCGCATCGATCGAAACGCCCATTTATCAGCAATGGGAGGCCAGTGGTGCGTTCGCTCCGCAAGGTGACGGTCCTGCCTATACGATTCTGCTGCCGCCGCCGAATGTCACCGGCACGCTGCACATGGGTCACGCTTTCCAACACACTCTGCAAGATGCGTTGATTCGCTATCACCGCATGCGTGGCTATCGCACCTTGTGGCAACTCGGTACGGACCACGCAGGGATCGCGACCGAAATGGTCGTGAGCCGCAACCTTGCAATTGAGGGCAAGGGTGAGACGCGCGACAGTTTGGGCCGCGAGAAATTTATCGAGAAAGTGTGGGCGTGGAAAGCGCAGTCGGGCGATACCATTGAACGTCAAATGCGTCGCTTGGGCGCCAGCGGCGATTGGTCGCGCAGCGTGTTCACCATGGACCCCATGGCGGTGGACGCAGTGGCTGAAGCCTTTGTGCGTTTGCATGAAAAAGGTTTGATCTATCGCGGCAAGCGGTTGGTGAACTGGGATCCGGTTCTGAAAACCGCGATCTCCGATTTGGAAGTTGAGAACCGCGAAGTGCCGGGCCATATGTGGCACTTCAAGTATCCGCTCGCCGGTGGTGAGACTTACGAATACGTCGAGCGCGATGCCGAAGGTCAGGTGACACTGCGCGAAACGCGCGACTACATTTCGATTGCCACCACGCGTCCGGAAACAATGCTGGGCGACGGTGCCGTCGCAGTGCATCCAGACGATGCGCGTTATGCACCCATCGTTGGCAAGCTGTGCGAAATCCCTGTCGGTCCGAAGGCGCATCGGCGTCTCATCCCCATCATTGCCGATCCGTATCCGGATCCGGAATTCGGTTCGGGTGCGGTCAAGATCACCGGTGCGCATGACTTCAACGATTACCAAGTCGCTAAGCGCCACAACATTCCGATGTATGCGCTGCTAGACGATGCGGCAGCTTTGCGTACCGACGGCCTGCCCTATGCCGAGAGCTCGGCCATTGCCATTCGCGCGGCACACGGCGAAGCCATTGACGATGTGTCGCAAGTCAACTTGGTGCCGGACGAACTGCGTGGCTTGGATCGTTACGACGCACGCAAACGCGTCATCGAAGCCGTCACTGCAGAAGGCTTGGCTGTCACCGATGCAGACGGACAACCGCTTGTCGATTCAAAACAGATCATGCAACCGTTTGGTGATCGCAGCGGCCAAGTGATTGAGCCCTATCTGACAGACCAATGGTTTGTGAAGATGGACGACTTGGGTCGTCGCGGCATGGCCTTGGTTGAATCCGGCGAGATCAAATTCGTACCTGCCAACTGGATCAATACCTATCGCCATTGGATGGAAAACATCCAAGACTGGACGATCTCGCGTCAACTTTGGTGGGGCCATCGCATTCCTGCTTGGTTCGACGATGCGGGCAATGTGTTTGTCGCGCGCAGTGAAGCTGAAGCGTATGCACAAGCGGGCTTGGTGCGCGGCGAAGGTCCGCAACTGCGTCAAGATCCGGATGTGCTGGAAACTTGGTTCTCCTCCGCGATGTTCCCGTTCAGCACGATGGGTTGGCCGAATCCGGAACTGCAAGCGACGCGCGGCTATGACACCTTCTTGCCGACCTCCGCCTTGGTGACGGGCTTCGACATCATCTTCTTCTGGGTGGCGCGGATGATCATGATGACCGACGCACTCACAGGTCAGGTGCCCTTCCGCGATGTCTATATCACCGGTTTGGTCCGTGATAAAGAAGGACAGAAGATGTCGAAGTCGAAAGGCAACATCATCGACCCGCTCGACATCATCGATGGCATCACTGCCGACGCCTTGGTGCGCAAGCGCACGACAGGCCTCATGAAACCCACTGACGCGCCGAAGATTGAAAAGGCTACGCGCAAGGAGTTCCCGGAAGGCATCGCTACGTATGGCGCCGACGCGCTGCGTTTCACCATGACTGCATTGGCGGGCCAAGGCCGCGACATCAAGTTCGATATGGCGCGTGCGGAAGGCTACAAGAACTTCTGCAACAAGCTGTGGAACGCGACCAAGTTCGTGCTGATGAATACGGAAAATGTCGTCTTCAGCGGCACACCTGAGCCGGTGACAGACGCAGAAAAGTGGATCTTGTCTGAGCTTGCGAAGACGAGCTCTGAAGCTGCGGAACATCTCGCCAACTATCGTTTCGACTTGCTTGCACAAACATTGCATGAGTTTGCATGGAACGACTTGTGTGATTGGTTCCTGGAGTTGGCGAAGCCAGCGCTTTCAGGAGACGATGCGGCCGCCGCACAAAGCACGCGACACACCCTGTTGTTTGTGGTCGAGTCCGTGTTGCGACTGCTGCATCCAATCATCCCGTTTGTGACAGAAGCGCTGTGGCAAGCGGTGGCACCTCGCCTCAGCGTGACAGGCGACACCATCATGACGCAGCCTTATCCGCAAGCCGCGGAGATCGATGCAGCACGTTATGCGCAAGCAGGTCATGACATCGAATGGCTCAAGCAAATGGTCGTTGCGATTCGTCGCATTCGCAGCGAACTGGGCGTGCCGCCTTCGAAGCACGTGACCTTGCTCGCGCGCGACGGCAGTGCAGAAACCGTGGCTCGCCT
The DNA here is from genome assembly GCF_011300685.1 of Lysobacter sp. HDW10. Classification (NCBI taxonomy): domain Bacteria; kingdom Pseudomonadati; phylum Pseudomonadota; class Gammaproteobacteria; order Lysobacterales; family Lysobacteraceae; genus Lysobacter; species Lysobacter sp. HDW10. Next base: position 321,764 of record NZ_CP049864.1, read on the forward strand.
GCAGCGCTTTGACTCCCAACTTCGTTTCTTGACGCGCCTCGAATCGATTGAAGTGATCCAAAGCGAACCGCCTGCCGCTGCTGCTGCGCGCGTGGGTGACCTCAATGTGTTCGTGCCGCTGGAAGGTCTCGTCGACTTGGACGCAGAGCGCTCACGCCTTGAAAAAGAGCTGAAAAAAGTCGCCGCCGAACGCGCCAAATCTGAGAGCAAGTTGGCCAGCGAGACATTCGTCGCCAATGCGCCCGCTGCTGTGGTTGAACAAGAACGCGCGCGACTGGTCGAGTGGAATGCTCAGTTTGAAGCCTTGAGCGCACAGCGCGCACGCCTAGGCTAAAACCGCGATTACAATTGGGCGTATTCTCTCTGAGACATCCAGAGAGATTCGCCCCTGCGCCGTCTGTCCGTCTGTCCGTCTGTTTGGCCTTGGCCGCTCGCGGATGCACTGAACGCCGGTATCCCGCTCGCATTGGGCAGTGACGGACCACTGAATCCGTGGTTGAACATGATGTTTGCCGTTGCACCTGCCGCGCGACCCGATCAAGCACTGAGCCGTGAAGCTGTGCTGCGCGCCTATACCGCGGGCAGTGCGTACGCGGAATTCCACGAACACGACAAAGGCAAGATTGCCTCGGGCTATCTGGCCGACATCGCAGTGTTATCGCAAGACGTCTTGGATGGGACATTGCCCTTGGGCGCATTGCCGGCAACCACCAGTGTGATGACACTGATCAATGGTGAGATCGCTTGGCAAGACCCAACCTTCTAGTTAGAGCGTGGTCACCGAGAGTTCGATCGCCATCACGATGGCGTCTTCGCGCGTGCCGTTGGCCGCAGGGTAGTAACGCGGTCGACGTCCGATTTCGTTGAACGATTCCGAGTTGTATAAAGCAACGGCCGCAGTATTCGAAGGCCGCACCTCCAACAACATTTGATCTACGTTGCGAAGCTTGGCCATGCGCATCATGGCGCGTAGCATCTTGCGTCCCAAGCCCTTGGATTGCACGTCTGGGTCAACACACAGATTCAATAGATGCACTTCACCCGGGCCGAAGCTCAACACGGCATAGGCAACGATGTCGTGGCCGTGTTCCATCACCCAAGCCGAATAACCGGCGTGCAAACAGTCCCGCATGGTGCCGCGCGACCACGGATGCGGATAGCTGCGGTTCTCCACCTTCATCACCGCGTCTAAATCCGCCTCGCGCATGGGCCGAAGACCTGCGTCGAAAGGCAGCCGTTCCGTACTCACGCGCCGCGCAGGCCTTTCAATACATGCCAAAACGCACGTTTGGCATGGGGGTTGGTCGCGAGATCCGGTGGCAAGTAAACACGTTGGACTAAATCATCAAACGTGAGATTCGCGGCACGCGACACATACTTTTGCAATTGCACACTCAACACAGCATTGCCGGTCGAAGCTGGGCGCGTAGCAGGTACAGGTGCTGCCTCTACTGACGTTCGAGCAACAGGCATCTCAGGCACCACCGGCGCTGATTCGCGCCCAATGTCCCACAGCTGGAAGCCCATGGCCTCCAAATACTGCCGTTGGCTTGCACTCCAAGCGTTCATTTCTTGCTGATGCCGACCTTCTTCAACACCCAAATCGCTGGGCCCGACAAGGCATACAGACCAAATACGAACAACAAGGTGTTCGGCTGGTTGATGACCAAGGCAATGATGGCAAGGATCAACAAGATCGGCATGTAGACCGGCACGCGATCAGACTGCGGCCCTTTGCCAGAGCCTTTGAAGCTTGAGTACCGAATATTACTGACCATCAACAGGCCAACGACCGCCGTCAATCCCAGCGCGACGTAGCGGATATCCGCACCCGGCCAACCGGCATCGAAACACACCCAAACAAAACTGCTGATCACCGCAGCCGCCGCCGGGCTCGCCAAACCAATAAACCAGCGTTTGTCGACCACGGCCACTTGGCTATTGAAACGCGCTAAACGCAAAGCGGCGCAAGCTGCGTACAAGAATGCAATGGACCAGCCCAGTTTGCCGAAGCTCTTGCCGTCCAGCTGCATATGCACCAGTGACCAGTGATATATAAGCAAGGCGGGCGCCATGCCAAAGCTGACAAGGTCGGCCAGAGAGTCGTACTGAACGCCGAATTCGCTTTGCGTATTGGTCAGGCGCGCAACCCGTCCGTCCAAGCCATCGAGGATGGCGGCGATGAAGATCGCGACGCAGGCGTGCTCGAATTTGTGCTGGGACGCAGCGATGATGGCGTAAAAACCCGCAAACATGCCCCCCGTGGTGAACAGGTTCGGTAGCAGATAAACGGCGCGACGGCGCTTGATGGGTTCGATTTCAGACATGCCGCCAGTGTATCGCCCGATGTGAGAGACATGGCAGAATAAACCGTTTCCCGTTCAAGAAATCGCTAGATGCGCCTGTCCAAGTTCCATATTCGCACCGAAAAAGAGACCCCTGCGGAAGCCGAACTGGCCAGCCACAAGCTGATGCTGCGTGCCGGCATGATCCGCAAGCTGGCCGCTGGTCTCTACACCTGGAGCCCACTGGGTCTGCGCGTACTGCGTAAGGTCGAGCGTATTGTCCGCGAAGAAATGAACGCCGCAGGCGCTGTTGAGATGTCGATGCCGACCATCCAGCCGCGTGAGCTATGGGACGAAACCGGGCGCTGGGAAAAATTCGGCGGTCAGTTGCTGAAGATCAAAGACCGCAAGGAAGCTGAGTACTGCTACAGCCCTACGGCCGAAGAAGCTGTGACAGATTTTGCGCGCGTTGAGCTGAGCAGCTACAAGCAATTGCCGGTCAATTTCTATCAAATTCAAACGAAATTCCGTGACGAGATTCGTCCGCGCTTTGGCGTCATGCGTGCGCGCGAATTCATGATGAAAGACGCGTATTCGTTTCACGTCGATTCGGATTCATTGCACGCTGAATATCGCAACATGTACGACACCTATGTGCGCATCTTTACGCGCCTTGGTTTGAAGTTTCGTGCAGTCTCTGCCGACACCGGCGCGATTGGTGGTACGGCATCGCATGAATTCCAAGTCTTGGCTGACTCGGGCGAAGACGCGATTGCCTTCTCTGATGGCTCTGACTACGCCGCGAATACAGAACTCGCAGAAGCGATTGCGCCGCATGCGCGTGGCGAAGCGAGCGAAGCGCTGCGCGAGATCAATACACCCACACAAAAGACTTGCGAAGACGTCGCCGCATTGATGGGGATTCCTTTGCAGCGCACGGCGAAGTCGGTGGCACTCATGACCACTGGAGACGCACCCGCATTTGTACTCGCGCTGGTACGCGGCGACCACATGGTCAATGAAATCAAATTGAGCAAGCAACCCGGTTTGCTCGACTACCGTTTGGCGACAGAAGCGGAAATCTTGGAATACCTCGGTGCCGCGCCTGGCTTCTTGGGCCCCTTGAACACCGCCAAGCCGATTCGCGTCATTGCGGACCGTGCAGTCGCCTGCTTGAACGATTTCGTGGTCGGCGCCAATGTCGACGGCAAACATATTGCGGGCGTGAATTGGGTGCGTGATTTGCCGGAACCCGAAGTGGCAGACATTCGCAACGTGGTCGAAGGCGACGCATCGCCGGATGGTGTTGGCACCTTGCGCATTGCACGCGGCATTGAAGTGGGTCACGTGTTTGCATTGGGCAATAAGTATTCCGAAGCCATGGGCTGCACGGTGCTTGACGCGCAAGGCAAAGCGATCCATCCCGACATGGGCTGCTATGGCGTCGGTATTTCACGCATCGTGGCCGCTGCGATTGAACAAGGACACGACGAGGCCGGCATCATTTGGCCGGAACCGATGGCGCCTTGGACGGCCGTTGTGTGCGTCATCAATCCGAAAAACGATGCCGTCATCAATGACGCAGCGCAGGCGCTTTATGCGGATCTCAGCAAGGCAGGCGTCGACGTCGCACTCGATGATCGTGGCTTGCGCCCCGGCGCCATGTTCGCGGACATGGAACTCATCGGCGTCACGCATCGCATTGTCGTTTCCGGACGCGGCTTAGAATCCGGCACGTTTGAATACCGTCATCGCGCGTCTGCCGAGTCTGAAAACCTCGACCGTGAAGCGTTGTTTGACCGCATTCAATCGCGCAGCGATTTCGCCCGCGGCGATCGCAACAAGCGCGATTTTATTGCCGACCTCTCATAAGCTTCGCCGCGAACTGAGCATCAGATTGCCGAGCAAGATGCCGGCAATCAACGCCAGCAACACATTCAAAACGTCGACCAAGATACTGGTGCCGGCCTCGGTCGATTGCTGTTGCAAAAGATTGATAACGCTGCGAAAACTCAAGCTTCCGGGCACGAGCATGATGATGCCCGGCAAGCGCACCAAGGCACCGGGTCGCTTGAACGCGCGCGCATAGTAGTTGCCAAGCAAAGTCATGCAAAATGCCGCTGCGAATACACCGGCCACATTGCCTAAGGACATCGCCACCAAGCGCGACACCAAGTACCCCGTGATCGCCGCCATCATCACCAGCGCATAGTCACGCGCACCTGCCCTAAACAAGATGGCAAACGAATACGCCGCAGTGATCATGCCGAGGCCTTCCACCCACAGCGGCTGCGGTCGGTCCATGCGCACTTGTGGATGCATGCCCAACACCTTGGCCAAGGTCGTGATGATCATCATGCCGATCGCGAGCTTCAGCACAACGGTCAGTGCACCCGCAAGTCTTGAAGTACCGGAAACCAGATGCTGACTGGTCAGTTCATTGACTGCGTTGGTGATGCCCATACCAGGCAACAAGACTATGACCGCTGCGATGATCACGGTATTGAAATTCAGCGGTTCTATCCAAGTACTCACCACCACCGTAATCAAAGTGGCAATGGCCGCCGCGATAACTTCCTCTGCATCCTTTAAGCCATCGAGCTTCAGGTTGACGATATTCAACACCAAGCCGATTGAAAGCCCCGCAACAGCAGCGGTGGCGACGTCTAGCCACGGCAACCGCAACAGGCAGGCCACGCCAAAGGCTGCCAAGCCAAACCCCAAGACTTGCGCCCAACGCGCCATACGCGACATGGGCCGGTCCAAGGCTTGAAGTTGCGCATGGCCGTGCGCAACATCCAATTTGCCGGATAACACTTCTTCAGCGATGCGATCCGTCTCTGCCAACTTGTGCAGTGCGTTTTCACCCAGCGGCAGGCGAATCAAACGGGTTGTTTCAGGATCTTTGGCCTTGCCGCCAATCGGGCGGAAAGAGAGAATCATGCCGGTGGGGTTGGACCACGGGTCGCATTCGATCTCCAACTGGCGCGCGACTGCAATCAGCGCACTTTCCAGACGTTGCGCAGTGGTGCCATAGCTGTGCAAGCGCTCAGCCAGTTCGCAAATGAAATCTATCCGAGTATCGATGGGCGCGGAGGCCGGATTGTTCAGCATGGGGAAAGGATCGCATGACAGTGTTTCAATTGCATCGTCCACTGCGCCATGACACATACAAGGTAGGCTTGTGCCAATGACTTCGCAGCCCTCGCAGGAACGCAACTCGGAACACCCACAGCCGCCCCGCCTCGAACCGATCGATGGCGGCCAAGGTCGTGTGCGTTTAATCGGGCTTTGGGACCTCGCACATTCGGCCGAGATCGTGCGTGCATTGAATGGTGTGCGCGGCAAGCTGAGCCACGTCGACGCAAGCGGCATCGATTCGCTCGACACGCTGGGCGTGATGCAGCTGATGCGCTTTCTGGGTAAACAAGGCATTGCAGCCGACGCGGTGCAGTGGCGTGAGCAGCATCTGCCCTTGGTGGAGTCGGTGGCCGATGTCTGCGGAGACCCACCGCCACCGAAGCGCAATTTCGGTTTTATAGAGGCGCTCGACCGACTTGGCCGCGGCGTGCTCGACAACGCACATGAAGTGCTCGCCCTCATCAGCTTCCTTGGCGAGGTGCTGATTAAATCTTGGCGAACCGTTCTCAATCCAAAGCGCTTTCGAACGACCTCTGCGGTTTATCACATGGAGCAAGTCGGCCTGGACGCCGTGCCCTTGGTGATGGTGTTGAACTTCTTAGTGGGTGCCGTGATCGCGTTCTTGGGCGCGAATGTCCTGCGCGATTTCGGCGCCACGATTTTTGTGGTCGAGCTGGTCAGTATTTCGTTCTTGAGAGAGTTCGGCGTACTCCTCACCGCAATCGTGCTGGCAGGCCGGACCGCGAGTGCGTTCACTGCACAGATCGGCGCCATGAAAAGCCGCGAAGAAGTCGATGCCATGCAGACGATCGGTTTGGATCCCGTCGATGTGCTGGTGATACCGCGTGTCGCTGCTTTGCTGGTGATGTTGCCGCTGCTCACCTTCCTCGCCATGGTGGCGGGCTTGTTGGGTGGCTTGATGGTGGGCGTTGTCAGTCTGGACATCCCGGCCGCGGGCTACATGGCGCGCATGGAACAAACGATGGAGGTACGTCATTTCTTTGTCGGCATGAGTAAAGCGCCGCTGTTTGCGATCGTGATTGCACTGATCGGTTGTTTGGAAGGCCTTCAAGTCAAAGGCACCGCGCAATCTGTCGGTGAGCGCACGACTTCAGCGGTCGTGCAGTGTATTGCATTGGTGATCGTGCTCGATGCGCTGGCCGCCATGTGGTTCATGTACATGGATATCTGATGCAGACGCCCGACGACACCCTCATCAAAGTCACCGGCTTGGTCAATCGTTTTGGCGAACAAGTCGTGCACGACCATCTTGATCTCGACGTTCGGCGTGGCGAGATTCAAGGGATTGTCGGCGGATCAGGCACGGGCAAATCTGTCCTGATGCGTTCGATCCTGGGCCTACAAACGCCTCAGGAAGGCGAAATTCGTGTGCTGGGCTTTGATCCGCGTAGCGGACGCGACGCGGATCGTCGTGGTATCGAAACGCACACCGGCGTGTTGTTCCAAGACGGTGCCCTGTTCTCCTCGCTCACCGTCGGCGAAAACGTTGAAGTGCCCTTGAAAGAACACCATCCGGAAATCCCGCAACGACTGCGCGAGGAGCTTGCACTTCTAAAGGTCAAGCTTTCGGGGCTCGCGGCTGAGTCGGTCGCCAAGTTGCCTTCTCAACTGTCGGGCGGCATGCGCAAGCGCGCAGGATTGGCGCGCGCTTTGGCACTTGATCCGCCCCTGCTTTTTTTGGATGAGCCTACGGCGGGTTTGGATCCTATCGGAGCATCGGCGTTCGACGAATTGATCCAAACCTTGCAAGAATCGCTTGGCTTGACCGTCTTTCTGATCACACATGACCTCGACACGCTCTATCGCATTTGTGATCGCGTCGCCGTTCTCGCGGAAAAACGCGTGTTGATTAACGCCCCGATCGAAGAGGTTGAACGCTGCGATCATCCCTGGGTGCAAGAATACTTTCATGGCCCTCGGGCACGCGCGGCACAACGCATGGCGCGCAACGTACACAAGAAGGATTGAAGATGGAAACCAAGGCCAATTACGTATTGATCGGGGCTTTCACGCTAGGCATATCGATCTTCCTGCTCTTGTTTGCCCTATGGGCGGCAAAGTTTGCATCCGATCGCACGTGGCAACGCTATGACGTGATTTTTACTGAGCCCGTGACCGGTCTATCAGAGGGCAGCTCGGTGCAATACAACGGCATTTCCGTGGGCACGGTGGAGAAGCTCAAACTCGATGCGAAAGATCCGCGCCGTGTGATCGCGCGCTTGAAGCTCTACGCGGATGCGCCGGTAAAAAGCGATACCAAGGCCAAGATGTCGCAAGCCGGCCTCACCGGCAGCCCGTTCATTCAGTTGACCGGCGGCATGCCGAGCAGCCCGATGCTCGCGTCAGTCGACCAGCGCGAGGTGCCGGTGATTCAAACCGAGCCTTCCGCCCTTCAAAACATTGCGGACACCGCCAACAAATTGGTGGCGCGCATGGACAAGCTTTTGAGCGAAGAAAATATCAAGCGCATCGAAGACACGCTGGAAAATCTGCGTGCCGCCACCGGTGCGATCGGCGATCAGAAAGAAGACATTCGCGCACTGTTGATCAATGCACGGCAAGCCAGTGAGCAGCTGAAAGGAACGTTGACGACCGTCGATGGCGCCGTCGTGCGTCTTGACCGTGAGGTCATCGGGAAATTGCCGGCAACGCTCGATAAGTTGGATCACGCCATTGCCGAGTTCGACAAGGCCGGCACGAATGCCAATGCTTTGATCGAAGAAAACCGAGGCCCGATCAAACAGTTCACAGGCGATGGTCTGCAGCAAATCAGTCCAGCGATTTCGGAGCTGCGCGTACTCATTCGTGACTTGCGCCGAATCTCGTTCGGGCTCGATCGCAATCCCGCCGGCTACATCTTGGGTCGTCAGCAACAAGCTAAGGAGTTCACCCCGAAATGATTACGCTCAGAACCCTCGGCATGATGGCGGCAGCGTTGATGGTCTCCGCGTGCGGCATTCTGCCTGCCAAGCAAGACATCACCTTGTATGACCTGCCGACGAATGTGACACCCGACGCGTCGTGGTCCCACACCGATGCCCAGATCACCGTGCGACGTCCAAGTGGTTTAGGCCTGATCGACAGCTCGCGCATTCTGGTTCGTCCAACCCCAAATGAGCTGCAGGTGTATGCGGGCGCCGCATGGGTGGATTCCGCGCCTGAAGTGATTCAGTCCGCCGTGGTTCAACTCTTGGAGGACAGTGACGCCACGCGCACGACGCTTCGTAGAGGCGGCGGCGTGAAGGGCGAATTCGAATTGTTGATGGACATCCGTCATTTCGAGGCGGATTACTCGGGTGCGAGCACACCGACGGTTGTCGTGGAGATCTCTGCCAAATTGGTGAACAACGCAGCACGTGGCGTCGTCGAGAACCGCGTGTTCAGAGCGACCGCACCTGCGGCGGGGACGGATGTGGCGCAAGTCGTTGCCGCGTTTGATAGGGCCCTGTCGAAGGCCTCTTTTGACATCGCAGGCTGGACCTTGCAGAACGCACGCTAAGTCTTGCGCCACTGCACCCGATTGGATGCAGGGTGAGCCGTGATTGCCGAGCCATTACAATGTTGGGCATGAACATTGAGGTGGATGCGCCATGGAATCGATAGAACGCGACGTAATGGAATTTGATGTCGTTGTCGTGGGCGCAGGCCCCGCCGGCCTCTCTTTCGCCATTCACCTCAAACAGCTGAAACCTGAGATTTCGGTGTGCGTCTTGGAAAAAGGCGCCACTGTAGGCGCGCACATCCTCTCCGGTGCTGTGATCGAGCCGGGCCCGTTGGACGCCCTCCTCCCGGGTTGGCGCGACAATCCGCCGCCAGTCTGCGTGCCTGCTAAAGAAGATGAGTTCTGGCTGCTCAGCAAGGAAGGTCAGCGCAAGCTACCCTTGCCGCCGGGCATGCACAACGCCGGCAATTTCATTGTCAGTTTAGGTGCGATGTGCGCTTGGCTTGCACCGCAGGCAGAGGCGCTTGGCGTGGAAGTGTTTGCCGGCTTCGCAGCGTCTGAAGCCTTGGTGGATGACAGCGGTCGCGTCATCGGTGTGCGCATTGGTGATATGGGCATTGCCAAAGACGGCACACACAAGCCCAGTTTCACCGCCGGCATTGATATCCACGCCAAAGTCACCGTGCTTGCCGAAGGCGCGCGAGGCAGCATCAGCAAACAGTTGGTCAAGCAATTCAAGCTGGACGCCGACTGTGATGCGCAAAGTTATTCAATCGGCATCAAAGAGCTTTGGCAAGTTGATGCGTCACGTGTCTCGCCAGGCAAGATCGTTCACACCTTGGGTTGGCCTGCCGACAATGCAACGTATGCCGGCAGCTTCATTTATCACTTGGAAGGCGGACGCGTTGCACTCGGTTACGTGAGTGGCCTTGATTACAAAGATCCGGAATACAAGCCTTGGGAAGCCTTCCAGCAGTGGAAAGCGCACCCCTTGGTGGCGTCGTTACTTGAAGGCGGCAGTATCGTTTCAGCAGGTGCGCGCGCGATTGTCACGGGCGGGTATCAATCCTTGCCGAAGACAGAATTGCCGGGCGCACTTTTCATCGGCGACTGCGCCGGTTTGTTGAACGTGCCGAAAGTGAAAGGCACGCACCAAGCGATTCGTAGCGGCATGCTCGCTGCGAAACATTTGGCGGAATCCAATGGCGAGAATGCATTGGGTTTTGATGCCAAGCTGCGTGATTCAGAAATTTATGCCGAGCTGCGCAAAGTCCGCAACATCAAGCCCGGCTTTAAGAAAGGGTTTTGGTTTGGCATGTTCAATGCCGCGTGGGAAACCGCAACAGCAGGTTTGTCGCCTTGGACACTCAAACAAAAAGCCGACTGGGATTCGCTGGATCGCTTAGGCACGGCTGAACCCGAGCGCGACTACGTGACGCGCACGCTTGCGCCACGTGATCGATTGCAAGGTGTGTACTTCGCCGCCACCTCGCACGATGAAGACCAACCGATCCATTTGAAGGTGGCCGACACCGATATCTGTGCAACGCGTTGTGTCGAAGAGTACGACAACCCGTGTACGCGCTTCTGCCCTGCAGCGGTGTACGAAATGGTCGCCGATGAATCAATGCCGCATGGCAAACGTCTACAAATCAATGCTGCGAATTGCGTGCATTGCAAAACATGTGACATCAAAGATCCCTACGAGATCATCACTTGGACGACGCCGGAAGGCGGTTCCGGACCCAACTACCAGAATCTTTGATCGTGTGACCTAAGCGTCTTCCACGTGAAGGCGCTGATGTCCATACCAAGTATCCCAAGCCGGCAGTTCGACCGGCGGCATGATTTGCGCAGCTTCCAGGCATAGGAAGTTGCGCCATTCGTCGCCGCTGAGATCCTTCAAATCGCGCGCCAAGTCTGGCCCCGGATTCCAAACGACCGTATCTGAAAAGCCCTGCTGTTCGATGATCGTTCTTGTTGCGCCATCGACGAGCGTGAGTTGATTCGGTGCATTGGCATACACGCGGTCGACGTTGACCGGCCCGGACAATACTTCGTGAGAAGGTCCTTGGCGAGCGAGCCCCTGCAAGGCGTCATACCACACGCCGCGTTCGAGCCCCAAAAGTTGCGCGTTGGCGACATCATCAACGCGCAAGTACGTGTGTAGACCGCAGGTGAACTGCATCAGCTCGGAACTCGAATTGATCACAGAGAAGTAGATGCCAATTGCATTGCTCTCAAGCTGGACACGCAATCGCACATCTGCAGCGGGTATGACCTCGTCCTGTTCCAAGGCGAGGCAAAACAACACAAAATCGTCGCCCCGCTCGTCCAACACCCAATCAAGATGACGAACCACGCCATGCTTGGGTCCGTCGCCGAACAGTCCGAACTGCGGGAATAGAACGGGAATGCCGCCATGCGGCGCATTGCGTTCATTGGCGACCGCGCTGGCAGGCATAAACAATCGCGCCTTGCCATTGCAAATCCAACTCAGCACGCGCGCACCGAACGGCGAAACGGCCGCAGTGCTGCGGCCGTCTCTAGACATCAATTCGATGACTTCGTTCACGCGACGAAAGGAACGCCCGTCTTTTCTTGCGCTTCGTCTCGGCTCACGCCTTCTGCAAGCTCTGCGACCGACAAACCTTTCGGTGTCACGTCAAACACGCCAAGCTCAGTGATGATGCGATTCACCACGCCAACACCGGTCAAAGGCAAGGTGCATTCCGGCAGAATTTTTGAAGAACCTGATTTGGTGGTGTGCTCCATCAAGACGACGACCCGCTTGACGCCGGCCACCAAATCCATCGCACCGCCCATGCCCTTCACCATTTTTCCGGGCACCATCCAGTTCGCCAAGTCACCTTTATCGGTGACTTCCATAGCGCCCAAGATGGCGAGGTCAATGTGGCCGCCGCGAATCATTGCAAACGAATCATGGCTGCCGAAGAAACTCGCGCCTGGCATCGCTGTGACGGTTTGTTTGCCTGCATTGATCAGGTCTGCGTCTAGTTCGGCTTCTGTCGGAAACGGGCCAATACCGAGCAAGCCATTTTCACTTTGCAGCCAAACATTCATGCCATCGGGAATGTAGTTCGCGACCATGGTCGGCAAGCCGATGCCGAGGTTGACGTAGGCGCCGTCGGTCAGTTCTTTCGAGGCGCGTTGCGCCATCTCTTCACGGGTCCAGGCCATTACTTGCTCTCCTCGGCACGCAAGGTGCGTTGCTCGATACGCTTTTCCGGATGTGCATTTACGACAATGCGATCGACGAAGATTCCGGGTAAATGCACTTGATCCGGATCGAGCGCGCCGACTTCAACCAACTCTTCCACTTCAACAATGCAGAGGTTGCCAGCCATCGCGCAAGCGGGATTGAAGTTACGCGCTGTCTTACGGAACACGAGATTGCCGGCCTTGTCGGCTTTCCATGCTTTCACCAAAGAAACGTCTGCCTTCAGTGCGGTTTCCAACACGTACCAGCGCCCGTCAATTTCGCGCGTTTCCTTGCCTTCTGCCACGATGGTGCCGTAGCCAGTTGCAGTAAAGAACGCGGGGATTCCGGCGCCACCGGCACGCAGACGTTCTGCCAAGGTGCCTTGCGGATTGAATTCCAGTTCGAGCTCGCCACCCAAATATTGACGCTCGAACTCTTTGTTCTCACCCACATAGGACGAGATCATTTTCTTGATTTGGCGCGTTGCCAAGAGTTGGCCCAGACCAAAGCCGTCGACACCGGCATTATTCGAAATGGCGGTCAGCCCTGTGACACCTGAGTCACGCAGCGCGGCAATCAGCGCTTCCGGAATACCGCAGAGACCGAAACCACCGACGGCGAGCGTCTGTCCGTCGGCGACTGCGCCCTTGAGTGCCGCATCGGCACTCTCATAGACCTTCGAAGCTTGCATTTCCTTCCTTCAGGGCTGGATGAATCCTTCGATTCTACCAGCCAGAGGTCAAGCAACCCTCGTACCTTGGTCCACTGATCGCAGAGATCAAGGCTGATAAATGGGCAAGCGTTCCTGCGGGATATCTCGCAACAAAGGTGCAATCGTGTCCTTGCCCGACAGCGACGGCGCGCGCCCATCCAACGGCCAAGCGATGTTCAAGTCCGGGTCATTCCATGCGATGTTGGCATCCGCCTGCGCGTCGTATGTCTCGGTGCAGAGATAGCTGAAGATGGCGGATTTACTCAATACAACAAACCCGTGCGCAAACCCTTCTGGAATCCAAAAGTGCCTTTTGTTGTCGGCACTCAAATGCATTCCGGTCCACTGACCAAACGTGGGCGAACCTCGACGAATATCGACGGCAACATCCCACACCTCGCCTTCGATGACCGAAACAAATTTGCCTTGCGGCTTTGGCCATTGGTAGTGAAGCCCTCTCAGAACGCCTTGTGCGGAAGACGAGACATTGCCCTGCTTCCAGACCAAGTCCAAGCCAAGCGGGCGAAGCTTATCGGCATTAAATGATTCGTAGAAGTAGCCTCGATCATCACCGAATACCTTCGGCTCAAAGATCAAACACCCCGGCAATTCAGATTCGATCACGTTCATGGCACATAGCCCCGCTTCGGCAATTGCATCAAGTATTGACCGTAACCGTTTTTGGCCAAGGGCTTCGCCAAATCCATGAGCTGGGATTCCGTAATCCAGCCGTTATTGAATGCAATCTCTTCCGGACAGCACACGCGCAAACCTTGTCGCGCTTCAATTGTCTCAATGTAGTTGGCGGCTTCCAGCAGCGACCGATGGGTGCCGGTATCCAACCACGCGTAGCCCCGCCCCAATTGCTCAAGGTGCAGCGCGTTCTCTTCGAGGTACACCTTATTCAAATCGGTAATTTCCAATTCGCCACGCGGTGAAGGCTTGAGTGCTTTGGCGAATTCCGGTGCGCGTCCGTCGTAGAAATACAAACCCGTCACGGCATAGTTGGAACGTGGCGCGGTCGGCTTTTCCTCTAGTCCGATCACTTTGCCCGCTGCATCGAATTCGGCGACACCGTAGCGCTCGGGATCTTGCACCCAATAACCGAACACGGTGGCACCTTCGGGACGCGCATCTGAGCGCTTCAACATCGCCGTCAAACCCGGACCGTGGAAAATGTTGTCGCCCAAGACCAAACAACTCGGTGCGCCCGCTAAGAACGATTCGCCTAAGACGAAGGCCTGCGCCAATCCATCGGGACTGGGTTGCGCAACATATTCAAAGCGCATGCCCCACTGGCTTCCGTCGCCCATCAAAGTCTTAAACAAGGCTTGTTCGTGCGGCGTATTGATGATCAGCACTTCACGAATACCTGCCAGCATCAACACGCTGAGCGGGTAATAGATCATCGGCTTGTCGTATACCGGCAATAGCTGTTTGCTGATGCCTTGGGTGATCGGATAGAGGCGCGTGCCTGAGCCGCCCGCGAGAATGATGCCCTTGCGATCCATGTGCGTCTCCTTAGGCCTGGCCGATGCGTTCAAGACGATAGCTACCATCGAGCACGCGACTCACCCATGCTTGGTTGTCGAGATACCAATCGACCGTGGCTGCGATGCCTTGTTCGAATGTGTGCGCCGGCTCCCAGCCCAGTTCACGCTTCAGTTTTGATGCGTCAATCGCGTACCGACGATCATGACCGGGACGATCTTTCACATACGTGATTTGCGAAACGTAATTTGTACCGTCTGCTTTGGGTCGGCGTTGATCGAGTAGCGCGCAGATCACATGCACAACTTCAATGTTCTGCTTTTCGGCATTACCACCCACGTTGTAGGTTTCTCCCACTTTGCCGCCTTCCAACACACGACGAATGGCACTGCAGTGATCGCCGACGTACAACCAATCGCGAACGTTCTTTCCATCCCCGTAAATGGGCAGTGGCGCACCGGCCAAAGCCTTGGCGATGATCAAAGGAATCAATTTCTCGGGGAACTGATACTCACCGTAATTGTTGGAGCAATTGGTGGTGAGGACGGGCAAGCCATACGTATGGTGAAAGGCACGCACCAAGTGATCGGACGCTGCCTTCGATGCCGAGTACGGTGAGTTCGGGGCATACGGCGTGGTTTCGGTAAAGAGGCCGGTATCGCCCAACGAGCCATACACCTCGTCCGTCGAAACGTGGAGGAAACGGAACGCGTCTGCTGCGGCACCTTCCAAAGTCTTCCAGTAGTCGCGCGTCGCTTCGAGGAGCCCGAGGGTGCCGACCACATTGGTTTGGATGAATTCCGCAGGGCCGTCAATCGAGCGATCGACATGGCTCTCAGCCGCGAAGTTCACCACTGCATTCGGCGTGTGCTCGGCGAGCAGACGAGACACCAAAGCGCGATCTCCAATATCGCCTTCAACGAAGACGTGGTTCGCGTTGCCTTCCAACGAGGCCAGCGTGTCTTTGTTCCCCGCGTAGGTGAGCGCATCAAGATTGATGACTTTGACGCCCTGCCGGACAGCCTCCAAGACAAAATTGCCGCCGATGAAGCCGGCACCGCCGGTAACGAGCCAAGTTGACATGCAGTTTCCTTACGAAATGGGGGATTTCTGATCGGCCAATGATACTTGAGACCGCGTTCACACTGCCCGAATTCAGCCCCGTTCGCTACAATAGCGGGCTGATTTGAAAGGATTGACCATGAAGATTCTTGTGGGCTACAAGCGGGTTGTGGACGCGAACGTACGGGTGCAGGTAAAGCCCGATGGGTCTGGGGTTGTCACTGAAGGCGTGAAGCTTTCGGCGAACCCGTTTGACGATATCGCCCTTGAGGAGGCCTTGCGCCTTCGCGACTCTGGCAAAGCCACTGAAGTGATCGTCGCCACGCTTGCACCGGCCGACGCACAACCGCATCTTCGCAACGGGCTCGCCATGGGCGCAAACCGCGCCATCCACGTGGTGACAGACGGCCCCGTTCAAGCATTAACGGCCGCACGCGCGTTGCTCAAGCTGATTGAAAAGGAACAGCCCGACCTCGTCTTGCTGGGTAAGCAGGCCATCGATGATGACGCAAGCCAAACCGGTCAAATGCTCGCGACCTTATGGGGTCGCCCGCAAGCAACGTTCGCCAGCAAATTGGTCGTCGACGCTGGCAAGGCCACGGTCACCCGCGAAGTGGATGCGGGGCTGGAAACCCTTGAAATCGATCTGCCGGGCGTGGTCACGACTGACCTTCGCTTGAACGAACCGCGCTTTATCAAATTGCCCGACATCATGAAGGCCAAGAGCAAACCGCTCGAAACGATTCCGTTGGCAGACCTGGGCGTCGACGCGCATGAAGGTCTGAAGACCACGCATTTTGCCGCACCTGCGCAACGTGGCCGTGGCGTCATGGTGAAAGACGCGGCTGAACTGGTCGCAAAGCTCAAAGAGAAGGGGTTGCTCTAATGTCCAAGGTGTTAATCGTTGCAGAACATCTCGATGGCAAATTGAATGCTGCTACTGCGAAATGCGTGTCTGCGGCAAAGGCACTGAACCCAGATGGCATTGATGTCGTCGTTTTGTCCGGGGATGCCTCTGGGGTTGCCGAACAAGCTGCAAAACTTGAAGGCGTGACCAAGGTGCTCGCGGTGAGCAACTCAGCAAATGCGCATGCATTGGCACAAGTACAAGCCCCGCAAATTGCGAAGCTCGCCGCTGGCTACACACATGTCTTTGGCCCGAGCACAACCTTCGGCAAAGATTTGATGCCTTGTGTGGCCGCGCTGTTAGGTGTTGGACAAGTGTCTGACCTGATGTCAGTTGAAGGCGCCAACACGTTCAAACGCCCCATCTACGCGGGCAACGCGATTGTGACGGTTGAAACGCCGACCAACGCCACGGTCGTCGCAACAGTACGCACTGCCTCTTGGCCGCAAGCCGCCAATGGCGGTAATGCCGCCGTTGAAGAAACGACTGTTGAAGCCGAATTGCCGACGCATACTCGCTTCTTACACCTAGCCGCCGCATCGAGTGATCGCCCTGACCTACAAAGTGCCCGTCGCGTTGTCTCCGGTGGACGTGGTGTCGGCAGCGCCGAGAACTTTAAGATTATTTACGACCTGGCCGACAAGCTGGGCGCAGGTGTTGGCGCATCACGCGCAGCTGTTGATGCAGGCTATGTACCGAATGACATGCAGGTAGGTCAAACGGGCAAGATCATTGCACCTGAGCTCTACATTGCGATTGGGATTTCGGGTGCGATTCAACATTTGACCGGTATTAAAGATGCGGGAACCATTGTCGCAATCAATAAAGATGCGGACGCGGCAATTTTTGAAATTGCAGATATCGGATTGGTCGGTGACCTGTTCGCTATCTTGCCGGAGCTGGAACAAGCTTTAGGCAGCGCATGATTTCCAGGTCGCGATCAGAGCGCAGGGCGGTACCCGTAGAGGTTTCCGTGGTTTCACCCATTTATGGGTGCGCGGGCTGTCTGGAAGAACTGGTGCATTCGATAAAGGCGGCCCTTGGGTCGTTAGGCGTTTCGTACGAAGTCATTCTTGTGGATGACGCGAGTCCAGACGGATCGTGGTCGCGTATCGAGGAAATTACGCGAGTTGAATCGAATGTTAAAGGCATTCGACTCTCTCGCAATTTCGGACAGCATGCAGCAATTTCCGCAGGGCTTGAAGCAACTCAGGGGCGCTGGGTCGTCGTCATGGACTGTGACTTGCAAGACCCGCCCGCTTCTATCCCCGATCTCTATCGAGCCGCGATCGCGTCTGACTCAGAAGTCATATTTGCGCGCCGAATGAACCGTAAGGACTCGACGGCCAAGCGACTCTCGTCATGGGGCTTCTTCCGCCTGCTCACTTGGTTAACGGGCATGCCGCAAGATGCGCGCGAAGCGAATTTCGGCATTTTCAAACGCAATGCAATCGATGCGGTTGTGTCGATGCCTGAGCGCGAACGCTCGTTTCCGTTATTGATCAAGTGGTCGGGTTTTCGCCGAACCTCGATTGATATTGAACACGCTCAACGCGCTGATGGTAAGAGCAGCTACACCCTAAAGAAATTACTGAAGCTGGCCACAGGTATCGCGTTAGGCTATTCAGAGAAGCCGCTGAAGATTGTTGCGCTCTGCGGCATCTTGTGCTCAGTGGTCGCCTTGGCTTTTGTCACTTTTGCCGTTATTCGATGGTTTGAGGGCGATGTCCAGGTTGCGGGCTTCACAACGATCATTGCTTCAATCTGGTTAATCGGTGGCCTAACTTTGTTTAGCCTTGGCGTCGTGGGTCTCTATATCGGCCAAGTATTTAGAAACGTACAGGGACGGCCCTCTTTCATCGTCGCTGAAAGCATTGCGCACAGCGACACAGACGTAGATCGTACTGATGCTTGAAAGCACGCGCTTCCAGTCGCGCCTCACACCCTGGGACGAGCGCGTGCTGGGCGTCAAGAGCGGCGAGTTTCTATTTCTGGACACACTGGATCCCCAAAGCGCAATTTCTGAGCTGGAAGCTTGGGCCATTGCTCATAACGTCAAGTATTTGTGTGGCAGAGTGGATTCCAACGAACGCGTTGTCCGAGAAGCACTTAGGGCACGTGGATACGAGTTTATTGAGACGTCTACGACCCTCTCGCGCGCTGGTTTCGGTGAACTACCCAAAATGCCACGCGGAATGACCGTCGATCTCAGAATGCCTGAACAACACGATATCCAATGGCTTGAAGCACTCGCACAAAACGCTTTCCATCATGGCCGACTCATTGAAGACTTGTCTGTTGCAGAGTCCGCTTCACGACAGAGAACTGCCAATTGGGTTCATGACTTGATTGAAAGAAAGCAACTCAGCGTCGCCGAGGCGCGCGGGAAAACGGTTGGTTTCCACGCAGAATCTATTCGTTCGTGCGGAAAAGTGGCGGATTTAATTTTGACGGGTGCGGATCAACGCTACGCAATGTTTGCGCTACCCATCTGGATCGCAGCGCTCCAACGACTGTCCGAAGCGGGCATTGAACGCTGCGAAACACTGATTTCATCGAGCAACGTGGGCGTTACAAACTTGTATGCTCAACTCGGTTTTAAATTTGAGAAATCCTTAGCGGGATACAGGAGATATTTATGAGTTCGAACGATAGAATTGTGGCCGTGTTCGCCAAAGTGCTTGGATTACCTGAAAGCGAGATCGTCGACGATTTGCGCTACTCAAGTATTCCGCAATGGGACTCCATTGCCCACATGTCCGTGATTGCAGATCTGGAAGATGCTTACGACATCATGATCGACATGGATGACGTCGTGGACATGAATACCGTCGGGAAAGCGCGCGAAATCATCGCGAAGTACACCCAGTCTGCGTGAGCGAGATCATGCGCGTTGTCATCGTAACTGGCGCAAGTCGCGGCATTGGAAAATCCATCGCGCTGCAGCTGGCATCGCGTGGATATCAACTTGTTCTCGTTGGACGCGAACGGGAAGCCTTGGCTTTAGTGGCGGCTGAAATCACGGAGGCATGCGATTTAACGCCCGATGTTCACGAATTGGATTTGCAGAATGTCGAGAATATTTCGACATTGTTTTCTGATGTCCACCGACGCTATAAGCGATTGGACGGTTTAGTGAACAACGCAGGCATCATGCATGAAGGCATGCTGGGCATGATCCGTTCAACAGATATGGATCGCGTGTACGAAATCAATGTGCGCGCACCGCTAATGGCAATGCAGTTTGCCGCTAAATTGATGTCTAGGCATGGCGGCGGAAGCATTGTAAATATTTCGTCGATCATGGGCACGAAGGGTGCGTCTGGCCTCACAGTGTATGCAGCCAGTAAGGCAGCGCTCGTCGGCGCAACACTTTCCGCTGCCAAGGAACTTGCAGTCAAGAACATTCGAGTCAATGCCATCGCGCCTGGATTCGTAGAAACGGACATGACGCGAACACTTTCACCGGAGATGCACCAGCGTCGGCTGGAACAAATTGGCATGAGGCGGCCTGCCGCTCCGGAAGAAGTCGCAGAACTTGTCTCTTTCTTACTCTCTGATGCGTCCTCGTATGTCACTGGACAAGTCATTGGTATCGATGGGCAAATGACACTATGAGCTTGCCGTTTTGGTCGCTGTCGAACACAGATTCAAGTGCACCGGCACTTATAGAAGATGACGTATCCATTGATTATGAGGAGCTCTCAGCACGTGTGCAAGAATGGGTTGCACGGTTAGACGCGATTAAATCCGGCAAGTCATTTGGGTTCTTGGTGTTTCCTAGTTCGACGGCAGCTATTGCGTGCTACTTGGCCTGCCTGAATTCGAAGCGCCATGCCCCTTTGCTCATACAGCCCACTTTGTCAGATGCGCTGCTGATCGACCTTATTCAGCACTTTTCGCCTGATTGGATCGTTTTACCCGAAGATAAGCGCGCTGTCATTCAAGGCTTTGGCGAGGAAATCGATGCGCGTGACGGTTTGACACTTTGGAGGCTGCAAGGAAGTGAACTAGAAGTCCATTCTGACTTGGCGCTCTTGCTCAATACATCGGGCTCTACTGGTTCATCAAAACTCGTTCGAATTTCTTATTCGGCGATCGACGCAAATGCGCGGTCGATTGCTGAGTATCTGTCCTTGCAAAGCACGGATCGCGCAATAACGACTTTACCTCTGGCCTATTCATTCGGTCTCTCCATTTTGAATTCGCATCTTTTTGTAGGAGGTGCGCTAGTCCTGACCGATAAAACTTGGCTAGACAGAACATTCTGGGTCTTGGCAAAAGAGCACCTCGTAACGTCTCTATCCGGCGTTCCCGCCTCTTTCGAGATCTTATATAGATTGGGCTTGAAGCGAATCGCGTGGCCAGCGCTTAGGATGTTGACGCAGGCAGGCGGCCGCCTACGCGAGAAGCTTGTTGTTCACTTTGCCGAAGCGGCGCGCGAAGCCAGCATGGAATTCTTTGTGATGTATGGGCAGACAGAGGCATCCCCGCGGATTAGTTATCTGCCGCCCAATCGACTCGCTGAGAAGCCAAATTCGATTGGTATTGCGGTCCCCGGTGGCACTTTGCAAGTGGATCCCACTACGGGAGAACTGATCTATTCCGGCCCAAACGTAATGATGGGCTATGCAGAGAATCGCCAAGATCTTGCCAAAGGCGACGAAATGAGGGGCACCCTCAATACGGGTGATCTGGCGGCCATAGACGAGGATGGCTTTTTTACAATTACCGGCAGACTCAAGCGTTTCGTGAAGCTGTCCGGAAATCGATTCAATCTGGACGATATCGAGCGTCTATTATGCAATTCACTAAAGATGCAGGTTGCTTGCACGGGCGCGGACGACGCACTTCGCGTTGTCATCGTCAGTGAAGAAGAGAACGTGCCCAGTGTCGTAAAGGTATTGCAAGACGAACTTCGCATCTTTAACGGATTTGTCGAGACACGTCAGGTGAACTCATTGCCTTTGATGGCGTCTGGAAAAGTGAACTACAGTGCCCTAGATGCCTTGTTTCGAAATGAGGACTCCAAGTGAGCGCAACTAAGCAAGGTGTGTTCGACGAACCGCGCACAACTAAACAGAATAGGCTAAATGTGACGCTGCTTGAGCTGACGCGCCACCATGCCGATAACTGCTCGGAATATGGCCGGATACTCAACTCGCTTTGGCCGCATTGGGCAAAGAGCACGTGTGTTGAAGATTTACCTTGGATTCCGGTTCGACTCTTCAAGCAACTTTCTTTGATGAGCGTTCAGCCGACCGAGATTGTTAAAACACTAAGATCAAGTGGAACGACGGGTCAAGCGGTATCGCGCATTTTTTTAGATGCTGAAACGGCGCGCGCTCAAACCGTGGCGTTGTCAAAGATTTTTGGTGAGTTTGTTGGCAACAAACGAATGCCAATGCTCATTTTAGACAACGATGGATTCTTGAATGATCGAACCAAGTTCAATGCGCGCGCCGCTGCAATACTGGGATTCTCTATCTTTGGGCGTGATGCAAAATATGCGCTTGATGAAAACTTGCAGCCGCGTTGGGACGAGATCAACGAATGGCTAAACAAGTACAAGGACACGCCCATCTTCGTATTTGGTTTTACGTTCATCGTTTGGAAGCACTTTATCCAAGCACTTAGTGCAAAGGGCCTTCAACTGAATCTGGCAAAAGACAGCGTACTTCTGCATGGAGGTGGTTGGAAGCGAATGATTGAAGAAAGTGTAAACAACGCGGAGTTCAAGCGGATGATCGCGGCGACAACGGGTATTGAGCGCGTTCACAACTACTACGGCATGGTCGAACAAGTCGGCTCGATCTTTTTCGAATGCAGCTGTGGCTTTCTGCACGCACCCAGCTACGCAGACGTGGTCATTCGTGATGAGCTAACTTTAGGCGCACTACCCATAGGTGCGCAAGGCGTCATTCAAGTAGTGAGCACGTTGCCTAGAAGTTATCCTGGCCACAGTCTACTCACAGAGGATGTAGGCACCTTGTTGGGTGAGGATGACTGCAATTGCGGTCGCAAGGGGAAATATTTCGAAGTGCGCGGCCGCCTCAAAAATGTAGAGGTGAGAGGCTGCAGTGATACTCGACCGATGGTGACGACGTGAGACAGGCATTTAGTGGGTTTAGCGAAGGCGAGTCTTTCGAAGACGCACTGGGTCGTCTCAGCAAGATGCCGGCCATGCCGCCTTTTGACCCGGCACTCGTGGCGTTTGTCTCTGCTTTTTCAGATCGGGTCCGCGCTCTACCTGGCCTTCGCAGTCACCCCGAACTCGCAACCCTTGCGCATTGGTTTAGGGGTTCAGCCTTGCGAAACATGGCGCGGCTTGTTGAAGGGGATAGTCGCTACGTCACGCGCCCTAGAGGGCTGGTTTTCCATATTGCGCCATCGAACGTTGACGCCCTCTTTGCGTATGGTTGGTTGATGTCCCTTTTATGCGGCAATACCAATATTGCGCGACTGTCTCAGAAGTCATCAGACTCGAAGGACTGGTTGGTGGGTATTGTCCGGGACCTCACGTCTGATCCAATGCATGCAAACGTGGCCAGACGTTCTCTATTGTTGACTTATGATCATTCGGATAGCGCCACCGCGGATATTTCAAGTGTTTGCCACGCGCGCTTAATTTGGGGAGGCGATTCAACTGTGCAACTGTTGCGTACAGTTTCGCTCTCACCACTTGCAGTGGAAATGGCATTTCCAGACCGCTTTGGTGTGGCCGTTATCAAATCTTCGGCGTTGCTTCATTTGAGCGACGAAGATCTCTCTCAACTGGCGCAACGCTTTTGTAACGACATGTTGTGGTTTGGACAACAGGCCTGCTCGTCGCCGCGCACGGTGTATTGGGTAGGCCAGTCCTCGGAGACTCGTGCAGCAAAAGCCAGGTTTTGGTCAGCAGTGTCGGCCCGCGCGGCATTTGTTCAAGAAGATGATGCCGCCTCCAGAATGGCCCGAATTTCAGATGCGTTTCTGATCGCAGCCAAGCAAGGGAATATTTCTCTTAAAGAAGAGACATCGCTTGCCACTTACCCT
Organism: Lysobacter sp. HDW10; assembly: GCF_011300685.1. Taxonomy (NCBI): domain Bacteria; kingdom Pseudomonadati; phylum Pseudomonadota; class Gammaproteobacteria; order Lysobacterales; family Lysobacteraceae; genus Lysobacter; species Lysobacter sp. HDW10. The sequence goes on from NZ_CP049864.1 coordinate 345,083, forward strand.
CTCCATTTGGAGGCAGAAGGGCCAGATGCAAGCTCGCGCGAACTTCAATCCGGTTACGGCATGGTTCTAGAGTCATCAATCTCAGATCTTTCCACGCTCTCAGCATTTTTAGATGACCGAGACCAAACCCTCATTGAATTTGGTTTTGATGATGAAGAGATACGTGAACTCGTGGGAAGTCTCACCAACCGCGCCATAGATCGTATTGTTCCGATGGGTCGTGCGTTGGATTTCAGTTCGACATGGGATGGAATGGATCTCTTCAGTATTCTCTGTCGCCGCATCAATCTGAGGGCTTCATGAATCTTTCCTATTTCTACTTAGCGGGCACGATCGGCTTTACCGTGCTTGGCCAAATGATCCTAAAGTGGCAAGTGAGTGAAAATGCTCATCTGCTCGTTAAGCCCTTTTCAATACGTGCACTCGCCGGCTTTATTTTGTCGCCGTGGGTGATGTTCGCATTTGCGTCGGCTTTTGCAGCCTCTTTGTGCTGGATGATGGCCATTAGCCGGATGCCAATCAGTAAGGCATATCCATTTATGGCCATTAACTTTCCGTTGGTTGCCGTTGCCGCCGTACTCTTTTTTAAAGAACAGATGGATTTCGCTCGTGTCGCGGGAACGGTCTTGATCATGATCGGGGTGCTGGTCCTCTCACGCTCTACCGTTTAAGCACCGACTAAATGTGTCCTCTATAGTCCACCTTGTGCCACACCCTCAATCACATTTTCCGGCTCATCTAACTGCACTGAGATTATCGCCATGATCCCATTCAACAAGCCGTACCTCACCGGGCTCGAGTTGTCTAACATTCAAGAAGCCCATGCCAACGGCCACCTATCGGGTGATGGTCCATTTACAAAAAAGTGTCATGCTTGGCTACGGGAGAATACTGGCGCGGCACGTGCGCTCCTGACGCACAGCTGCACTGCGGCGTTAGAGATGTCGGCTATGTTGCTGAATCTTGCGCCGGGTGACGAAGTGATCATGCCGTCGTTCACTTTCGTTTCGACCGCGAACGCTTTCGTACTGAGGGGAGCGATCCCCGTGTTCGTTGATATTCGAACCGATACCCTGAATATTGACGAACGACTGATCGAAGCTGCGATTACACCTAAGACGAAGGCTATTTGTGTCGTTCACTATGCCGGTGTTTCTTGCGAAATGGATCAGATCATGGCCATTGCACGCCGCCATGGCTTGGCCATTGTTGAGGATGCAGCACAAGGCATCATGTCCAAGTATCGAGGCAAGCCACTGGGCACGATCGGTGACCTAGGTGCACTCAGCTTCCACGAAACGAAGAACATCATTTCGGGCGAAGGGGGTGCACTGCTTTGTCGTGATGATGAATTTTCAGAGCGTGCCGAAATCTTGCGCGAAAAAGGCACGAATAGAAGCCGCTTTTTTCGTGGACAGGTCGACAAGTACACTTGGGTCGATCTTGGCTCATCATTCTTGCCAGGCGAAGTCACCGCTGCATTTCTTGCTGCGCAAATGGAACGTGCAGATGACATCACGGCAAAGCGACTGTCAATTTGGTCGACTTACCACGACTGGGCTGCCGAACACGAAGCAGCAGGACGCGTGCGTCGCCCTATTATTCCCGAGCATTGCGATCACAACGCGCACATGTATTACTTACTTATGCCGAGCCCCGAAGTGCGTACGCATTTCATCGAAGGCATGAAGGCAAAGGGCATAGGCTGTGTTTTCCACTATATTCCGTTGCATTCGTCACCCGGCGGCATCCAATACGGTCGTGCGCATGGTGTACTCAATACGACGGACGATGTCAGTGATCGCCTTGTTCGGTTGCCGCTTTGGATTGGCATAGAACCATACATGGATAATATTATCCACGCCGCTGATAGCCTGCTACGCAGTTGACTGAAATGGACACGTTTAAGAGCTTGACGCGCGAGAATCCAAACCTCTTGTCTAGATTGTTGGCTAGACCTCTCGCACTGATCCTAGTTGCATTTGCATGCGGTAATGCTTTGTACTTTAGTGCATCGGCGGCTACACCGCTAATTCAAGCTGATGCTTGGTACTTTCTTGAACATTTCATTTACAAGTACATAGATGGAACACTTGGATTTCTAGACCTTTTCATACAGCGAGGCGGTGGCGACCATGCTCAACCGCTGCAAAAGCTCGTGTTGCTCTGGCACACCCGCTACTTTGGAATGGATTTTAGGATAGAAGGCATCGTTGGCACATTTGCGGCGATCGCATGCTTCGCTTTAGTCGCCTTCGTCCTCATGAAAAACGAGTCCTTAGATGATCGCGCGCGATTGGTGCAGGCGCTAGCGCTCGGAATGGTATTTGTCTGCGGACTTTCCTTGAACTCAATCAATATTTATACGTGGCCGTTGGTCACACTGGGCTTCATAATTCTCTTTGTTGCGCTATTGTTTGCGGTCCTCATTGCAAGTACGTCACTGGGCAAACGGCCAATTGCTTCGATGTTTCTAGCATTTTGCGTTGGCATGCTTTGTGATGAGCAGAGCGTCGTATTCGCGTTCTCTTTGATCGTCGGATTGGCTCTATTCGGACGTGGAGATCGGCCTCAGTTTTTGAAAACTGCCGCGTCAATCTGTATGGGAATTATCATTTCACGGATGGCCCTTTGGTGGATTTCCTCCCAAGCGTCCGTGAGTTCTTCCGCCTTTGAAGTCGGCGTTGACACTTCAAAGCTACTCAGTTGGCCCGACATCCTGAATGCAGTGATCATTCCCGCATCAGATGGAGTAGTTCATCAAGAACATTTTGCGAAGCTGGGTGCCCACGCGAGTGCCTTTAAATGGCTTGTCGCCATTTCGGGGATAGTACTCAATAGTTGGCTAGTGTGGACGCTTTTTATATTGAGACGAAGGGGCAGCAAGGATGTTCGACTGGTCCTCGCGACGTTCCTGTTACTAACCTGTTACGTTGTAACTTTTGGCCTTGTGATCAATCGCGTCGGAACATTCGGCTGGGAATACCTGCACCAACCAAGATACGTTTTCTACTACCAGCTACCGTTCGTTTCAATGTTCATCATTCTTCATTACACCCAAGGAGAGCGAGCAAAAGAGTCCCGTTCAATTCTTGGACGAGCATTTCCAATTGCAGTCATTTTGGGAGTCGGAGCATTACAGGTCGCGCTAAGCCGCGAGGCTTGGAAAATGCCACCTTACCTTGTCGCGTATTGGGTCGGTGCTGCATCGAAGATGGAAGAGATCCGCACCAATCCTGATGCCGATGTATCGAAGTGCCCAGACATAATTGATCCGTGCGCCTACTCGCGAGAACACAGAACTGAAACGATGGAGTATCTTCATGATCATCGTCTTAACCTGTACTCAGAAAGCTTTCAGCGAAGGGTAGGCTTGCGGCCGATTAGTTCGCACCAACGATGACTGGGACACATTTTCTTTTGCTCAAGGAAGATATCTCGATATGAGAAGTTTCATAGCGAAAACTATAGCTTTGTCCAGCGTTTTCCTACTCATTTCGTGTGAGCCTGAGATTACCGCAGGTAGTTCTGGAACAGCCTCAAGTGAAGATAAATTATCGTCGCCCGTCGAATCTTTTGATCCCGTTCTAGTATCCGAAAACGGGATGTTGACGGTTCGAAACGGGCGGATTGATCTCTGTACCAACCCAGAAGGGATTGTCAGTAGCGACGTAGATTGGAATGCCACTGAGGCAAGGACCGAAGGAACGCAAGTTTGGTTGAAAGAAGCGAACAAAGCGGCGGTGCTATGGTCAGCAGCTGGTGCAATTTCAAGTTCGCACACGGGAGTCTGGCTGCGTGACGGTACCGAGATAATTCTCAAAGATGCAGAGAATATGTCCGAATTGGCTCGCGTCAAGGTAACTTCAATTGCCTGCAACTAGCGCGATTTGCAATCATGCCTCGTAAATTAGGTACTGCGACCAGCCCGCCCAAGACCAGAATGCCGCTTGCGCTGGAAATCGGTCTTCAGCATCTCGATAGTTCGCCATCAACTCATCCTCCAACCAAGGCACTCTCGCAACACCTTCTGCGACGAGATGAAGCCCCATACTCTTTGCGTAGGACTTGATAAAGTCCCGGTCTGGAAGGTCCTGGTGTGTATTGTCATCATCAAACCGAGAAATTACGAGATTGACGTCAGCCTTCACCAGATCGGATATGGACGGCATGGACGCTTCATTAGATGCCTCAGATGGCCATTCGAGATACAGGCGTCCACCTGGCTTTAGTTTTCGTACACACCAATCAATGAAAGATGCAGGCGATTTGATGTGCTCTATAAAATGCGCCGAAAGAACTGCATCAAATGTCTGCCCATTGAACTCAGGCGGTTGCGCGTTCCAGTCACTCAGTTCGTACGCATCAAAGTCGTCAAATCTCGACCCCTTCTCTATTGAGTACGCATACATTCGAATGTCCTGCCTAACAGGGTCCGGCCAATTCCGAAAGATCGACAAAGACCCGTCACCTGCTCCAATGTCTACCAACGTTGAATTCTGAGGCAGCGTCTTGACAAAAGCAGTTCTAGGATGAAACTGAAAATACAACTCAATCGCTCTCTCCGCGCTCAAGACAGGGGTTCGGGATTTTCGGTACCAGTTGAGAACGCTTTCATAGTTCATGTCACTGCTCACCAAATTAAGAGTGCTGTCGCCACTTAGAGATTCGATAGAATATCTAGGCGGCTAATGTCGTCGCTCGAAGTAAAGAGTGCCGCGTTATAGATTCCGGCTGCATGCGCTGCTTCAATATCGCTTTGCTTGTCACCGATAAGCACACTTGTTTCGGCGTTTATGTTCCACCTGCTCATTGCTTGCCTGAGCATCCCTGGTTGAGGCTTCCTACAATCGCATTCAACACGATACCGCCCTTCGCCAGCAGTTGGGTGATGCGGGCACCAGAACGTCGCTGCCAGTGGCGCATTTCGCTCGGTGAATACCTTGTGCACCCATCGTGTGTACTTGATAAAATCCAGCTCACTGTAATACCCTCGCCCAATACCAGCTTGATTCGTCACGACAACTGGCAGGAAACCCTTCTCGTGCGCTCTGGCTACAAATTCGAATATTCCATCGACCCAATCGGTTTGTTTGGGTGAGTGAACGTAGCCATGATTTACGTTGATGACACCGTCTCTATCTAAAAAAAGCGCGCGTCTCGGCGCCGAGAGCTGCGCCAACTGTTCCGAGAGCGTAGGGTCAAGAAATGGCTGCCGGATCTCGATCTGGCTCATGCGGGCACAAAAATTGATTGGGCGCGTGCATAGTCTTCCGGTACACCAATATCGATGAATTTCTCTGCGCCGTCTATCACAGCAATATCTGACTTTTCCACTGCAGGCACCAATACGTCTTGCTCGAAAGAAAATCTGGACGTCGCAGGCATTGAATTGATCGCCCTCTCGGTCAATAGATAGCAGCCGCCATTGATCAGTCCTGGACCTTGCTGACCTTTCTCACTAAATCCAACTGCACGCTGATTTGAAACAACGACAGCACCATAGCGGGACACATCGTCGACCGGGGCTAGGACCATGCCCATCGAAGCGTTCATCTCTTCAACAACATGTTCAAGCGGACGCAAAGAGTACTCCAAATAGGTGTCGCCATTGACTACATGGCAGCTGGGTTCATTCAAGTGCTTGCATGCTAAACGTATAGCTCCACCGGTACCCAGTGGTGCCCGCTCACATGAGTACGAAATTGCCATGCCATTCCAGCGCTGTCCAACGGCTAGTTCGACTTGCTCTGCCAGATAGCCGGTTGCCAGAATTGTGTGGCGGATTCCCTGCCTAGCCAAACGATCAAGTAACCACGCGATAAAAGGACGACCGGCAACAGGTGCCAGAGGTTTTGGCACGTCGCTGACTACGCTACGTAGTCTGGTACCCTTGCCGCCGGCAAGAACAATGCATTCTTCAACTGGCTTCACGTGGGTGCATCTCAGCTTCAATTAAGGCGCAAAGCATATGACCGAGAAACTCGTGACCTTCCTGAATTCGTGGAGTTTCATTTGAAGGCACTTGGAAGCATAAGTCTGACTGTTGTGCCAATGTCCCACCATGGCTACCCGTGAACCCAATCGTCAAAATGCCGCGCGCCTTTGCCGCTTCCACTGCACGAATGATATTCGGTGAATTCCCTGAAGTTGAAATCGCCACAAACACGTCACCGGCTCGTCCGATTGCTTCAATTTGACGCGCGAATACATAGTCGTATCCGTAATCGTTTCCTATTGCTGTCAAAATGCTTGAATCAGTGGTGAGTGCAACGGATGCGAGCCCAGGTCTGTCGTAGTAAAAGCGGCTAACGAGCTCACCCGACCAATGTTGGGCATCGGCCGCGCTACCGCCATTGCCTGCAAACATGATCTTTCCACCGGCACGCAAGGCATTCGTACTTAGGTTAGTTGCCTCAATGAGCTGATCCGAGAATTTTTGTGATTCTGCCATCCGCTTAAAGTTCTCTTGAACTTTGTCGAACTCAGATTTGATAAATACTTTCATTGGTGCAATGTCCATGACGTCGCCCCCTGTGAATTAAAGTGAAAGTCAAGCACGCTACCGCCTTGCTCCAAAAGCGCTCGACAAAGTGAAATGCGATCAACCGGGTCGCAGACAAACATCATGAATCCGCCGCCACCCGCACCGGAAACCTTGACTGCTTTGGCGCCAGCCCTTGCACCAATGCGCTCCAATGAGTCAATCATTGGGTTGCTAACACTGCTTGCCATACGCTTCTTTGCAAGCCAACCTCGCTGCAAGGTCTTAGCAAACCCGTCAATATCGCCTCGAAGAAGATCCTGTTTCATTTGAACCGCTTCTTGCTTGAGTTCGTGCATGGCCTCAAGCGGATCTTTTATGCCCTCTCTAGCATTCATAACTTGCTCGTCGATGATGCGTGCGGACTCACGTGATACACCCGTGAAGTAGAGCACGATGGATGACTCCAATTCACTCACGATCCAATCTTTAATTCGAAGCGGATTGACCACCACGCGATCTTCCGCGCCAAACTCCATGAAATTGAACCCACCAAACGTCGCCGCGTACTGGTCTTGCTTCCCGCCCGTCAGACCAAGGTCTTTTCGTTCGACTTCATACGCCAATCGCGCAATTTCGTACTCACCGAGTGGCAGGCGAAAGTACTCCGCCATTGCAGTCACGATTGCCACCACCATGGTAGAAGAAGATCCCAATCCGGAACCCGGCGGCGCATCTGAGTATGTTTTGATTGAGATTGCAGGTGCATCGTCCAGAAAATCGCGACGAATTCTATCGTAGACACCATGGATGAGTTGCAGCTCGGGGGCTTTGCAATCTATCGTTCCGACGGGCCATGTGTCTTGCGCATTTCGGTCTATTGCATTGAAGCTCACTGTATTGCCTTCGCTCGCAGTGATCGTTGCATAAGCAAACTTATCAATACTTGCATTCATTACAGCACCGCCGTAGTTGTCACAGAACGGAGAAACATCTGTGCCACCTCCAGCTAAACCAAGACGCAATGGTGCACGTGCTCTTACGATCACTTTGACATCTCCTTTCCGCCCTCGATCTCCAGGGCACCTAAGAGTGTGTTGCGCATAGTCGCGGCGGAGAAATTTGCCTCTGCGTAATGTGCGCCGGCACGTGAAAGCACAGTCCATCGCTCGTTGTCAGTGAGCAAGCTGACAATTGCGTGCGCAATCTCAACAGGTGAATCCGAAACGAGGGTACAACGTTCGATGTCGGGCAAGCCTTGTGCACCCACCGCCGTTGTCACCAATGGAACGCCTTGCTGCAAAGATTCGGTTACTTTGCTCTTAACGCCTGCACCGAAACGAAGCGGTACAACAGCAACGCGAGCCAATGCATAGCGCCTTTGCAACTCGGTGTCACTCACATAGCCCGTTACTTCGACCAATGTGCTACTCAGCGCCTTAACCGCTTCAGTTGGATTAGACCCGACCAATGAAACCTTAACTGTGGGTTCTACTTTCCACACCAGCGGCATGATCTCTTCGACGAGCCACGTTGCCGCATCTACATTGGGTGGATGGCCAAAGCCCGCCACAAAGAGAATCCCTTCGCGACCCCTCGGGGACGCCGCGCGCTCGAAGCTGTCGTAGCAATACGGTGTTATCGCTCTTGCATCAACACTCGGCGCCAGCGCGCGGACCGCCTCAGCTTCCTCTTGAGAAGGGTAAAGGACCACGTCAGATCTTACCCATACAGATCTTTCCAAGCGCTCCATCTCGTCCGCATCAGAATCGCTGGTATTTGTTGCTTTCAATGCGGACTCTGCCCTCATGCGAACATGATGAAGATCATGTCCGTAGTACACAATTCGCGCCTTGCAGTTTTCTCGAATAGCATCAATGTACTTTGAAGCTTCAGAAGGGCGTGAAAGTAGTACAGCATCATATTCGCGACCGTTGTGACGCATATACGCTTCAAATCCACCCAACCATCGCAACCCGGTAAAAACTTCAATTCCCATCGCTTCGAGCGCGGGCACGTACAAGGGGTCTTTGTACAAACTGTCCGGCCAAAACTTCACTACGCATCCGGCTTCGACAAGGGTCTTTAAGAAAGCAACCATCGTGCGTGAACCCGCGTCGCGATCCGGCTGCGGCGCATAGTGATCGACGACCAGAACCAGTGGTCGGTCCCACGCTCTATCCCTGGCGCGGATAACACTTTCACCATTTGGATAGTGCTTCTTAAGCTGAGATTTCCACCTTTCCTTGAACTTTTCTTGATTGACTACTTGATAGGCCTTGATACCGCTTCCCGTGTCCGTACCGTGAGAAATGCCTTCATGGTGAATGACAACCGAGAAAGGCGTGTAGAACACTTCATAGCCGGCCTCACGCACTTGGAAAGCCAAGTCCGAGTCCTCACAATATGCCGGCACATATCGTTCGTCGAAACCACCAAGTTGTTTGAAAAGATTCGTTGGAATCATCAACGAGGCGCCGGAACAATAGTCAGCCTTTCGAACATAGTTGAATTCTTGATCGTCCGGGTTGGACATACGCCCATAGTTCCATGCAGACGAATCTCTCCAAAGGATGCCGCCGGCTTCTTGCAAGGTTCCGTCGGGATAGACCAGCTTGGAACCCGCCATTCCCGCGTTCGTATGTTGCTCAAAAACGGCGACCAAGCCATCGAGCCAACCCGGCTGGACCTCAGTATCATTGTTCAAGAAGCATATGTACTGGCCGCGCGCCAGCGACAACGCTTGATTGCACGATCTAAGAAATCCTAAGTTCGCCACGTTCTCGTGAAAGCGCAGCCCAGGGATCGACTTTAGATGTTCAATGTCCGGATCACCCGACGCATCTTCCAGAACAATGACTTCAAACGTTGTTCGTTCGCGCAGCGAATGTATGGAGCGAAGGCATTGCGCCGTGTAACGCAAGTTCCCATAGGTTGGAATGACGACCGAAACAACCGGGCTTTGATGTTCTAAGAAATGCAATCCGCTCAGATCTTCAACATGATCCTTGCCATCACTCAGCTGACCACGTGGATCGAGCATTTTCGAATGCACTCTTCCATTGCTGTTCTCAGTGAGCACAGCATTGAAATCGTGTTCTGACTTCCTTCCTGAAAGCAAAGCAATGAGTGTCCTGAGTGGCCGCGTGATCTTCCACGAGCGAGACCCAAGGATCAATCCAAGCGCACTATGCAGGTTTTGTGCGCGCAGTTGAGCGTCATGGGCTTTGTCTCGATATGAAGCCGTTTGAGCCTCTTCGTACGCTAATTGGTGTTGAAGACTTTGAAGCTGAACTTCTTTTTCAGAATGGAGCTTTTCCAAAGCCTCTAAGCCTGAACGGGTCTCCTCGACTTCTTTGCTCAGTGCTTGAGCCCACGTTGCAACGTTCTCGTGTTCAATCGAAAGATTGGAGACGACCGCACGTGCTTTTGATATTTCTGCATCTTGTGACTTTGCCCAATCAATCGTCGACAAATGTTTCAGGTAGAGATCTTCATCCTTCGACATCAGAACGGAACGCAAATCCAAAGCCGCTATGTCCTGCCGCTTTGAGGCAATCGCAACAAAATAGACAGCATCACTTAGGGGCGCAAGACCAGCTTCGACCTCTCGATCCACTTCAGTAAAGGCACGAACCTCACCTGCACCACGTGTCTCAGTGATTGGCACAATTGCAGAAACCACTGAAAACCGCTGTCCAAAATACTTGATGTTCTGAAACTCGACACGAAGCGCACTGTCAAACTCGTAAAAATCGAGCTCTTTGACATGAAACTCGTTTCGATCTCCATGCCGCGCGTTGTACACCGGCTTGTTTGGAGATGAAATGATGAGAATCCCGTCCTCTCTAAGCACCCTGGAGATTTCGCGTAGCATTTGCGCTTGCTCTGCCAGATGCTCAATTGTTTCAAAGGAAACGACAACATCAACCGACGCGCTCGGCAGTGGAATGTCCGTTGCAGATCCGCGCTTGAATTCGAGGTTCTTGTGCAATGACCCATAGCTAGTTGTTGCGTGTGATACGGCTTCTTCAGAGATGTCAACGCCGAACACTTTGAGCGCGACGCTTGAGATCATTGCTGATCCGTAGCCCTCGCCACTTGCAATATCCAGTACGGTCTTACCTTCGCACAGAGACTTGACGCATGCGTAGCGATGAAGATGCTCTTGACGAATCTCACCAGCCTCCGATGGCGTATATCGCTCGCCCGTAAACTGCATTACAACGTCTCCACTAAGAGTTTAATGTCGGCCATCGGCAAACCAACAATTCCACGGATTGAACTTTCCGAACCATGTATCACCAGCGCATCGTGCAGCCATGCTTGCTGCGTATGCTCATCTTGCGTTCCGGTGGCGATAGCCACGTCGAATGTGTAACTCCCTTGCTGCAGCAGTGGCATTCGAAAGCTGAACTCAGCACAGGCGATCTCACCTTGATTCACGTTCACGGGTGAATTGAGCTGCGTCAAATAAGTGTTGTCACCGAAAATACGTTGGCCAAGCCTGTCTTTAAGATAGAAGCCGACAATGACGTCTTTTAAGTTTTGCACGGCCTCGGCGCGGATACGAAGTGTGACATTCTCGCCACCAAGCAAGAGTGTCAAGTGATGTCCCTGCTCGTTCAAGAGCGCAACTTCTGCAATGCGTGCACCGCCGGTGCCGAAGCCGCCGCTTTGCTCTTCAAACTCGAAAACCTCGATCAAAGATCGCCTTGAAGATGCGTCGATTAGATCCTGTCGGTAGTCACGCACGTACTCGGCCGGCGCGCGCTTACTTGAAGTACGTGCGTTGTCCTGCAAGCTCTTTACGGACTCGCCGAAATCTGCGCGATCCTTTGCGTGCTGTTCAGCCAGGTACGCCTCTACAACGTCCTTCGCAGCACCATCAGCTCTGAGATTTCCGTTGTCCAGCCAAATTGCCCGATCGCACAGGCTTGTCACTGCGCCCGAGTCATGACTCACGAACAGTAAGGTTCCGCGCTCGCGAAATGCGCGCATAAATCGCATGCATTTCTGGGCGAATCGCACGTCTCCCACGCTCAGTGCTTCGTCGATGACCAACGTATCGGCATCGACATGTGCGGCAATCGCAAAAGCCAGCCTCACGTACATCCCGCTCGAATAGGTCTTAACGGGCATATCGATGTGCTCACCGATATCTGCGAAATCTGCAATTGACGAAAAGCGCTCTTCGATTTGCTTCTTCTTCAACCCCATCAACGAACCGTTTAGAAAAACGTTCTCTCGCCCGGTAAATTCCGGGTTGAATCCTGCGCCAAGCTCTAACAACGCGGCTACGCGGCCTTTCACAACGGCCGTGCCGGTGGTTGGCGTTAAGGTGCCACAAATGATGTGGAGGAGCGTGGACTTTCCTGATCCATTTGTGCCGATGATGCCGACGCTCTCCCCCTTTCGAAGTTCGAAAGAGATGTCGCGCAGCGCATCAAACTGATTCTTTCGCGCGTAGGTTTTCCCCGTGAGCGCAGACATGAGTCTTTGCGCAGGCCGCTCAAAAATCGGGAATCGTTTCCCGACCTCTTTGCACTGGATCACAATCGAATCAGAGGACATCAGAGAATCCAGTACTGGCTTTTCTAAAGAGTGAGTGCGCTAGATACATGAGAGCGAGTGAACACACCGTTGCAATAGCCAGGGCATTGAAGTTCGGCAATTGATTCCAAAGCGCGACGTTTCGCGTTTGGTCGATAAAGAATGTCAATGGATTCAGGTAGAAGATGAGTTTGTACTTCTCATCCAAGGTGTCTACAGGAATAATCGCCGACGAAAGAAAGAACATCGCGGTCGAGACGATTGGCATGACCTGACCCAAGTCCTTGAAGTAAGGACCAAGCGCCGAAAGAAACCATGACGCAGCCACGCACAACAAGACCAGTGGAAGTAGCACTACCGGAAGCCAGACAACGGTAGCGGCCAAGTCGTGGTAGTAAGCGCCGGCAATCAGAATGAATACGATCAGATTCATCGCCACATGAAAGAGCGCCGACAAGATGGACACCCAAGACAGAATCGGCAATGGAAACACAACGCGTTTTACGTACGAAGCATTTTCCTGCATCAGCTTCGGCGCGCGCGAAATGCATTCTGCGAAAAGTCCGTGAACAATGATTCCGAGAAACAAGATGGGCGTGAAGTCTGCCATTTCACCCTGGGATGAAACCCACCTCGACTTCATGATGCTGCCGAATGCAATTGAATAAATGATCAGCGTAAAGAGCGGACCCAGAAGGGACCACAGCAAACCGAAATGGGCGCCGCGATAGCGCCCCAACACGTCGCGTTTCGCGAGCTCCCAAGTAAGTGAGCGAAATCGTCCCAATGCGTGAAATGGGGACGTCAGAGCGAGGGGGAAGTTGAGCATGCTCGGTAGGTACCAGTGAACAGAGGGAAACGCTTGCGTTCTAAAAGGCTCCGAATTCAGTCGAGCGCGTGATTCAAATCTTCAAAGAGGTCAACCGCGCTTTCAATCCCCACACTCAACCGCACCAGATTGTCCGTAATGCCCAACGCAGCGCGGCGCTCCACCGGCACACTCGCATGCGTCATCACCGCCGGGTGATTCACCAAACTTTCCACACCGCCGAGCGATTCGGCCAACGTAAACAGTTCAAGACGCTCACAGAAACGTGCGGCTTCTTGCATGCCGCCTTTCAGATACACAGTCACGATGCCGCCAAAACCGTCCATCTGACGTTTGGCGAGTTCATGCTGCGGGTGGCTTGCCAGACCTGGATACAACACTTTCTCGACGCTCGGATGCTTTTCCAGCATTTGCGCAATGGCGAGCGCGTTCTCGCAATGCGCCTTCATACGCAAGTGCAAGGTCTTCAGGCCACGCAACGCAAGGAAGCTATCGAACGGCCCTTGCACGCCACCAATGGAGTTTTGCAAGAAGGCCAGTTGGTCAGCGAGTTCCGAATTGTCGCCCACCACCAACATGCCACCGACCATATCGGAGTGACCATTGAGATACTTCGTGGCCGAATGCATGACAACATCCGCGCCCAAGCTCAGCGGACGTTGCACCATTGGCGACGCAAAGGTGTTGTCCACCACCACGATCAAGCCATGCTTTTTCGCAACGGCAGCTACAGCCGCGATATCGATAATCTTCAACAGCGGGTTGGTGGGTGTTTCAATCCACAGCAATTTTGTTTTTGGCGTGATCGCAGCTTCAAACGCAGCCAAGTCCGTCAGGTCAACGAAACTGAAGTCCAAGCCGGCGCTACGACGACGCACGCGCTCAAACAAACGGTAGGTGCCGCCGTAGAGATCATCGACCGCAACAACGTGATCACCACTGTCCAACATTTCCAGCAAGGTCGAGGTGGCCGCCATGCCGGATGCAAAGGCAAACCCGCGGGTACCCCCTTCCAACGAGGCCACGCAACGCTCATAGGCAAAACGGGTCGGGTTATGTGTGCGCGAGTATTCGAAACCCTGATGCACGCCCGGGCTGGATTGCGCGTACGTGCTGGTGGCGTAAATGGGCGGCATGACCGCGCCTGTGCTCGGATCGACCGATTGTCCGCCGTGGATGGCAAGCGTGCCTAAGGCATGCGCTGCGGATGAACGTGCGTCCTTCGATTCTTGGGTCATGAGTTCATCCAATTAGGTAGGTGCATAACCCCTAATTTTAACATCCCTGTATGGGGCGGACTCCATCAAATCTTGAACGCCGCCCGCTATTCAGGCAACCCGTCTACGGAGGTAATTGAGCAAATCAATGCGCGTGATCAATCCCAAGAATTTGTCGCCGTCCATCACGATCGCGACATGACCGCGGTTGAACACGGGCAGCAGCTCTTCCATGGGGGCCGTCACGTTGACGCGGTCCAAATTCGACACCATGGCCGTAGAGACCGGGTCGCGGAAGCGCGTTTCGTCGCCATACACGTGGAGCAGCATATCGCTTTCGTCCAAAATGCCGACCAGCGCATCGCCTTCCATCACCGGCAATTGCGACACGTCATAGAGCTTCATGCGTTGATACGCGGTCAGCAATAGATCATTCGGACCTACGACCACCGTGTCCCGAAGCGAATACGGGCGCAAAATCAAATCGCGCAAATCACCGTGCTGCTCGCGCTCGATGAAGCCGTTGTCCAACATCCAATAATCGTTGTACATCTTCGACAAATATTTGTTGCCCGTGTCCGGCACCAAGACCAACACATTCTTGGTTTCGGTTTGCTCTTGGCAATATTTCAGTGCGGCAGCCAACAAGGTGCCGGTTGAGGATCCGCCCAATACACCTTCTTTTGCCAGCAAATTGCGGGCCGCGGTAAAGCTTTCTTTATCGCTAATCGCATACGCTTTCTTGACGCGCGTGAAGTCCGAGATCGACGGCAAGAAATCTTCACCGATACCCTCGACCAACCAGCTCCCCGACTTGGTGCTCAAGGTGCCTTCATTGATGTATTGCGTGAGAATCGAGCCGACCGGGTCAGCAAGAATCATGTCTGTGTGCGGCGATTGCTTCGCCAAACAACGCGACAAGCCTGTCATGGTGCCCGAGCTGCCACAGCCAAACACGATGGCATCGACACCACCGGCAACAGCCATCTGCTGCAGCAGTTCCGGCCCGGTGCCGAACTCATGCGCAGCCGGATTGTCCGGATTCCCGAATTGATTAATGAAATAGGCACCGGGTGTTTCATTGGCGATGCGCTCGGCCAGGTCTTGGTAGTAGTCCGGATGTCCTTTCGCGACGTCTGAGCGCGTCAACACCACTTCGGCGCCCATGGCCTTCAAGTTAAAGATTTTTTCGCGGCTCATCTTGTCGGGCACAACCAAGATCAAGCGATAGCCTTTTTGCTGTGCGACGAGCGCCAAGCCGATGCCGGTGTTGCCTGCCGTGCCTTCGACCAAAGTTGCGCCAGGCTTGATGTCGCCGCGCTTCTCAGCCGCTTCGATCATCGCGAGACCGATTCTGTCCTTGATCGAACCCCCGGGGTTTTGGCTTTCAAGCTTGAGAAAGACGCGGCATGTGCCGGTATCCAAGTGTCGGGCTTCTACGATCGGCGTGCCGCCGATGAGGTCAAGGACAGAGGTGTGTAGGGTCATGCGGATCCGAGGGCCTGATGGCGGCTAGGGGTAATCTGCATGATAACTCGCGGGTGATGCGCGCCCCACCCAGTTTTTAAGGTGCCCTCTCCATGTCAGATGGAGAGGGCGTTCGCTGTGCTGTTCCCTCGCATGGAGAACGGCGGCGCGATGCGCCGAGAGGCGCGGTTTAGTTGGTAATACGCTCGTACATCGTTTGTAGTTGTGACTTCAACGCAAGCTTTTGTCGCTTCATGTCCGCGAGGGTCTGGTCGTCTAGGGGGAGTACGCCAAGAGATGCATCCGCGGCTTTCTTGTCGAGTTCGCGGTGGCGGTAATAAAGCTGCCGGAATTCCGGGTTCGCCTTCATCATGGATTCCAGCGAGTCTTGCGATTGGCCTTCAAACATCATTGCCTCCTATCAGCAATTGCGCGGTGCTGCGCGCGGGAACAATGCAATGTCGACACCTTGACCCTACTCCCTTCAATCAGCGGAAGCAACGCGCCTCGCACATTCAGGTTGCGATCTTGGGTATTTGGTCGTGTGGGCGTTCATTCGCCTGCAAAAGCCCTTGCGCAAGTGACCATTTCCTGTTGCCATAGGGGGTTGAAGCTTGGGGAAATTCGATGGATATCGGTCACTTTCTGAAACTCATGATGCAAAAGCGCGGGTCGGACATGTTCCTGACCACCGGTGCGCCGATTCACGTCAAGATTGAAGGCAAGATGCATCCCTTGGGCACCACGGCATTGCCGCCGGGCTTGGTGCGCAGAATCGCCAATTCGTTGATGGATGAAGATCAACGCGCCACGTTCGAACGTGAGTTGGAACTCAACATGGGCTTGATGGTCGAAGACATCGGCCGCTTCCGTGTCAACGTGTTTAAGCAACGCGGCGAAGTGGGCATGGTGATTCGTGCGATTCGCACAGAGATCCCAACGATCAACGAACTGCAATTGCCCGACACACTGAAAACGTTGATTTCCGCACCACGCGGTTTGATTTTGGTGGTGGGTTCAACCGGTTCGGGTAAGTCCACCACCTTGGCTTCGATGATCGATCATCGCAATAGCCATATGAGTGGCCACATTTTGACGATCGAAGATCCGATCGAATACTTGCATCGCCACAAACGTTCTTTGGTGAACCAGCGCGAAGTCGGGATTGATACGCATGGGTTCCATAACGCGCTGAAGAACGCGATGCGTGAAACACCCGATGTCATCTTGATCGGTGAAATCTTGGATGCACACACGATGGAATCCGCCATTGCGTTCGCAGAAACCGGGCATTTGTGCCTGGCGACATTGCACGCAAACAACGCTGACCAAGCCATCGAACGCATTCTGAACTTCTTCCCGGAATCAGCGCATAAGAACGTGCTGATGAATCTTTCGCTGAACTTGCACGCTGTGGTCGCACTTCGATTGATTAGCGGTAGTGACGGCAAGCGTTTGCCGGCGTCGGAAGTGTTGATCAATACGCAGTTGATTCGCGACTTGATGCGTCGGGGTCAAGTGCATGCCATCAAACAAGCGATGGAAGAATCACTTCAAGACGGCATGCATACCTTCGATCAGTCTTTGTTCCGACTCACGAAGGCGGGTCGTATCAGCGAGGAAGATGCGCTGCGTGCCGCCGATTCGAGAGATGGTCTGGCCGTGAAGTTCCGTTTGTCCGATGGTGCGGGCGAAGAGCACGATGCCTACGCAGAAATCTTTGCGACCCAAGCCGCGGATGCCATCAAAGAAGACGACGACGCAGGTATTCCGAAGGCGACGGAATTCAGCAACAACTTCGAAGAATTTCAGTAATAACGCCGGTCCTTAGGCCGGTTGCGCGTCCACCTGCACAGACGGGTGGGCGGCCTTGAATGCGTCCAAGCCTTCGCAGGCCGCATCGATTCTTGAGATGTTCGGCCAACGCGCCATGTCCAAACCAAAGCGACGCGCGTTGTAGAGCTGCGGTATCAGGAAACACTCGGCCATGCCCGGTCGATCGCCGACACAAAATTCACTGCCCTCACCATGCTGGGTGAGGAGCACTTCAAACGCGTCCAAGCCATTGCCGATCCAATGCTTGGACCATTCATTGCGTTGATCTTCGCCCACATCCAAGGTGTTCGACAAATACTGCAAAACCCGCAAGTTACCGAGCGGATGAATGTCACACGCAACGACTTGTGACAGCGCACGTGCAAATGCACGTTCACGCGCCGTGGCCGGCAACAGCGACGGCGTGTCAGGAAAAATTTCGTCGACGTATTCGAGAATCGCGGCAGATTGCGTCAGCACACGATCGCCGTGCGCCAATACAGGGATCAATTCTTGCGGATTACGCTGCGCGTGCGCCGCGGAATGTTGCTCTCCCCCTTCTCGCACCAAATGCACTGGCACGATGTCGTATTCCAAACCTTTCAGATTGAGTCCGATCCGTACGCGGTAGGCCGCGCTGGAACGCCAATAGGAATACAGGACGAGGGCATTTCCGCTCATGGCTGACGATCTATCCTTTGTTCGATGGCACCGAAGACGGAGGCGCCGGACGCATCAAGCATTTCAATGCGAACAGTGTCGCCGAACTTCATGAAGGGTGTGGACGGCTTGCCGTCCCGCAGCGTCTCCACTGTACGCTGTTCTGCAAAGCATGAAGCACCCCGTGTGGTGTCTTCATTGGCCACCGTGCCCGAGCCAACAATCGTCCCTGCTGACAGCGGTCGGGTCTTGGCGGCATGTGCCACCAATTGGCCGAAGTTGAATTGCATGTCGACACCCGCTTCGGGCGCACCAAACCATTGCCCATTGATATGGGTCAGCATGGCGAGGTGGACTTTCGAATCTTGCCACGCGTCACCCAGCTCATCGGGCGTCACGAACACGGGGGACAGCGCAGAGCGCGGCTTGGATTGGAGAAAGCCAAACCCTTTGGCCAATTCACCCGGAATCAGGCCGCGCAAGCTGACGTCGTTGACCAGGCCCACCAACTGGATATGGGTGGCGGCGGCTTCCGGTGACACACCTGCGGGGACGTCGTCGGTGATGACCACGACTTCCGCTTCCAAATCAATCCCATAGTCTTCTGAGGCCACAAGCACGGCATCGCGCGGACCATAGAAACCGGCACTGACGGCTTGATACATCAATGGGTCAACGTAGAAGCTTTCCGGCACTTCCGCACCGCGCGCACGACGCACGCGTTCGACATGCGGCAAGTAGGCGCTGCCGTCGACAAACTCATAGGCGCGCGGCATGGGTGCTGCCAAAGCTTGGAAGTCCACATCGAAAGCGCCTTCGGCATGACCTGCGTTCAATTGGTCCGAAAGCGCGTTCAAACGCGGGGCGATATTCGACCAGTCTTCCAGCGCACGTTGCAAAGTGTCGACGATGCCGGTGGCGCGCACCGCACGCTTCAAATCACGTGAAACGACGATCAAAGTGCCGTCGCGGCCGCCTTCTTTCAGAGAACCCAGTTTCATTCAAACATCCAATTGGTCCGAAAGGCGTATTTTCGCACACGTGGAATGGGCTGGATGTCGCTCGTATCAATCTTCGCCGATAAACGCATTGGCTCGGTATGTAAGCACCAAAGTGTCGCGGTGCCCCGCTCGATCTTCCACGGCGCGACGAATCGGTGTGCTCTCGTGAATCACCCGCGCATCTTCCATAAAAAGCAGGCTCCACGGCGCACGCAAAACAAATCGTTGACCGTTAGGCCCGTTGTAGTCGAACACCCGGGTTTCACCACCGGTGATATTGACGCGATCAACCAAAATGACGGCAACGAAGTCCACGCCATCGCGATGTGCGCCTTCGGGTGTGGGGCGACCGAGGCCGTCTCCCGTATCGATTCGAAATTGATGTGCCTCGACGAACCATTTTGTGTCGACGCCCCGAATGAGGTTGCATGCGCGCGCCAACGCTAACACCGTCTCGCGCCATGCAGGATTCGACAGCGTGTCTTCCAGCACCGGCGCAAACATGCGGTGCAATCCGCCATGAAGTGCGTTGTAGTCCACCGGCTGAAAATGCGCACGATGCGGTTGCAATGCGATTTCGTCGTTCTCAACCCACAAGCTCGCGTGCCGTCTAAAACGGTATTTACCGCCGTCGCGCAGCCATTCGTCAGGCGGCAAGTCATCCCATGTGGCTTTCAGCGATTCGAATGCCTGTGTAGGCATACCCGCCAGTCGCTCGAAATCCGGCGTTGCCAAGGCCGCGTAGCCATACAAACGCACATCCTGTTCGAAGTCGTTGAGTGCGCTGTAAGGCGGGGAAAAAGTCTCTTCGTTCATGTCGACAAGATTACGGGATTTGAGGCACAAAAAAACCCGCATCGAGATGCGGGTTTCTTCGTTTGCAACAGCAGCTCGATTAGCGCTTCGAGTACTGCGTTGCGCGGCGGGCTTTGTGCAAGCCGACCTTCTTACGTTCAACTTCACGCGCGTCGCGGGTCATGAAACCAGCCTTGCGCAATTCGCTCTTCAAGGTTTCGTCGTATTCGACCAAAGCGCGCGCGATGCCCAAACGGATGGCGCCGGCTTGGCCGGTGGTGCCACCGCCCGTTGCCGTGACAAACACGTCGAACTTATCGGTCGACTGGGTCAGTTCCAGCGGTTGGCGGACGATCATGCGAGCGGTTTCGCGGCCGAAGAAATCTTCAATGGCGCGACCGTTGATGGTGATTTTGCCTTCACCCTTGCGCAGGAACACGCGGGCGGTGGAGGACTTGCGACGGCCGGTGCCGTAGTTTTGTTGAATTGCCATGATCTACGGTCCTCAGAATTTCAGCGGCTGCGGTTGTTGGGCAGCATGCGGGTGGTTCGGACCTGCATACACTTTGAGCTTGCGATACATCGCACGGCCCAACGGATTCTTCGGCAGCATGCCCTTCACGCCGGTTTCGATGACGCGCTCCGGGTGACGGTCGAGCGCTTCGCCCAGGGTTTCGGTCTTCAAGTTACCGATGTAGCCGGTGAAGCGGTGATATTTCTTGTCTTTGAGTTTGTTGCCGGTGACGGCAATCTTCTCAGCATTGATCACAACGATGTAATCGCCGGTATCCATATGCGGGGTGTAGACAGGCTTGTGCTTGCCACGGAGGCGGTGTGCGATTTCGACACAGAGGCGGCCGAGGGTTTGGCCGTCGGCATCTACCACGTACCAATCTTGCTGCACGTTGTCAGCTTTGGCGGAAAAAGTCTTCATGAGCTTGCTCGTGTAAGTATCGGTACATGGTCGGGCGGATTGCGCTGATCTCAGCGGAACTTTGCCACGCGATGTTCTGATGGGTGGAACAAAAGAAGCGGAATTATAGTCCGCTTTCCGAATGCGTGCAAGGTGACCGGGGTCTGCTCCCCGAGAGATAATGTCGGGATGAATGCTGCCCACCCGTCTGAACACACCTCCTTTCGCACCCTCGGGGCCCTGGATCGCTGGATCGACGACGCCCAAAACGGCCTTGTCACGGTCTTTGGACGCCCCCCGGCCGAGCGCCCCAACCCGGGTGACGCCGAGCCTGACGTGGTGCTCGACGAGGCGGGTCGCCGCCATGCGGCCGGTCTCATGCGCATCAACCACGTGGGTGAAGTCTGCGCTCAGGCCCTGTATTTCGGCCAAGCTGCGGTCGCCCGCGACCCTGACACCCGCGCCCATCTGTTAGAGGCGGCACAAGAAGAAACCGACCATTTGGCGTGGTGCGCGGACCGACTCGAGGAACTCGATAGCCGCCCTAGCCTGTTAAACCCGCTGTGGTACGCCGGCAGTCATGCCATTGGCGTGCTGGCTGGCCTGCGCGGTGACGGCTGGAATCTGGGGTTTGTTGTCGAAACCGAACGCCAAGTTGAGGCGCACCTGGAAGATCATCTGGAAACCTTGCCTGCCGAAGATCTCCGCAGCCGAGCGATTCTCAAGGTGATGAAGGAAGACGAGGCCCGTCATGCCGACAATGCCGAAGCCGCCGGTGCCCGACTATTGCCGAGACCGGTGGCCGGTGTCATGACCCTGGCCTCCAAGGTCATGAAGGCCGTCGCTTACCGCATTTGAGGCGCGCTTAGTCGACCAAGTTGCGGCCGTGATACAGCTCTTCAATCTCACGCTTCAGACGCGCTTCGATCTTCATGCGTTCTTTGAATGACAAGTTGCGTGACTTCTCTTCGAACAGATAGTTGTCGAGGTCGAACTCTTTCAAATGCATCTTCGTGTGGAAGGTATTTTCCTGATACACGTTGACGTCGATCATTTCGTAACGCGACTTCACATTCTTCGCCAAGTAGTCTTGGATCGAATTGATCTTGTGATCAATAAAGTGCTTTTTACCCTTGATATCACGGGTAAAACCGCGCACGCGATAGTCCATCACCACGATGTCGCTTTCCAGCGATTCGATCAAATAGTTCAGCGCCTTCAGCGGTGAAATCACGCCGCAAGTCGAGACATCGATGTCAGCACGGAAGGTGGCAATACCGTTATCCGGGTGGGTTTCCGGATAGGTGTGCACCGTGATGTGCGACTTATCCAAATGGGCCACGACGGCATCTGAAATCACGCCTTTGGCATCGGCTTTATCAATCACCGGTTGCTCGGAGATCAGGATCGTGACCGAAGCGCCCTGCGGGTCGTAATCCTGGCGCGCGATATTCAAAATATTCGCGCCGATGATTTCGGCCACGTCCGTCAAGATTTGGGTCAGACGATCTGCGTTGTATTCCTCATCGATGTATTCGATGTAACGCTGGCGCTCGTCCTCGGAAGAGGCGTAGCAAACGTCATAAATATTGAAGCTCAGGGACTTCGTCAGGTTGTTGAAACCCTGCAGCTTCAGGCGCGGAAGTGGTTTGACCAAAGTCGTGTCTCGAGAATCGGTTGGAGGCGACAATTATGCGGCATCCCTGCTGAAGGTGTGAGTCAAAAACCCCTTGCACTACTTATCCTAGCGCTGGGGTGCAATAATGCGATGTAGAACACATTCGATACGGTATCTCATGATCTATCCGCTTTCTGCGGGTCACTTGGGCACCCGCCCTCCGACTGGCCCGCTTGTCCTGGATGCCCCGGCACTGGAGCGCCTGTTGGCAAAATGCCAACGCCATCGCTACCCGGCACGCGTCGATGTCTTCCGCCCGGGCGATCCGGCGTCGACGATGTACATCATCTTGAATGGTTCGGTCAGCATCCTGACCGAGGAAGAAGATGGTCGCGAGCTAATCCTCGGCTATTACGGCAAGGGTGAATTTGTGGGCGAAATGGGCCTGTATATCCAGTCGCCCCAACGCGAAGTCACCTTGCGAACACGCGTGCAAACCGAACTCGCGGAGATCAGCTACGAAAACCTGCTGAATCTGCTGACTGGCGCGTTGGCGCCGGATGCGGCAAAAATCTTGTTCGCCATTGGCGCCCAGTTGACGCGCCGCCTGCGCGACACCGGTCGCAAGGCAGGCCGTCTGGCCTTCTTGGATGTCACTGACCGCATCATCCGCACCCTGCACGATTTGGCCCTTGAGCCGGACGCAATGAGCCACCCGCAAGGCACGCAATTGCGCATTTCGCGCCAAGAAATTGCCCGCCTCGTCGGCTGTTCGCGTGAAATGGCAGGCCGCGTGTTGAAGAAGCTACAAGCCGACGGCGTCCTGCACGCTCGCGGCAAGACCATCGTGTTGTATTCCGCGCGTTGATATGAGCGACTGGGCGTCGGCCGGTGCACTCCCCGATGCGGATGTTCGCGTCGCCACGCCCATGGATGCCGATGATGTCGCCGGCCTCCTTGAAACACTTGGCTACCCCTGCTCACGCGAGGATGCCTCCAACCGCATCATGTCGATCACCGACAACCACCGCCAAGTCTTATTGGTGGCACGCTGCGGTGGTGTTGTGTGCGGTCTCCTCTCGCTCGACTTCATGTACTACCTACCGCTCGACACAACCACCTGCCGCATCACCGCTATGGTGGTGACACCAGACGCGCAAGGTCGTGGCTTGGGTAAACAACTTCTACGTGAGGCAGAGCGCCGTGGACGTGCAGGCGGTGCCGCTCGCATTGAAATCACCAGCGGTTCGCAACGCACCGATGCGCACAAGTTTTATCGCGACAACGGTTATAGCGACGGCACGCTGCGGTTCGTCAAATACCTCACCGCTTAACTAAGCGACCGGCGTTCCAGCACGGTCTTTGCATCCCCAGTTCAAGATCGGCGTCTCTGCACCGAGCAGGCGTTTAAAGTCCGCCACGGCGCGCGTGTTCGGATTCACAACGACCGGTGACTTCGCGGCCAGCAGCAAGGGCAAATCGGCGCGACTGTCAGAATAGGCGCTGTCAATCTCTCGATTGAATCCCGCTGCACGCAACATCGTCATCTTGTTGTTGAAGTGACAATGTTCACCCGCGACCATGCCACCCCAAAATGGCTTCATGACCGTGCCAATCACACGCACAGGCGTGTGCTCTACAAAACGGAAGATGGCACTGGCAAGTTCAGGCGGCGCACCCGTGGCAATCACAACTTCATCGCCTGCTTCAAGGTGTGTTTTAAGCACACGAAATGCGATTGGCAAGATGCGCTTATCGATGTCTGCCTTGTGTGCGAGCACATAGTCGTCGATGCGACGGTTGTACTGCTCAATCGAATGCAAGCCCAAACTTCCGACCCATACGAAGGCGGAAATACCCGCGCGCCGCGTCGGCATGAACGCAATCAAGGGCGCTGCGATCGGCAAGATCAGCAACGCAAGCAGACTGCGCCACACGCTGCGACGAATCAGCCAGAGATAAAGGTGCGACCCCGAGTCGCCGTCATACAAGGTGTGGTCGAAATCAAAAACGATGAACTTATTTGCAGCCGAAGACATCAGGCACCTGTGTCAAGAAAGTTGCGAAGTAAGGCGTGGCCGTGCTCGGTCAGAATCGCCTCAGGATGAAACTGCACACCGTGCACAGGATAGGTGCGATGTTGCATGCCCATGATGACACGCGCGTCGCCTTCTTCTGTCCAGGCGTTTACGCGAAGTTCGGCGGGCAGCGTTTCAGGTGCAACCACTAAAGAGTGATAGCGCGTTGCAGTAAAACTCGAAGGCAAGCCCTTAAAAACGCCTGTGCCGTCATGCGTGATCGAAGACGTTTTACCGTGCATGATGTGCTGCGCGCCAACGACATTCCCGCCATACACCTGGCCAATGGCCTGATGCCCTAAACACACACCGAGGATGGGCGTGGTTGGGCCGAATGCACGAATGACGTCCATCGATATCCCTGCTTCGTCGGGCGTACAGGGGCCCGGCGAAATCACAATATGCGAAGGCTGTTTCAACGCAATGTCAGCCACGCTGACAGCATCATTTCGGAACACTTCAGTGTGCGCACCCAGACCTTGCAGATATTGCACAAGATTCCAAGTGAAACTGTCGTAGTTGTCGAGGACGAGGATCATGCGTAGCTGACAGTGCGTCGACGCCCACGCACATGCGCGGGCTGTCCAAAGCCTTACTTGGCCGTTGCCGCCTGAATTTCGCTACGCATGCGTGCAATCACGTCGTTGTAATCGCTCGCTCCGAAGATGGCACTGCCTGCGACAAATGCATCTGCACCCGCAGCGGCAATGGCGCCGATGTTGTCCACTTTCACGCCGCCATCGACTTCCAGGCGGATGTCACGTCCGCTGCGATCAATGCGCTCGCGCACAGCGCGCAATTTCTGCAAGGTGCTCGTGATGAAGGACTGACCACCGAAGCCCGGATTGACGGACATCAGCAACACGTAGTCGACTTCGTCCAGCACGTAATCGAGTACTTCAACTGGGGTTGCGGGGTTTAAGACCACACCGGCTTTGCAGCCTTCGCTCTTAATCAATTGAATTGTGCGGTGCACATGTTTGCTGGCTTCAGGATGAAAGCTGATCCAACTGGCACCCGCGCGCGCAAAATCCGGAATGATCCTATCCACGGGCTCGACCATCAAGTGCACATCGATCGGGGCGGTGACGCCATGCTTGCGCAAGGCTTCGCAGACCAACGGGCCAATGGTGAGGTTGGGCACGTAATGGTTGTCCATGACGTCGAAGTGCACCCAATCGGCGCCTGCTGCCAAGACGGCATCCACTTCCTCCCCAAGACGGGCGAAATTTGCCGACAAGATGGAAGGTGCGATCACTGCGTTCTGAGGCATGGCATCGGGCACGTCAAAGGTCAGCGCTCATTTTAGCCTTTCGCCGCTTCGGCCCGTGCTAACCCTGAATTACAATGGTGTTTTGCGGAGCTTTCGCCAGTGCCCACCACGCTTTCGCAGTCCGATCTGCCCGGCCTCGACCTCATGCACCGCGGCAAAGTGCGCGACGTGTACGACCTGCACGACGGGTGTCTATTGATGGTGGCCTCCGATCGTTTGTCGGCCTTTGATGTCGTGCTGCCAAAACCCATCCCGGGCAAGGGTGAAATGCTGTGTCAGATCAGCAATTTCTGGTTTGAGAAAACAGCACACATTCTGCCCAACCACCTCACGGGCCGCGATGTCGCGACCGTGTTGCCCGAAGGCACGGATCCTGCACTCTATGCGCAGCGGTCTGTAGTCACCAAAAAATTGAAGCCGCTGCCTGTTGAAGCCATTGCGCGCGGTTACTTGATTGGAAGCGGCTGGAAGGATTACCAAAACACCGGGCAAGTCAGTGGCATCACCTTGCCCACCGGCCTGCGTCAAGCAGAAAAACTGCCCGAACCCATTTTCACGCCTTCTTCGAAAGCCGCCGTGGGCGACCATGACGAAAACATCAGTTTTGATGATGTCATTGCTTTGATCGGTCAAGAGATGGCAGAACGTGTGCGCGACGCAACGCTGGCGCTGTATGTGTTTGCCCGCGATTTTGCCGCCGAGCGCGGCATCATTCTGGCGGACACCAAGTTCGAGTTTGGGCTGGACGACGCCGGCACGCTGTATGTCATGGATGAAATGCTGACGCCTGACTCATCGCGCTATTGGCCCGCGGCGGACTATGTGGTCGGCAGCAGTCCGCCAAGCTTCGACAAGCAGTTCGTGCGCGACTATTTGGAAACGCTGGACTGGAACAAAACCGCACCCGGCCCGGAAGTGCCGGATGATGTGATCGAACGCACCCGCGCCAAGTATGCTGAAGCCTTGGACCGAATCGCCGGCATCCGTCTCGACTGACAAGGGAAGCGCACAGTGGAAATCGTAGATAACACCCTTCGACCCGTGGACCGTTGGTTTGCGAACTACGGCGCTGATCACGTCAATACAACGAATCAGTGGATCCATGTCTTCTGTGTGCCGCTGATCTTCTGGTCGATCATGGTGATGCTGTGGTGCGTGCCGGTGCCCGGCACTTGGTTTCGTGCGGGCACGTGGGCGGCGCTCAGCATGTTCGCTGTGTGGATGTTCTATTGGCGCTTGTCGAAACCTTTAGCGTTTGGCGCACTCGTCTTCTTCATGATCATTTCGTGGAGCTCGCGCTTCTTGTATCCGCAGATGGGCGCGAAGAATTTCTTGCTGATGGGCATCTCGGTGTTTGTGGTGGCGTGGGTCGGTCAGTTTGTCGGCCACAAGATTGAAGGCCGTAAGCCCAGCTTTTTCACCGACCTCACCTATTTGCTGATTGGTCCAGCGTGGGTCTTGGCCAAGCTGTTCAAGAAGCTTGGCATTCCGTACTGATCAACACAGCGCATGGACAATCAAAAGCAATTGGGGCTGAGAGATATCGGCCTGCTCATGCTCGTTGTCGTGGCATGGGCATTCAACTTCCTGACCTCCGCTTGGGCGATGCGCGAAGCAGCGCCCTTCCTATTCACGGCGATGCGGTTTGGCCTGTTGTTGATTCCGATGCTGTTCTTGATGAAATTGCCGCCGAAGAATCAACGCACACGATTGATCATCGTGAGCCTTCTGATCGGTGTGGCGCATTTCGGGTTGAGCTTTCTTGCTTTGCATTTGGCCGGTCAACTGACCTCGCCCGCCATCGTGACGCAGTCTTATGTGCCAATGACGGTGATCTTGGGACGCTTCTTTCTGGGTGAACAATTTGGTTGGCGCACGGGCTTGTCCATTGGCGTCGCGTTCTTGGGTGTGCTCGTTTTGGGTCTTGACCCGGAAGTTCTTGCGAATCCCGTCGCGCTCTACACCATGCTGGTTGCGGCATTTATGTTGGCGGTTGCCACCGTCTTGATGAAAGGTCTGCAGGGTATCGACGTGTGGACACAGCAAGGGTGGATGGCCGCTCTAAGCATCGTCCCCTTGCTGCTGATCAGTCACTTCTTTGAGTCGGGACAACTGGCGAAGTTGCCGGACTTCACATGGCGCGTTTGGGTGGGCGCGGCCTACTCCGCCTTCGTGTCTTCATTGCTTGGACACGGCTTGTATTTTGCGCTGGTCAAGCGCCATCCGGTTGCACAGCTGATGCCCTGGCTATTGTTGGTCCCCGTCATCACCGCATTGCTCGGTGTCTTCCTTTGGGGCGACCAACCGGGCGTTCGAGTTTGGCTAGGCGGCGCAATGATCCTGGGCGGCGTGTTCTACATTGCGCTGCGCCGACTAGCGCGCGAATCAAGCTGATTTTTTCGGCAAGGTCAGATACAACCAGATATATCCCGAAATAGCTGCGATCGCCGATGCGGCCAAAATCGCCAAGACACTGTGGTCAAAATTCGCGCCGACTTCGCCAAATGCGAGCCCTGAAATAAACAGGCTCATGGTGAAACCAATCCCGCACAAGATGCCGAGACCCAAGAGTGCCGAGAAGTTCAGATCTTTGGGTAGCGGTATACGGCCCGTTGCATGACATAGCATCGCCACGGTGACGACACCGATTGGCTTACCCACGACCAAGCCCACCAGAATGCCGAGCGACAACGGCGTGGCCAAATCCGCCAAGCTGAAGTCCGCAATCATCAAACCGGCGTTGGCGAATGCAAAGACGGGCAAGATCAAATAGGCCACCCAAGGATGCAACACATGTTCTAGGGTTTCCAAAGGCGATTGCGCTTTGTGATCTGCTTCGCGCGTATGCGGAATGCAAAGGCCCGTGACCACACCCGCAAGCGTTGCGTGAACACCTGACTTCAGCACACACACCCAAACCACGCAGCCCAAGATCAGATACGGCGTGATCGCGCGCACCTTGCATCGGTTCAATATCACCATGACGGCAATGGCCACGGCTGCAAAGGTGAGCGCCACCCAAGACATTTCACTCGTGTAGAAGACGGCAATGATGACGATGGCGGCAAGGTCATCAATCACGGCAATGGCGGACAGCAAGATTTTCATGCTGCTGGGCACGCGAGATCCCAAGAGCGACAACACGCCCAAAGCAAACGCGATGTCTGTTGCCGTGGGAATCGCCCAACCGCGCATCAGCGCGTCGTTGCCTGTATTGAATGCGGTGAAGATCAATGCGGGGACTGCAACGCCCCCTGCGGCGCACAGCAAGGGAAGTGCCAGTTGGCCTTTTTGCGACAGCTGACCCGAGATCGTTTCTCGTTTGATCTCAAGGGCGACCAGCAAGAAGAACACCGCCATCAGGCCGTCGTTGATCCAAAGCAATAAGGGTTTGGAAATATCCAAAGCGCCAATGCGAATTTGCATCGGCATTTCACGGAAGTGCTCGTAGAACTGTTCGAGTGGCGAATTGGCCAAGATGAGGGCCAAGATCGCGGCGCCAATCAGTAAGATGCCGCCCGCGGCCTCAAGACGCAGAAAATCCGCGGCGAGCCGACGGGCGCGCCGAGTGATGCCTGCAGGTGGCGGTGATCTATCTTGGGCCATCAATCCACTGTCCTTGAGCTTGCGCACACGCAAGCGAAGGTACAAGCCTAACGGTTGTGAGCCAAAGATGGCATTAAGCGGGTGTGAAGTGCTTCTTCAGCCCTGCCCAGCACTCGATATATTCACGCTGCAAATGCGCTGCATCCAAGGCCTGTGGCGTCGGCCGGATCACATTGCGCGATTCGAACATGAAGGCCATCGTGTCTTTGACGTAGTCCGGCTTCGACGTATCCGCGTTGCTCGCCTTCTCGAAGGTCGCCGCATCGGGGCCGTGTCCGGTCATGCAGTTGTGAATCGAGCAGCCGCCGGGTGCAAAGCCTTCCGCTTTCGCGTCGTACTCACCGTGAATCAAGCCCATGCATTCGCTGGCGATGTTCCGATGGAACCAAGGCGGACGGAAGGTGTCTTGCATTGCGAGCACGCGCGGACCAAAGATCACGAAGTCCAGGTTGCCCACGCCCGGGGTGTCCGAAGGCGAGTTCAACACCAAGAAAATGGACGGATCCGGATGGTCGTAGCTGATCGAACCGATCGTGTTGAACTTACGCAGGTCGTATTTATACGGCACGTGATTGCCATGCCAACCCACAACATCCAACGGCGAGTGCGCGATGTCTGCACGCCATAGATGTCCTTGGAACTTGCTCACCAACTCAAACGCGCCTTCGACATCTTCATACGCGGCGCACGGCGTCAAGAAGTCGCGCGGATTCGCCAAACCGTTGCTGCCGATCGGCCCCAGGTCAGGCAAACGCAGGAACGCACCAAAGTTTTCACAGACATAACCGCGCGATGCCCCATCGGGCAAGTCCACTTTGAATCGAACCCCGCGCGGAATCACGGCAATCTCGTGCGGCACCACTTCAAGCACACCGAGTTCTGTGGCGATGATCAAGGTGCCCTGTTGCGGCACGATCAACAGCTCGCCATCCGCGCTGTAGAAGTAACGGCCGTCCATGTTCTTGTTGGCCGCATACAGGTGAATGCCGATCCCCGTGCCTGCAACCGGCGAGCCATTGCCACCCATGGTGAACAAGCCATCGATGAAATCGACGGGCGTCGACGGCATCGGCATCGGGCTCCAACGCAATTGCTCAGGCGTGACCGGGCCCGAGCCGAAATCGTTATGGAAATGCACTTGCTCAAACGGCGCAAACTTTCCATGCATCGCTGCAGGACGAATCCGGTACAGCCATGAACGGCGATTGCTGTGGCGTGGCGCAGTAAACGCCGTGCCACTTAGCTGCTCGGCATACAAGCCATGGGCGACACGTTGCGGGCTGTTACGACCTTCCGGCAAGGTGCCTGCCAGTGCTTCAGTGGCGAATTCATTACCGAATCCGCTCATGTAACCCGTTTGCTTGAGCATGCCTGCGCTCCTGAGGTCGTTTAGAGAACGCCGCGTTTCATTTGGTCGCGTTCGATCGATTCGAACAAGGCTTGGAAGTTGCCTTCGCCGAACCCTTCATTCCCCTTGCGCTGAATGATTTCAAAGAAAATCGGACCGAATGCGTTTTGCGTAAAGATCTGCAGCAGCTTGCGTTGCTTGGTTTCCAAATCGGCATCGATCAAGATTGAGTTCTTGCGCAGACGTGCCACGTCTTCACCGTGATTGGGCACGCGCACGTCGATGACGTCGAAATAGCTGTCGGGTGTATCCAAGAATTTCACGCCTTTCGCGTGCATGGCTTCGACCGATTCATAGATGTTGTTGGTGAACAAAGCGATGTGTTGAATGCCTTCGCCTTTGTAGTCACGCAAGTATTCGTTGATCTGGCTCTTTTCATCCGAAGATTCATTGAGCGGGATGCGCACGATACCGTCGGGCGCCGTCATCGCTTTCGAGAGCAAGCCCGTCTTGGAGCCTTTGATATCGAAGTAACGGATTTCGCGGAAGTTGAACAACTTCTCGTAATAGTCCGACCACTTCTGCATGTTGCCCAAGAACAAGTTGTGCGTGAGATGGTCAATGAAGGTCAGACCAAAGCCCTTCGGCTGGGTGTCGACACCTTGGAATGGAATGAAGTCCGCGTACAAATCGGCTTTATTGCGATCGACGAGATACAACATGCAATCGCCAATGCCTTTGATCACCGGCGCGTCGACCGCTTTTGTGTCTGCCTTGAAGCCCATCGCTTCGCCGCCGTTGGCAATGACATGTGCCAACACCGTGGCCGATGGTTGATTGAAATTGACTGCAAAGCCACAGGCTGAGGCACCGTGCTTTTCTGCGAAGTCCGAAGCAAACGTATCTTGCGTTTCATTCAACAAGAAGTTGATCGCACCTTGACGGAACAAGGTGATGTCACGGTCCTTGTGTTTCGCAATCGCGGTAAACCCCATGCCTTCCAAGTACTCGCGCATGCCTGCGCCCTCACCTTTCGGCGCGGCAAATTCAACGAACTCGAAACCTGCAATCCCCATCGGGTTGTCGAAGGTGGTCGGAACCATGCCGACGTCTAGGTCGGAATTGGCGCGCTGGGTGGACATGGCAGTCTCCAAAGATGGTTGCGAAGATATCCTTTATAGTTTCAAATGAAACCAATTTCAAGAGACGCAGGCGGATGGCAGTCAAGGCTCAGAAAATGAATGCGGATGTCTCACTGGTCCTGGAGGACTTCATCCCCTATCGCCTGTCTGTGCTGTCAAATCGGATCAGCGCACGCATCGCCGAGCTCTATCAAGCCGAATTTGACTTGTCTGTCACCGAATGGCGCATCATCGCCGTGCTCGGCCATTTCCATGCACTGTCTGCCAACGAGGTGGCTGCACGCACCGCCATGGACAAAGTCACCGTTAGCCGAACGGTTGCACGACTGCTTGAGCGCAAACTGCTGAAGCGCAGGATTGACCCTGTGGATCGCCGCAAATCCGTGCTGGATCTGAGCGCCTCAGGCGCGCGTATGCATGCACGTGTCGCGCCGCTGGCCTTGCAACTTGAAGCACGCTTGCTGTCGGGTTTCAATGCGCGCGAACATGAAACGCTTGAGGCCCTATTCGACAAGCTGGAAGTCGGTCTCGAATCCCTTCCGTGAGACGCAGATCGCGGCCGACAAAAAAAGCCCGCTTATCAGCGGGCTTTTTCATGTCCGTAAGAACGCTCGGACTTACTTCACACCATGCATCAGCTTTTGGATCAGCGGCGAGAGCAGGAACAGCGCCACGCCACCAATCATCAAGATCCAGAATCCGCTGGTGTAGGCCGAATGTGCCGAGGCTACAGTCATGCCGCCCTCACCGCTGGCTTCAGCCGCGAACAGGCCGGACAGATTGTTGCCAATACCGGTCGACAGGAACCAACCGCCCATGCCGAAACCGACCAACTTCTCCGGTGCCAACTTGGTGGTCATCGACAGGCCGACCGGCGACAGGCAGAGCTCACCGATCGACTGGATCCAATAGACTGCGAACAAGGTCCAGAACGGGATTTTGCCGGTATCGATATCCACCAACGAAGCCAGCGCGTACATCAGCAACAGGAAGGCCAAGCCATTGAAGATGATGCCTAAGGCGAACTTGCGCGGAATCGACGGGTTGGCCCGCCCCATCCGCATCCAGATCCACGCAATGATCGGGGCCATGACGATAATTGCCACCGAGTTCACCGATTGGAACCATGCATTCTCGAACTGCACGAAACCAAGGTCGCGGTTGACGATCTTGTCGGCGAGGAAGGTGAAGCTGCTGCCCGCCTGTTCGAAGAACATGAAGAACAGAATGTTGAACAGGAAGATCACCAGCATGGCGATCACCTTGTCACGCGCCACCGCGCCGTTGCGGATGCCCTCGACAAGCAACAGCACGCACAGCGCGGCAAACATCGGTGCCAACACATACCACTGCAATGCACTGGCTGGAATGGTCAGCAGGAAGTAGAACAAGGGGATCGCACACAAGGCACCCGCCACGACTGCGGCGATGCGGCTGATGCTCTCGTTGCCCGGATTTGGCAAACCGATGCCCTTGAGCTTGGCACGACCGAACCAGAACCACAGGAAGCTCAAAATCATGCCGATGCCCGAGGCGATGAACACGATCTTGTAGGCCGGCATATTGTCGACACCGAACACATTCTTCGCCAGGTACTGCGTGATGATCGGGGCGATGAACGCGCCTGAGTTGATACCCATGTAGAAGATGGTGAAGCCGGAATCGCGACGCGCATCGCCGGTGGCGTACAGCTTACCCACCAAGGTGGAAATGATCGGCTTGAACATGCCATTACCGACAATCACGGTGGCAAGGCCCAGCTTGAACACATGTTCACTGGGAATCGCAATCATGAACAAACCGGCGGTCATAAATACCGCGCCTAGAAGAATCGAACGCTGGTAGCCCAATATCTTGTCGGCCACGTAACCGCCAAAGATCGCGCCCGCATACACCAACGCCAGATACGCGCCATACAACTTGCCTGCGGGTGCTTCACCCGTGGCGGCACCGTCGTAGAACTGCGCCACGACATACAACACAAAGGCCCAACGGATACCGTAGAACGCGAAGCGTTCCCAGAACTCCGTCATGAACAACATCCACAACGGTCTTGGGTGCCCCATCGTCGTGTCGAACGGCGGCGGATTGCCGTCGACCGGCGCGACGACAGACAAGCCCGACGGTTCCACTTGGTTTGGAATAGGTGTACTCATCAAATACTTCCCGAAAATCAAATTGGCAGCGCAACCCCGTGCCGCGCATTCCGGCGAGCATCACTTATTTCATTGGCGTGCGTCAAATACCCCGCATTCAGGCGCTAGGGGCGTGAATGCCCGCCGTTCTGACCGATGGTTGTACGTACATCAAACAGCTCGGGGAAGAAAGTGAGATCGAGTGCGCGCTTCAGGAAGTCCACGCCACTCGAGCCGCCCGTGCCGCGTTTGAAGCCGATGATGCGCATCACCGTGCGCATATGACGGAAACGCCAGAGCTGGAACTGAGACTCCAAATCCACCAAGTCTTCGCACAGCGCGTACTCGCGGA
Source organism: Lysobacter sp. HDW10 (assembly GCF_011300685.1). Classification (NCBI taxonomy): domain Bacteria; kingdom Pseudomonadati; phylum Pseudomonadota; class Gammaproteobacteria; order Lysobacterales; family Lysobacteraceae; genus Lysobacter; species Lysobacter sp. HDW10. The sequence goes on from NZ_CP049864.1 coordinate 379,369, forward strand.
AGTACGCATCGGTGTCTTCGTAAATGCGTTCGAATACCGGCAACAGGTCATCGTTGCGCGCATGCGGCACGGACCAATCGCGCGACACATGCGCTTCGGGCACTGCGTGCCCCCACCGCGACAAATAGCGCAAGAACTCGTCATACAAGCTCGGTGCATCCAGTGCTGCCTGCAAGGTCTGCTGCGCCTGTGGGTCGTGTTTGAACACTTTCACCATGCCGGCATTTTTATTGCCCAGCAGGAACTCGACCTGACGGTACTGCAAAGATTGAAATCCGCTCGACGGGCCGAGGATGTCACGGAATTCCATGTACTCGGACGGGGTCAAGGTTTCCAACACCGACCATTGATTGGTGAGCTGGTCCAACACGCGTTTGCAGCGTGCGACCACTTTGCCGAATTGCCCCACGTGGTCATTGCGCAAATGTGCGATGGCAGCCGTCAGTTCATGAATCAGCAACTTGAGCCAAAGCTCACTGGTTTGATGCTGAATGATGAACAGCATTTCGTCATGATGCGGCGGATTGGACAGCGGATGTTGCGCCGACAGGAGTCGGCCCAGATCCAGATAGCCGGCGTAGGTGAGCTTTCCATCCAGATCGGTATAGATCCCGGACTCCAGCGCGCGCGAATTCTTTTCAATGCTCATGGCAGGATTTTCACATGTCTGAAAAGCGCGCGTATTGCGCTGGATCAAGTGCCCTTTTGACGCAGTGCGCAAAAGTGAATGGCCGCTCGGGCCTTATCATGGGGGTTTCACCTGAAATGGAATGACGTGCCCATGACGCTCGCGGCAAGTTACGAAATCGAATATCTGCAATGTCTGAATCCGGACGGCGTACTCACAGGTGCCTTGCCGCCTGCGGTGTCCGACCCGAACCGTCTGGTCGAGCTGTTCAAGCACATGCTGTTCGTGCGCACCTTTGATACTAAAGCCATTGCGCTGCAGCGGACCGGCAAGCTCGGCACGTATGCCGCTTGTTTGGGCCACGAAGCGACGCACGTCGGTATCGGCGCCTCGATGGCACCTGAAGACGTGTTTGCACCCAGCTATCGCGAATATGGCGCGCAGTTCATGCGCGGTGTGCGACCGCGCGAAGTCCTGATGTATTGGGGCGGCGATGAACGCGGCAACGACTTTGAAGGCCCGAAGAACGACTACCCCTGGTGCGTGCCGATCTCGACCCAAATGCTCATGGCGGCGGGTGCCGCATTGAGCTTCAAGCTGCGTGAAAAATCGAGCGTGGCCGTGGCGTGTTGCGGTGACGGCGGCTCGTCCAAGACCGACTTCTACGCTGCAGTGAATTCCGCCGGCGCCTATAAGCTGCCGCTGGTGCTGTGCGTTATCAATAATGGTTGGGCGATCTCGGTGCCGCGCAAAGCGCAAACCGGCGCCACAACGCTTGCGCAAAAGGGTTTGGCGGGCGGCCTGCATTGCTTGCAAGTCGACGGCAACGATATCGTCGCGGTGTTGGAAGCGATGCGTCGCGCCACCGAACGCGCACGCAATGGTGAAGGCGGTTCTGTCATCGAGTTCATGACGTATCGACTGCATGACCACACCACGGCCGATGACGCGCGCCGTTATCGCGGTGACGAAGAAGTCAAAGATGCGTGGACGCGCGAGCCCTTCATTCGTTTGCGCAAATACCTCACCGGCCTGAAGTTGTGGGACGAAGAAAAAGAAAAGGCGTGGATCGAGGAGTGCGGCAAGAAAGTAGACATTGAGATCAATGCCTACTTGGAAACACCTGTCCAACCTGTTGAAGCGATGTTTGATTATTTGTATGCCGATTTGCCGGCCGATTTGGCCGAACAACGCGCTACGGCCATTGCATTGGAGAAACGCGCATGAGCGAGCAAACGGCACAACCTATTTGTTTGATTGAAGCCATCACCCAAGCGCTTGCCTATGAAATGCGCGCTGACAAAGACGTCGTTGTATTGGGCGAAGATGTCGGCGTGAATGGCGGCGTGTTCCGCGCGACGGCCGGTCTGCAGCAAATGTTTGGCGATTCACGCGTGCTGGATACACCGCTCGATGAAACCACCATTGCAGGCTTGACGGTCGGCATGGCATCTCAAGGTATGAAGCCGGTTGCAGAAGCTCAGTTCGACGGCTTTATGTATCCGATGGTCGACTTCTTGGTGTGCCACGCAGCGCGCATGCGCTACCGCACACGCGGTCGCCTGACCTGCCCGATGGTGCTGCGCGTGCCGTGGGGCGGTGGTATCCGTGCGCCGGAACATCACAGTGAGGCCAACGAATCCATTTTCACCAACGTGCCCGGCATTCGTGTCGTGATGCCGTCGTCGCCGCAACGTGCTTACGGCCTGTTGCTGGCAGCGATTCGCGATCCGGATCCCGTGGTGTACATGGAACCCAAGCGTATCTATCGCCAATACAAAGAATTGGTGCCGGACGACGGTGAAGCTTTGCCGTTGGATGTCTGCTACGTGTTGCGTGATGGCAGCGATGTCACCTTGGTGACCTGGGGCGCGCAAGTGAAAGAATCACTTGAAGCAGCCGAAGCCCTCGCAAAGGACGGCATCCAAGCAGAAGTCATCGACGTCGCGACCCTGACGCCTTTGGACTTCCCGACGATTGCAGAAAGCGTCGCCAAAACCGGCCGCTGCATCATCGTGCACGAGGCGGCAAAAACGGCCGGCTTCGGTGCGGAAATTGCCGCGCGCGTCTCCGAAGAATGCTTGTTCGATTTGTTGGCACCTGTGGAACGCGTGACGGGTTATGACACGCACATTCCCTTGTTCCGACTTGAAATGAAATATCTGCCCAGCGTTGACAAGATTGTCGCCGCTGCAAAGCGCGCCATGGCGCATCGTTAAGGACTTCGCATGACCAAGAAAACGTTCAATCTCCCTGACCTCGGCGAAGGTTTGCCAGACGCAACGATCGTTGAGTGGTACGTCAAGGAAGGTGATGTCATCAAGCTGGATGACAACCTGGTGTCGATGGAAACCGCAAAAGCCGTGGTGGATGTGCCCTCGCCTGTCTCGGGCAAGGTGGTCAAGCTGTCGGGTGCTGCAGGCGACATCATCGTGACCGGCCATATGTTGGCCGAGTTCGAAATGGACATGTCGATGCCGCAACGTGCAGAAGGCCAAGACACCGGTCACCACCATGGGGGCGCAGCACCTGAAGCACCCGCTGCAAAAGCAGCGCCCGAAGCCGCACCTGCCGTCGAGAAAAGCGATGCCGGTACGGTGGTCGGTGCCATGCAAGTGGGTGACGCCGTTCGCGCTGAAGCCGCTGTTGCGGTGGGCGGCGTGAAAGCGGTGCCTGCTGTTCGTGCGACGGCGCGTAAGCTCGGCGTTGATATCACGCGCGTTCGCGCAAGTGGCCCCGATGGTGTTGTCACCATGCAAGACGTCAAGAATGCAGCGACAGACGCGAGTCTGTTGATGCCTGCAGGTCAAGCTGCAGCGCCTGCTGCTTCGCGCGCCACTGCAATGCCGGCGGCCCACGCAGACACACAAGCGCGCAGCACCTTGTCGCAATCGGGTAAGCCGATGCGCACACAACCGCCGACGGTCACGGCGACCGGCCAACCCGAACAACTGAAGGGCGTCCGCCGCAACATGGCGCGCGTGATGGCCGATGCGCATGCACAAGTGGTGCCCACCACCTTGGTGGACGATGCCGATTTGCATCAATGGATTGGCAAACAAGACATCACTGCGCGCTTGGTGCGCGCCATCGTTGCCGCGTGCAAAGATGTGCCTGCATTGAATGCATGGTTCGACGGCAATGCGCTGACACGCACCTTGCATCCGCACGTGGATATCGGCATTGCAGTTGATACGGATGACGGTCTCTTTGTGCCGGCACTACGCAACGCCGACATGCTCGACGCACATGGCGTGCGTGCCGCGATCAAACGTCTTCGTACCCAAGTGGAAGACCGTTCGATTCCTTCATCAGAACTCTCGGGCTACACCATCTCGCTGTCGAACTTCGGCATGTTTGCCGGTCGTTATGCCACGCCGGTGGTTGTACCGCCGTGCGTCGCCATTATTGGCGCGGGCAAGCTATGCCACGACGTGGTCGCGGTGATGGGCGGCATTGAAGTGCATCGCCGCATGCCGATTTCTTTGACCTTTGATCATCGCGCCTGCACCGGCGGTGAGGCGGCACGTTTCTTGAAGGCATTGCTGGACGACTTGGGTCGCCCGAACTGATGTACACAAAGCGCGCCCTGGTGGCGCGCTTTCTTTTTACGGCAAGGTTTTGAACCAGCGACGACGTGAGAAGAACGCGAGCGTCATCGTCAGCAAAAAGCTGCCGTAGCCCACACTGGTCGCAAACACTTGCTTCCAAAGACGATGCGTCCCGTCTGCATGGTGGAATGCCCACCAAGTGCTGAGCACGAACACCACGGTTGCTACGCACAAAGCCAAAGCATCCAGCACGCGGCGACGTGAATTGCGCGGCTGTCGCGGGAAGTGCCAATACAAGCTGCCGACGATTGCAAACCACGGCGCAAACAGCACCAGAGCCAGCAACGGAAACTGCGCAGGATTCACGCTTTAGCGTCCTTGCGCGCAAGCTCTGCAGCCACCAAACGCGCCAAGGCTGCATCGGCAGACGGCGTATCCACGCCTTCCGCCAATAGCGTCTCGTCGGTCACATGGCGCGCCGCTTTCAGTGCCGCCACTTGTTCGCCGCAGGCTTTGGGCGAATCGAATGCCGCACTTTGCAACAACACGCGCTCACCCTCAGTGAGTTTGAACTTGAAGCTGCCATCCGCTTCACGGTATTGCTTGAACACGGGCAGCACTTCTGTCTTCGCTTGCGGCGCTGAAGGCTTAGCGAATGATTTGGACAAGTCGCGCAAACCGACCGCATCGCGCAGCTCAGCCATGAACGGCGTTGCATAACGCTCGCGCAGACGCCGCGCGCCATCACGCAACAGCGCTTCGATGTCTTGCGGTTTCGCCATCAGAGCTTCGTAGCGCTCACGCATCGGCGCGAGTTCTTGATCAATCTGTTCAAACAAACGGGTTTTCGCATCGCCCCAGCCGATCCCGTGCTTGAACGCCTCAGCCATGTCAGCCGTTTGATCCGCGGTGGCAAACGCGCGAAAGATTTCAAACAGCGCAGAGCCTTCCGTGTCTTTGGCTTCACCTGGCATCCGCGAATCGGTGACGATGCCGGCAATCAACTTCTTGAGCGCGTTGCGCGACACGAACAAAGGAATCGTGTTGTCGTAGCTCTTCGACATCTTGCGGCCATCAAGACCCGGCAAGGTCGCGACATTCTCTTCAATGGCCACTTCGGGCAACACAAAGTGATCGCCATACAGATGGTTGAAACGCTGCGCAAAATCGCGCGCCATTTCGATGTGTTGAATCTGGTCGCGGCCCACCGGCACTTTGTTGGCATTGAAGAGCAGGATGTCTGCCGCCATCAACACCGGATACATGAACAAGCCGGCGGTGATACCTGCATCTTCGTCGGTGTCTTCAGCCGTGTTTTTATCCACCGCTGCCTTGTAGGCATGCGCGCGATTCAAGATGCCTTTGCCGGCAACGCAGGTCAGCAGCCAATACAGCTCGGCGGTTTCCGGCACGTCGCTCTGACGATAGAACCACACACGCGACGGATCCAAGCCACAGGCGAGCCACGTGGCCGCGATCTCCAAGGTGCTGCGTTGAACGCGCGCCGGATCCTGCGTCTTGACCAAGGAGTGGTAGTCGGCCAGAAAGTAAAAGCTCTCTACGCCTGTTGCGCGTGACGCTGCAACGGCGGGACGGATCGCGCCTGCGTAATTGCCGAGGTGCGGGGTGCCTGACGTGGTGATACCGGTCAGGACGCGCTGTGTGAGTTCAGACATGTGGCTCTTTTGAAGCGCTGGATGAACGGACATTTTAGCTTGACCCCGATTGCGCAGTTGGTGCGTTGAACAGTTAAACCCTCGGAGAATGCTCATGTTCAACCGCAAAACACCTCTCGCGTTGACTGCGGCCATTGCCGCCCTGCTGATCTGCGGCACTGCACAGGCAGGCGCACTGGTCGACATCAACGTCATTGACCACAGCCGCAGCGGCACCTTGCCCGAATACCGTCGACACGGCGAAACATGGGTCGAAGGCACGCCAGGCCACGTGTACAGCCTGCAATTGGTGAACCACAGCAACCGTCGCGTCTTGGTCGTGCTTTCTGTGGATGGTGTGAATGTCATCACAGGCGATCGCGCCAGCTATGGTCAATCCGGCTATGTCTTGGAGCCCTACCAAACCACCGAAATCGACGGCTGGCGTAAATCCATGCAGCACAGCGCACAGTTCTATTTCACCTCAGTGCCGGATAGCTACGCCGGTCGAACCGGCCGCCCTGAAAATGTCGGTGTGATTGGTGCTGCGGTGTTTACAGAACGCTATCAACCCCCGATGCCGGTCTATCGCCCGGCGATGGCGGAGTCACGTGCGGCACCCCCTGCACCGCAGGCAGACCGTGCGAGTACTTCTGCAAACGCGGAAGTGCAGCGTATCGGTACCGGACATGGTGAAACGCAATACTCTGCGGTGAGTCGCACGCAATTTGTGCGCGCGTCGAATCGACCCAATGAAATTGTCAGCTTGCGCTATGACGATCGCGCGCGATTGGTCGCGCTTGGCATCCTGCCGCGTCGACACGTCACGCGCCAGCTTTCACCGCAACCGTTTCCGGGCTTTGTGCCGGATCCGCCACGCTAATGTGTGGTGTGCTGACGTCATGAAAAAAGCCGGCTTGCGCCGGCTTTTTTCAATTGCGTACCCATCAAATTAACAACGACCGTCCTTGCAATCCACGGCCTTGTCTTCGACCTTTTCACCGACCTTTTGCACGTCCTTACCGGCACCTGCCACGGTGTTACATGCGCTCAAGCCGATTGAAAACAAAGTCATCATCAACAGCAGTACGAAACGCTTCTTCATGCGGAGTCTCCTTCTGGGGGAAAACGGCGCACAAAGTGTCCGCCGCATGAGACCCATCTAACGTGTCTATGCGTGAATCCGTTGTGGATCACGCGGAGAAAAACGGCCAGCGTTCAGGTGCGTATTAAAGATGCGTTCAGTCACGTACCAACGTGGACTTGCCGAACAGGCTCTCCATTAATGCGACTGCAAGACGCGCGGTTGCATTGCGTTTGTCGAGTGCGGGATTCACTTCGACGATGTCGACCGAACCCACGCGACCGCTATCGGCCAGCATTTCAAACATCAATTGTGCTTCGCGATAGTTCACGCCGCCCGGCACGCGTGTGCCTGTGCCGGGTGCAATGGAGGGATCGAGCATGTCGACGTCGAAGCTCACGTGGATGTGCGTGTTGTCATCGACACCTTCGAGCGCTTCATCCATGACACGGCGCATACCGATCTCATCGATGTAGCGCATGTCATAGATATCGAGATCGTATTGCTTCACCAATTGCTTTTCGGGGCGATCAACCGAGCGAATACCGACCTGACGAACTTGGTCCGGTGTAATGGCGGGCGACGTGCGTCCCATGTTGACCAAAGATGCGGGACCCAAGCCACACAGCACCGCCACCGGCATGCCGTGGATGTTGCCTGAAGGCGACACTTCACTGGTGTTGAAATCTGCGTGCGCATCCAACCAAAACACACGCAATTTCTTGCCTTGCGCGCGGCAATGATCAGCGACGGCAGCAATCGCACCGATGCCCAAGCAATGGTCGCCGCCCAACATGATCGGCAACTTGCCTGCAGCCAGAATTTCCGTGCTTTTTTCAAATGCGGCACGGTTCCATGCCGTCACTTCAGCCAGATGGCGATACCCATCCACAGCTTCTCGCAATGGATTTTGCGGACCCGTCAAATTGCCTGCATCTTCCACGTCGACGCCGCGACGCGCGATCTTTTCCACGATACCTGCAACGCGCAATGCTTCAGGACCCATCGATGCACCACGGTGTGCGCAACCGATATCAGTAGGAACGCCATAGATCACGACGGGGGGAATGGTTCGGTTCAATGCAAGCTCCAGGCCGGGTTCGGTCAGGGTGTGGTGCCGCTTGTCCGAATCGAACGGACGACCTACTGATTACAAATCAGTTGCTCTACCGACTGAGCTAAAGCGGCGAAGATTGCATTCTAACAATTCAGGCGTCGGTGACACGCCTGCAGGGCCTATCCGTCACACGGAACGGTTTTGGCCTGCTGTGCTTGTGCGAGACCGCGCAGGGTCTCAACAGTCTGCGCGGGGGATTGTACCGCTTGAATCCATAATTCGCTGGTGGACGGACCCACCGGCGATACCTGTGCAGGGAAATCGGCGGCCTTCAGACGCGCAAGTTGTGTTTGTGCCGCGGCCTCAGTACTGAAACGCCCCAAGGCAATGCCATTGGCCTGCGTACCTTCCCTGAACAAGAATTGGTCGGTGAACCCGGCAGCGACCAATCGCGCCTGCATGGCAGTCGCGGCTTCTTCAGACGGCAAAGGCGGAATGAGCACGTTGAAACCACGTGGTGAATGCACCCGCGTCACCGCCGATGCTTCGACGCCTGCTTGTCGCAACGCTGCCAAGCCGCGCTGCACATCTTTCGCTTCCGAATAGGCGCCCAGCGCGACGCAAGTCGCGCCAGGTGCACGCGCTTTGCGTGGCGTATTTAATGCCGGAGCGGCCTTGTTGTTGGCTGTCGGCGCTTCAGCGTTTACGTCGCGCACAATCGCGAGCGGCGGCAAATTGGCAGCCGCCTCTGTGCGTGGCGCGCGCGGCGTGTGCAACAGCCACCATGTGGCTGCGCCCAAATTCAATACCAAAAGAAAAATGAAAACCGGGCGCGCAGTCATCACGACATTCTAGGTGTCTGCAACGCCTTGCGCCAAACATTCAAGCCGCGCAAGACCAAATTCTTTTCGAGTGTGGCGTTTGGCAAATGCGGATGTAGCTGTGCCGCCCCGCCCCCGTGCAGGATGCAGGCAACCGGTGTGCCGACGTGCTGTTCAAGCGCGCGCCATCGGTCTTGAATCAACGCGACGGCGGACAACACGCAACCCGAAGCCAAGGCATCGACGGTGTTGTCCGCAAACGCTTTGACTTCGCCTGATGCCGAGGGCAATCGCTCTGAAACGCCTTCAAGCGCAAGCCGCATAAGCTGCGGCGAAGGTGCGATGAGGCCCCCGATGTGCCGGCCCGTGGGTGCCAATGCATCTAGGGTCAATGCCGTACCGACGCTCGCGACAAGCGTGGCTTGCGTCACCGGCACACAGGCCAACAGTGACAAAAAGCGATCGACGCCCAGTTGACCGGGCACCGGATAGGCGATGGTCAGATCACCAAAGTGTTTTTGTGTCTGCGCACAATGCACGCGCACAAATCGTTCCGAGAGCACATCAAGCAGATGTGCACGCAAGGGCGTGGGCGCGACAGAGGCGACCCAGGCAGTCTCGCCTCGCACTTCTGGCGGCAACGCGATGCGCATGTCGTCATGCGCAAGGGCCTGAATACTCAAAGGCGAGTCAATCGTCGCCCATTTCAAACGGGTGTTGCCCAAATCAAATAGATAGTCGGTCACAGTCGCACACTCACTTCACCCGCCCGCAATTGACGAATAACACCATCATGCGGCGATTCAATGCATAACGCACCTGTTTGATTGACACCGCATGCACGTGCGCGCTGAACTTGATCGTGTAAGTGGATATCGATGTCGCGATCCAGGAGCAGATCACGCCGCGCATAGTCCGCTCTAAATGCAGGAAAGCCTTCCGCTTCGAATTTTCCAAAGGCGGTGATCACTCTGCCGACGCATTCGGCGGCCAACGCGTTTCGATCAACCTCGACCGGCGACGCGCGCAGATCACTCCAAGGTTGATCTATCCATGCGTCGGCGTCTTCGGGCATATGCACATTCAAGCCCACACCCATCACTACATGCACCACGTTGCGCGCCAGGGATTGCGTTTCGATCAGAATGCCGCCCAATTTACGTTCGGCGAGGTAAAGGTCGTTGGGCCACTTAAGCTGAACATCTTGCTGCGCCACGGCTTCGACCGCTTCCGCACAGGCGACCCCAACTGCCAACGCCAACGGCGGCAAACGGGCCAAGTCACCTCGATACACCGTACCTATGGAGAAATAGAGATGCGCACCCTTGGGGGAATGCCAGCGCCGCCCCTGCCGGCCGCGCCCTGCCGATTGCGCCTCGGCAAACAACACATCAAAACCGACCAGTGACGCGGGCTCGGCCAGCAAACGTGCATTGGTGGAGTCGGTGTCTTGCAGAACGCGCAAACTGGACACGGCTGTTTTGGCGTGCGGCTTCAACAGCGTCCTGATTTGGACCTCAGACAGCCCTGCGGACGGCATTCCCCCATTCATGCGTACGGTCCCACGGCGATACGGAATCCATGTATATTCGGTATTCCTCGCGCTTCCGTCTGAGCCATGCGTCGCATTGTCGCACTCTTCGTTTTGTCACTTGCACCGACACTCGCTTTTGCGGTGCCGGCACAAGCTGTGCAATCGAATGCGCAAAGCGAATCGCAGAACAACGGCAATCCGGTGGATGATGCGCAAGAACTGCCGGAGCGCCCGACAACCACGCGTTCAACAACGCCTGAAAGTCGTGCTCGCCGTCCGACACGTGCTTCTTCGAAGCCCGCAACGCGCACCCAGAGCTTCTTACCCGGCATGTTTCGCTGAGCGTTCGCCTTCTGGCGGAATGCTCGCTTCAAACCTCGCACCCCCCAATTCTTGAGATCGGCCGACGTTCAACAGGCCGGAATAGTTGTGCATGATGTCCTGCACGATCGACAAACCAATGCCGTGACCTTGCACGCGTTCGTCGCCGCGAACACCGCGTTGCAGCACCAAGTGGATCTTTTCCGGTTCGATGCCGGGGCCATCATCATCCACGGCGATCAGTAATCCCGGGCGCAGACCGGCGCGCGACTCCAAGCGCTCGATCGTCAATAGCACACGCGAATTCGCCCACTTGAAGGCGTTCTCCAACAAGTTGCCGAGTAGCTCTTGCAAGTCGCCAGGCTCGCCATAAAAGCGCGCGCTTTCATCCACCTCGAACTCACACAAGATGCCCTTTTGCGCGTAGACCTTTTCGAGCCCCATGGAAATCTCTTCGGCGTACTTCTGCACTTCAATCGGTGTTGCGTACAAAGAGTGACCACCCGCACGTGCGCGACCTAATTGATAGCCGACGATGTCGTTCATGCGGCTCAACTGTGCATTGAAACCTGCGCGCAACGTGGCTTCGTCTTCATGCGCGTCAAGCTGTGAGCGCATCACAGCGAGCGGTGTTTTCAAACTATGCGCGAGGTCTGACATGACATTGCGCTGTCTTTGCAAATTGTTGCGCTCACTTTCAATCAGCTCGTTGATACTACCCACGAGTGGCGCAAGCTCTCTCGGGTGCGCGCCCGTCATCTGGCGTGCACGGCCTTGTTTCACTTGTGAAAGTTCTGACACCACGCGCCGGAACGGTAACAAGCTCCAGCGCAGCGCCAGCATTTGCAACAAGATCAACACCAAACCCGCAAGCAACAAGTAGCGCCACATGTATTGGCGAAACACATTCATCAGCGCACGAAAGGGCCGTGTGTCTTCGATGACATACACCGTATAGCGCGCTTGTTGTCCGTCACCGTATTCCATGGCAAAGGAACGGCCATAGCGATAAACCTGCGTGCCGAGCACATCCCCTTCTGCGGTGATCCGTAAGGGGCCGTCGAACACTTCTTCTTGCAGGGGCAGCATCTTGCCTTGCGGCAACTTGACGCGCATCGCGGAAATTGAGCTCCACGTGCCGCCGGGCTGCACGATTTGCACGTAGAGACCGCTACCAGGCATTTCCAGACGACGGTCCGGCGCGAGGACGGGTGGCAACAATGCGCCGGTCACGTCTACGTCAATACCTGCCGCATACGCGATGGCATAGCCTTGCATCCGGCTTTTGACGCTTTGTTCGGCCGCTTGCTCGAAGGCGCGATCCAATGCGTAGCCGACGAATGCGAGGAACGCGAGCAAGCCGAAGAAGGCGGCAATCAATTGCCGCCTAGACAGGGAACGCGTTTGCCATTTACCGAATGCCAAGACCGGACTCCACGGCGCTTACGCGCCGCAGATCAAGTTTCAGCGTTTCGCGGAATTGCGAATCGATAGCCGCGACCACGCACGGTTTCGATCGGTTTCAAGCTGCCGTCGGTATCCAACTTTTTGCGCAGACGACCAATGAAAACTTCCAACACGTTGGAGTCGCGGTCGAAATCTTGTTGGTAGATGTGTTCGGTTAAATCGGCTTTCGAGACCAATTCGCCGGCGTGCATCATCAAGTACTCGAGGACTTTGTATTCGTAACTGGTCAGGTCGATGTTTTGACCATTGACGGCGACGGTTTGTGCAGCGAGATCAAGCATGACCGGGCCGCATTCGAGTGAAGGCTTGCTCCAACCTGCAGCACGACGCACGAGCGCATTCAAACGCGCCAACAATTCTTCGACATGGAACGGCTTGACCAAGTAGTCGTCTGCGCCTTGTTTGAGGCCGTCGACTTTGTCTTGCCAGCTGGCGCGTGCGGTCAAAATCAAAATTGGAAATTGTTTGCCTTCAGCGCGCAGGTTTTGGATCAATTCCATTCCTGACATCTTCGGCAATCCGAGATCGATGATGGCCACATCGAAGGGCACTTCTTTGCCCATGTAGAGACCTTCTTCGCCATCTTGCGCAGCGTCTACGGCATAGCCCTCGCGCTTCAGTCGCGCGGCAAGGGTTTCCCGCAACGGGGCTTCATCTTCAACGAGCAGGATACGCATGGGATTTCCTTAAGTTCAGGCGTTAGGCCTGAGCAAGGGTGCCATTCAGGATGTTGTGATGGTGTGTAAATCGCCGGCGAAACTGAATCAGCGTTCAACTTGGACCGAAATCACCTGAACGATTCCATTACTGCGCATGATCTTGATGCGGCATTGCGAGCCGCCTTCGAACCCGATGGGGTCGACTGAGAGCACTGCGGTATCCGGCGGCAGATTGACCTTTTGCAGACAGGCCATCTTGCCGGCCCGGTCACCGCGGCTGCGCATGACGGGACTGCTGGCCTGCATCCGCGGTGCGTGGGAGAAGCCGGGCTCCCCTTGCGGTGGCGGTAAATTGCTGGAAACACGGGATTGCATTTGATCGCTGCCCCTGCCCTCATTCGCACGCTGCGCCCACGCGGGACCCGTCACCAATGCGGTGCCGAGGAACACGATCAGGGATAGACGAGAGCTGGACATGATTTCCTGCGATGGCTTCACGGCGGACACTATGACCCCTTCGCAGTGAATTGACCCTTAATTGATTTAACGAATTCTATACAAATCTGAAGCCGACGCCAGCTGTGCTTCCAGGGCTTGGGTCACCAAGCGCCAATCGGCCCCTTTGTGGTGCGCCCCCTCTGACAGCACCTGGCGGAACTTGCGCCCGCCCGGTTCACCTTGGAAGACGCCCAAGATATGTCGCGTCATCGCCGCCAAGGGCACGCCCGCCTCGAGCTTGGCCTCCACATACGGACGATACGCAGCAATCAAGGCACCGCGCGTCTGTGTGCTTTGCCCGCTCAATGCCGCATCGATTTCATGCAGGGTGTAGGGCGTGTGATACGCGGCCCGCCCCAACATGACACCGTCGATCTTTGCTAAATGCGTTTGCACGGCAGGCAAATCCGCAATGCCGCCGTTCAATGTGATGTGGAGTGCGGGTCGCAATTGCTTGAGCGTATAGGCCCAGTCGTACTTCAGCGGCGGAATCTCCCGGTTCTCTTTGGGCGACAAGCCTTTCAGCCACGCGTTGCGCGCGTGGATCGTAAACGCCGTGCAGCCGGCAGCGGCCACCGTGTCAATAAACGCCAGAAATTTTTCAAAGTCATTGTCGTCATCCACACCCAAACGGCATTTGACCGTCACCGGGATGGACGTAGGCACCGCTTGCCGCATTGACGACACCAAATCTGCCACGTGGTTTGGCTCGTGCATCAAGCAGGCCCCAAACCGCCCTGCTTGCACGCGGTCCGAGGGGCAACCGCAATTCAAATTGATTTCATCGAAGCCCGCATCCGCACAAATACTTGCCGCGCCCGCCAGCGCACTTGCTTCCGCGCCCCCCAATTGAACCGCCACGGGATGTTGGGTGATGCACTTTTCAAGCAGCTTGGCGCGATCGCCTTTCAAAATCGCGTTGGCATGGATCATCTCGGTATAGAGCAAGGCCGACGGCGCACAAATCCGGTGAAAGGTTCTGCAGTGCGTGTCGGTCCAATCAATCATCGGCGCGACTGAAAGACGCGGTGTGGGGCTAGGTTGCATGCCGACCATGATGCCACCGCTAGAATGTGTCGCAAGATGATTGCGAACGAATCCAAAACATTTTTATTGACGGGGAGCCGCAGTCAATTGGGCATGGCATTGCTGCCTAAGCTCGCCGAACGCCAGGATCGCGTCGTCGCTGTCGCACAAACGCCGTGCGCCGCGTTCTCCAATATCGAATGGGTGACGGGTCGATTGCCCGAAGCACAGGTACCGGCGCTGCAGTACGACGCCCTCATCAGCTTCGGCCCCATGGACAAGCTGGCCGAATGGCTTGCGCAGCAACCGACTGCACCCGCGGCGCGCGTCATTGCCACGAGCTCGATGAGCGCGGTGAGCAAACACAGCGCACGCTACGCGGAAGATCGAGACATTTCGCGGCGACTCGTCGCGGGCGAACAACAGTTGCGCACCATCTGCGCGCAGCTCGAGATGCCCTGTGTCATCTTTCGCCCCACCATGATCTATGGCTTGGGTTTGGACGAGAACTTAAGTGCCGTTGCGCGCAGCGCATTGAAGCGCAGAGTCTTCGTTGCACCTCAAGCGCGAGGCATGCGTCAGCCTGTGCATGCCGAAGACGTGGCAGAAGCGGCCTTGCGTGCGGCGACGAAAGCCCATGCGTTGGATGAAACCATTGAACTGGGTGGCGGCGAACGTCTGACCGTACGTGAGATGTTTAGACGCGTACATCGATCACTACCTCGCAAGGCGCTGTGGGTGCCGGCACCTGCCGGCGTGATGGCGCTGCTTGCGCTTGTATCAAAGCGTTTTCGTGGCGCGGTGTCACGTTTGGAGTCGGATCTGATTGCCGACAATTCGCGTGTGTCTGCTGCCTTGGATCTCGAGCCGCGCGGGTTTCAACCCAACGATGACACGTGGCGAAATCTTTAGCGCAGGCGTTCGGCGTTTCGCTCTTTCAGTGTTTTTCGGCGCTTTGATTTCTTCTGATCGTTTTCATCAGACCACGGCCGACCATCTGCAGGTTCAAGCGTAAAACGGGCCAAGGACACGCCAATGTCCCATCCGGATCCACGGCCAACCAAAGCCAATGAAACCGAACCTTTAGTGACGACTTGTACCTGTCTGGACTTCATTGCACCGACATGTGCCTCAGCGGCTGCGTAAGAGCCCAGCACATCTTCAATGGAAAAAATGCCGCTGAATTCACCGCGACCATCTTCAACCGTTGAACTTCCGAATGTGAGCCCGCCACCGCGAGACGTAATTTTGACCGGCATGCGGGCACCGTTGCTGCAGGTCACCATGCCGGTGCCATCCGCCGTCTTGTAGAAGGCAGACCATCCCTTAAGCGCGAAACTCAGCTTGCAGTCCAGATCTCCGCCCGCATACGCGGGTGACCCTGCGCCCACAAAAAGCGAGAGACCCAAAAGCACCTGATGGATGCGATTCCGGGAAGGCATGGCGGATGGAGACCCCTTAACGAGCTGAAGCTGTTGACGAATCTACCATTGCAAGCTTGAACCGGAGCTATCACCGGCACTGTTCCCGGACTTGATTGTCCAATTCGACCGCGCGATCGAAGGTCATCGTCATGAATTCGCGATCGCGAATCCGGTCGCGTCGTGTCCGTGCACGTGCACAGGTGTCGACGCTGTTGCCACGTTGGCGCACCCTGCGCGCGGTCTGCTGATGTTTGACCCACGCGGCGACTTCCGCGCGATTCTCGCGTTGCCACGCCCGCGCATCATTCAATCTGGCGCGCGCATCTTCTGACAGCGGCGTGTTTGCGGGACCCATGTCGCGGACCCAGACCTCTTTGCTGCCCGGTGGGCACGCTGCATCCGAATACTGGCTGCTGCCATTGCTTAATCGACAGCGTCTAAGTTCGCCCGCATGCAGCGAAAGTGTGCACACGCCTATTAGCACGCATAGAAAGCCGCGCCAATACAACTTTATTGAACTGTTTCGACATTCACCCATCTGCAGCAGTTTGAGAAAACTTGCGCTGCGTGTCTGTCGGCGCGCGCTGATTAAGGTGTCGGAGATTCTGCCAATGCTTGAATCATTGCAGGGATGTCAGCCGCACTGTGCGCGGTTCTGAAGCGCTCAATCCCCGCGCTGATTTCCGCATGCTCATGCACCCAAGTCACGTGATATGGCACGTGTATCCCCATACCGCCAAGCTCAATCACGGGTGCAATATCCGAGCGCAAGGAGTTGCCGACCATCAAGAACTCGGCCGGATCCACAGCAAATTCTTTGAAGAGACGTTCGTACGACGCTTCATTTTTTTCACTGACGATTTCAATGCGTTGAAAGACCTCCGTCAGCCCCGACACAGCGACTTTGCGTTCTTGATGGAACAAGTCACCCTTGGTGATCAACACCAAGGGATACGATTCCGCGACTTGACGCACCGCGTCCGAAATGCCGGGCAAAAGCTCGACGGGGTGATCGAGCATCGCTTTGCCGATCTCGACGATTCGATGAATGTCTTTGGCGGAAATTCGCGCATTGGTGAACTCGACCGCGGCTTCAATCATGGAAAGCACCATGCCCTTGACGCCATATCCGAACAAGGCGATGTTCCGCGACTGAATTGCGTAGAGCGCTTGCGCCGATGCCGAGACATCTTCGTAGCGACCCACGATCTCTAAGAAGGTGGCTTCCGCTTCGCGGAAATAGTCTTCACTCTTCCACAGCGTGTCGTCTGCATCGAAGCCGATGAGTGCGATCTTGCTCACTGCGCGGCCGTCATTTGCGGGTGCAGCGGTGGAAGTTTCATCGCCTTTCGATACCTGGCGTGCAAGGCAAGCACCTTGTCGACATAAGAAACTGTTTCACGATACGGGGGTATGCCGCCGAACTTCGCAACGGCCCCCGCCCCTGCGTTGTATGCAGCTGCCGCTTTGGCATAGTCGCCTTTGTAGCGTGCAAGAAGCTGTTTCAACATCTTCGCGCCACCATTGATCGACTCCTTGCTCTGGTACGGGTTGGAAACACCCAATTCCTTAGCGGTGTTCGGCATCAGCTGCATCAACCCTTGCGCACCTTTCGCTGACGTTGCCGCGGGGTTGAAGCCGCTTTCCGCATGCGCAATCGCGCGCAAGAATGCGTCATCGACTTTGTGCGCTTTGGATGCCGCCTTGAACTCCGATGCGTACATATCCAGACGTGGCTTGCTGACCTTGCCCAATCCGACGTGCGCAGGAGAATCTTTCGGCGTCGCTACGAAAAACTTCAAGACCGGTTCGAAACCCGGCAATTTACGCGTGGTGTAAACGGTCTGGCCGTTCAGTGTGCCCTCGTACAAAGTGCCTTTGATCGCGCCCAAGTTGCCCCAAAGATTCGGCACCTTTGCGGCGTCATCCTCGATTTCTTTCTTTTGGCACTTTGAACCCGGCTCAGGCGCCGTTGAAAGACTCACCGTGTTGTTCTTGACGCAGCGATACACCGTGCGGGCCTCAGCAGGGCCCACACAGAAAAGAACGCCGGTCAAAACCGCCAAGCAGGAAAGCCGATTCATGAGCGGTATTGTCGCTGAAAGCAGCTGAATGGCGGACCTTAAACGTCGCGTTGAAGCAACTGTGGGTCTCTTCGAATCATCGGCGAAACGCGCGGAATACTCATCATCGTGCTGGCAACAGCCATTAAAAGTAGCGCAGTGAACGTGGTGTTGCTGATGATTTGCTTGTCCAACAAGACGTTGACGAAGATGATCATGATCAGCGCCTTGGTCTGCAGCAGCCAGCCGATAAAGCTCGCCTCGCCTTTGCCCCAACGGAGGATCCGACCCGCCAAATGGACACCGGCCAACTTGCCGGTCACCGATGCAATCAACAGCACGCCGGCGACGACAAAGACAGCGACCCCACCGACATCGAAGCTCGTCTTGAGACCCGTGCTCAGGAAGTACACCGGCATCATGACCAGCAACAAATCGCTTCGCAGGTTGTCCAACTTTTCTTCGCTGAACCAGTGCGCGTCCATGACAACGCCAGCCAAGAATGCGCCCACCATGTAGTGCAAACCGGCCCAATCGGCGCCGAACGAAACAAGCGCGAGCCAAATCACAGCGATGTACCAGCGATCGCGCTCTGACAACTTGGCCATCAGTTTGCGAAAGAGAATCGTGGCCACTACAAATGCAGCCAAGAATGCAGCCTGGCGGCCCATGCGCACCCAGTCCATCATCACGATCGCAAGTACACCCCAAATAGCGACGTCATCCAAACTTGCATAGCGCAAGATGCGTTGCCCCATCGGCGTGCGTAGCATTTCCAACTTTTCCATCAGCAAGATCAAGATCGGCAAAGCAGTGACGGCACACGACATGCCCATGCCGACGACAAACTGCCAGTCCTGGCCCTTTGCACCAATCCAACCCGGATACTTCAGCATCACGGCGGCAACGATCGCACCGAATAGCAATGGCACACCCAAAGCAAGTCCGGCGGTAAGACCCGTTTCCTTTCGATTGTTCCAGGTGCGTTTCAGGTCCAGTTCGACACCTGCCACGCATACGAAGATCATGACGCCCCACCACGCAATACCGTTAAGTGATTGCACGACGTCCTTGTTGAATACGAAATTGAAATAGTCGGGGAAATATTTGCCCAGTACACCGGGGCCCAACACAATCCCCATCATGATTTGCACGACCACCAGCGGTGCGTAGTAATCGGTCTTGAACAACCGCCAGAACAAATACGGTAAAGAGAAAATAATTGCGATTGCGATCAAGAAGATCTCAGTGGTTGTCATATGCATGACGGATGGGTGCCCAACGCCGAAAGGTGACGATTATCCCAATTTCATAGCGCAAATGGCGGAAAAAACACCGCGGCGAACACATTTTTTTTAGCACAGAACGCGGGTTTTTCAAATTTCAGACAAAAGAAAACGCCCCGATCAATGATCGGGGCGTGTTCCGGTATAAAAACCTGGCGATGACCTACTCTCACATGCTCAACTGCACACTACCATCGGCGCAGCTGCGTTTCACTTCCGAGTTCGGAATGGGATCGGGTGGTTCCACAGCGCTAATTTCACCAGGAAAACGGTGAAGACATTGGTCTACCCATAGGGGCAGACAAAAGTCTTGCATAAGTTGGAATGTAGCGAGGCGTAAAGCCGAGACACTTATACGTGTCAATCGAGCTCAAGGCCACTTGAGGTTATATGATCAAGCCGCACGGCTCATTAGTACAGGTTAGCTCAACACATTGCTGCGCTTACACACCCTGCCTATCAACCACCTAGTCTTGATGGTGCCTTTAGGGGGCTTATGCCCCGGGAAATCTCATCTTGAGGCGCGCTTCCCGCTTAGATGCTTTCAGCGGTTATCGCTTCCGAACATAGCTACCCGGCAGTGCCACTGGCGTGACAACCGGAACACCAGAGGTTCGTCCACTCCGGTCCTCTCGTACTAGGAGCAGCCCCTCTCAAATTTCCAACGCCCATGGCAGATAGGGACCGAACTGTCTCACGACGTTCTGAACCCAGCTCGCGTACCACTTTAAATGGCGAACAGCCATACCCTTGGGACCGACTACAGCCCCAGGATGTGATGAGCCGACATCGAGGTGCCAAACTCCACCGTCGATATGAACTCTTGGGTGGAATCAGCCTGTTATCCCCGGAGTACCTTTTATCCGTTGAGCGATGGCCCTTCCATACAGAACCACCGGATCACTAAGTCCTAGTTTCCTACCTGCTTGATCCGTCGATCTTGCAGTCAAGCACGCTTATGCCTTTGCACACAGTGCGCGATGTCCGACCGCGCTGAGCGTACCTTCGAGCTCCTCCGTTACTCTTTAGGAGGAGACCGCCCCAGTCAAACTACCCACCATACATGGTCCCCGACCCGGATAACGGGCCTAGGTTAGAACGTCAAGCACATCAGGGTGGTATTTCAAGGTTGGCTCCACAAAAGCTAGCGCCTCTGCTTCAAAGCCTCCCACCTATCCTACACAGACGAACTCAACGTTCAATGTAAAGCTATAGTAAAGGTTCACGGGGTCTTTCCGTCTTGCCACGGGAACGCTGCATCTTCACAGCGATTTCAATTTCACTGAGTCTTGGGTGGAGACAGCGCCGCTGTCGTTACGCCATTCGTGCAGGTCGGAACTTACCCGACAAGGAATTTCGCTACCTTAGGACCGTTATAGTTACGGCCGCCGTTTACTGGGGCTTCAATCAAGAGCTTCGCTTGCGCTAACCCCATCATTTAACCTTCCAGCACCGGGCAGGCGTCACACCCTATACGTCCACTTTCGTGTTTGCAGAGTGCTGTGTTTTTGATAAACAGTCGCAGCGGCCTGGTATCTGCGGCCCTCCTCAGCTATTA
>NZ_CP049864.1:1905000-2177853 GCF_011300685.1 Lysobacter sp. HDW10
CACTCGATGCCGCTTTAACGTTGTTTTGGCAGTGTCATATCGAACCGTCCCCTCGCCCCACCAGTAGCCAGTCGCATCGTGCGCCCCTTTCTCTTTCGCACTTAGACGACGTAACGGCGCGGATTTCTCCGCGCTTGGCTTCATTGTCCTTTTCGTTGCCATGTCAGCGTGTTTCCAGTCCTTCCAGATACAGCAGGACGTCGGCAAAGTTGGCGACTTCGTACGATCCAATGGTTACTGGCCGCATGTCATAGGTGAAGGGAATCCCGTGCTCCTCGAATGCGTCCATTTGCTCGCGGACACGATTCATTTCCCCGAAGGCGTGAAGCCCGATTGCCAGCATGCGCCGAATATCGGGGATGTAGTCGGCGGCGATGGCGACTTCATGATCTTCCAGCGTCCGCACCGGCGGTGGCATAACATGCGCGTTCATGCGCTGTCTCCATTCGACATAGCTTGAACGGTGCCTTTTCTCGACTCCGATTTGTCCAAAAACTCCATTACTTCGATCATCTCGGCGGCCGTCGCGTTTAGAAGATTTCTAAGCATGATGTAAGTATTCCACGGCCCATCCCGCTTGCCGCCATCCTTGTCTGCCAATCCCTCAAGCACGTCTGCCACACCTTCGACGTTGATCAATATTTCATTAAGTTTGCGCTGCGCATCTAGAAGAGACATTGCCATGATTGAAACTCTCCTTTCAGTTGTGAAAGTCGTCGCCCGGCACTCCCCGGCGGCGCATTACCGGCGGTTGCCGGATTGGTTATACAAACTCCAGTTGTGCGAGTTTGTCGCGTGCGGCATCTTGCACCAGATGCCCATAATGTTTCTCGATCATTTGCAGCGACGTGCCGACTAGCTTGGCCACCGTCAATAGATCCATGCCACCCACGATGGCATCCGTAATCCAGCTATGACGTAACGTGTAAAGCACAGTCTTGTCCGGCACTTTGGCTTTGCTCACTGCTTCGCGGATTGGCGCGTGCCACGCCTTCGAGTCCCATGGCATGCCGTCTGATTGGGTGAACAAATACGCGTTGGGTAACTTCCCTCGGGCGAGCCGGTCAAACAGCTTTCGGGCTGCGGGTGAAAGCGGTATGGTCCGATCGTGCCCCTTTGAAGTAAACCTAATAGAGCCGGTTCGACCATCGTAGTGCTTGCGTAACGTCAGCGCTGGATCGCCCGGGCGGCATCCCGTCAAGATCAAGCATTCGACAATGTCCCGTAGGCTTTCATCGGCGGCTTCCATCAATGCGCGGCGCTGTGCACGATCCAAATAAAGGTCGCGCCTTCCGTCTGCGTCTTTCTCAGGCTTGATTTCCTGCCATTCCAAGGCGCGTTCGGCGGATACATACCGCTTGCGGACGGCACGGTTTAGAGCCGCTTTCAGGGTCGTCAACGTGCGTTTGAAAACAGACGGCGTAAGCGGCTTCACCTTGCGAGCACCTTTCACTGGCACAGGTTCAAATTCTCCCGCCATCATTCGTTGTCGCCATGCTTCCAAATGGCGTTCCCGAATCTGCGATAACTTGATCTTCCCTAGCGGGTCATTCAAGACACACCGCTGGAAACGTTGAAGTGCATCTTGTGCTGCATCCTCGCGTGATTCCGACTTCAACCCCTCCACATAGTCGATGCATGCCTCACCGACTGTTTCCACGTCGCTGGATTTCACGCCCGCCTCGACCGACATGGACCAGCGGCGGGCTTCACGCTTGGCGGTCTCATAGTCATTCGTGGTCGTGACCGGACCCAACGCCATATAGACCTGTTTGCCGTCCTCATTCCGAAAACGGGCGATCCAGTTTCCACCCTGATCTAGCTTGCGGAATCCAACAAACAATCCACGTTCGACGAACCCGTAAAAAATCGACACGCGCTTGCGGACTGCGGACTTCCAATGGGCCAGAAATCTGGCTCGTCCAGACGGCTCTCGGTACCGACACGTTGCAAACAGTCGGTACTTCTCGATAACTACCCGACGAATCGGAACATCTCAGCTCGCCCTGATGTTGCCCCTGCTTGCTGAAGCAGCTTGGAAGTTCTGGTTGCAATATTGCCCCCCAATCGCTGTGGAAGGTAGCTCACTGGGCAAGTGCAATTGGAGGGGGATCGCACGTAGGGCCGTGTGACCCCCATCCTGCAGCGTGACCTGGTTGGGTCAGGGCCGGGTTGTCATGCAGGCAGTTTGGCTGCAAGCAGTTCGACCTTCTCGATATTGGGCGGAGAACTGAGCAAGGTCGCGGCGTTGGCCATCAAGGCCGCGGCGATCTGGCCGTTCAGATGTGCTTGGCGACCTGCCTCATCGGCAAAGGCATCGAACACACCGAACGTCGAAGGGCCAAACTTCAATGCGAACCAGGCCGTGGTGCCGGACTCGGCGTTGGCGAGCGGCAGTGCGCTGGCCAGGAAGTCGGCAAGCGCAGCCTCCTGGCCGGGTTTGGCTTCGAGGCGAACAAACAGGGCGAGCTTGGTCATGATGTATTCCTTTGGGTAAATGGGTTAGGTGAAGGGATCAACGAGAGTGCAGTCT
This sequence comes from Lysobacter sp. HDW10, assembly GCF_011300685.1. Classification (NCBI taxonomy): domain Bacteria; kingdom Pseudomonadati; phylum Pseudomonadota; class Gammaproteobacteria; order Lysobacterales; family Lysobacteraceae; genus Lysobacter; species Lysobacter sp. HDW10. The sequence goes on from NZ_CP049864.1 coordinate 1,907,534, forward strand.
AAGTCTTCAAGACAGACATCTCTATTGGCAATAATGCCAACATTGATATCATTGCTGCCATGAAACTCCACATCCTTGTTTGTGATGGCGTGTTTGATCTGGGGCTTGCGGCGCTCACCGACACAGTGGGCTTAGCCAATGCGATGGCGGGCTCGCTGCCACAGGCTCCCGCGCACATAGAGCTCACGCTGGTGGGCGTGCGGCGTCGCATCCGAACTGCGCAAGGCTTGACGGTCCCCGTGGTCACTGCGCGTGGTGTGCCGGAACCAGACGTCGTGCTCGTGCCCGCGTTTGGCGACAAGATGCCTGACACGCTCTCGGCTCGGCTCACACGCCCCGATGTGCCCGACGCGGTCGCGGCGCTACAGCAGTGGTCCACCACTGGCGCGCACCTAGGTGCCGCTTGCTCCGGTAGCTTCTTGCTTGCAGAGAGCAGCCTGCTTGATGGGCATCGTGCGACGACGTCATGGTGGCTGGGGCCGATGTTTCGGCAGCGCTATCCGAACGTCACGCTGGACGAGTCACGCATGATCGTGAACTCGACACGCTTCACCACCGCGGGTGCCGCTTTGGCCCACGTCGACTTGGCCTTGCGCATCATCCGGGAGCGCAGTCCGGCGCTGGCGGCCCTGGTGGCACGCTATCTGCTGGTCGAGGCACGCAGTTCGCAAGCCGAGTTCGTTATTCCCGACCACCTTGCGCATGCCGACCCGATGGTGGAGCGCTTCGAGTGCTGGGCCAGAAGTCAGCTCGCGAAGGGGTTCTCGCTGGCCGAGGCGGCCAGCGCCGCGGGCACAAGCGAGCGCACCTTGGCGCGGCGGCTGCAAAGCGTTTTGGGCAAGACACCGTTGTCGTATTTCCAGGACCTGCGCGTGGAGCATGCCGTGCATCTCTTGCGCACCGGAAACGCGAGCGTCGACCAGGTCGCCGCACAGGTCGGGTACTCGGATGGGGTGACCCTGCGGGCCCTGTTGCGCCGTAAGCTGGGCCGGGGTGTCAGGGAGTTGCGACGCGGTGGATGACCAGAGACGTTTGGCGTATGTACGGCTGGAGACCGCCGGGAAACTGACGTAGGCCAAACGGCATATTTGGACCTGACAAAACTACTGCCCGCCACGGCGCGCAAGCTCCAGCAGGAAGTTGCATACTGGCCGCATTGTTCGGCTTGCTGAAATAGGACTTGGCAAAGCGCATCGTCACCGTCCACACAGATCACCTCACGGGGAGCAAGTACTTTCTGTTGGTTGTCGCGTCGCTCACCTTTTTATTGATTTTCGGTTTGGGTGAGGTGTTGGCGTCATCGATGCACCGTGCGTCGAATTCGACGCGCGACGTCGAAACGATGACAAACGCTTCCACCGCGCGCACTTTGATCGAACGCGAGCTGAACGCCATTACCACGCTACAAAATGGCCTAGCGGGCTACTTAGCCGTGCGTCATGCACAGTTGCAAGAAAAGGAAGTCGACGAAGTTCTTGGCGTTCTAAAAAAGTCGGCGCCGCATTTGCGCAACATCGGTATCGCAGAAAGCTATCGAATGCGCTACATGTACCCGATGGCCGGGAACGAGCAAGCACTCGGTATGGACTACCGAAACGAACCTGATCAATGGCCAGTCATTCAGCAAATCGTTGCAACGGGTATGCCCGCCATTGTTGGTCCGATCGACTTGGTGCAAGGTGGGCGCGGATTAATCTATCGAGCCCCGCTCACCGTGAACGATCGCTACTGGGGTTTGATGTCAGCCGTCATTGACTCGGACAGCTTGTTCAAAGTTGTGTCGGAGGCAGCACGTACAGATGATTTCAACTACGCCTTGAGAAGTAAATCCGTGATGGGTCTTGAGTCCAAACCCATCGTCGGCGATCAAACCTTGTTTGACCATGCAGGTTCGGTCATTTTGACGGTCGATGTGCCAGGCGGCACATGGCAACTTGCCGTGGAACGACGCAAGGCCGACACCACGTTTGTTGAACGCGCAATGCGACTTTTCAGCATCATTTTGGGTTTGCTGATTTCCGGCACGTTGTATTTGCTGCTGAGGCACCGCGGCGAACTTGCGCGTCTCGTTCGCTATGACGCATTAACGGGCTTGCCCAATCGTCGTTTCTTGGAAGAACGCCACGCAGTGGTCAATGCGCGATTCAAACGCGGCAACACCTTCCCCTGCGCTTTACTGTTCGTGGATTTGGACAACTTCAAGGAAGTCAACGATCACCATGGACACCGCTCCGGTGACTCGGTGCTTCAAACCATCGCCAATCGCATGCGACGCATTACCCGCGCAGACGACATCGTTGTCCGCTGGGGCGGTGACGAGTTCGTTGCGCTCGTTGAAGGCATCAAACCAGAAGATATGGATGCCTTCGTTAATCGCCTGCACGACATCATCGAAGATCCGTTGCAGTTGGGCGAGCACACAGTTCAAGTCGGCGCATCTGTCGGCATTGCGACTTACCCGCCGGACGGTGCGACGTTGGAAGAACTACTTAAGACTGCAGATGCGCAGATGTATGACGACAAGGCGTCGCGCAAAAACGACAGCGCGCACGCCTAAACAACACGCCGCTATTCGGTGATCAGACCACGTTGGTGCGCCAGCTTCCGTAGTTCGAAATCCGACGCCAACGACAATTTGTTCCAGATATTGTTGCGGTGCGAATACACCGTCTTATTGCTGACGTTCAATGTCGCGGCCACGCGTGAAACGGAATGACCACGCGCGAGCAGAAGAAAGACGTTGGCTTCTTTCGTCGTGAGCTCCGGCAGGCCATTGGATTCGGGGCGCTTGCCGCTCTGGCTCATCATGCGCACATCCATGCTGACGTATGTCTCGCCGCGTTGAACTTGCTTCAGCGCTTCCACCAACTCTTCAAACCCAGAGCGCTTGGTGACATAGGCGCGTGCACCCGAATTCATTGCATCCTGAACGTACAACGTGCCTTCGTGCATGCTCATCACAACGACCGGCAGGTCCGGCCGCTTGCCAAGCACTTGGCGCAACACAACCAAACCATCGCCATCCGGCAAAGACAAGTCCAGCACCATGACGTCAAATTGAAGATGCAACATCAGGTCCGCAAGCGCTGCCACACTGCCCGCTTCGCCCACCACCTTCCAGCCCGGCTCCATCTCGAGCAATTGTTTGAAACCCGTACGTACAACCTGATGGTCGTCGACCAAAAATATTCTGAGCATAATGTCACCAAAGGTCAGGTAAACCTTACATGGATTTGAAGCGGAAGTGGCTGGAACGCGATTCGGAACGGATACTCCTTGCGGGGTATCCGTTGTTGATTCTATTGGCAACACTCACCTCCGGTCCTTATGCCAACCTGCTGGCAGGTGTACGCTGCGGTGCGCTGTGGTCGGTCCGTGTCAAACACTGGTGGCTATTGGCGGTCATCGAATGGAGCGTTGTCGGTGGTCTGTGGCGCTATCGAGGCAATTTTCCGGCGTCACTGCCTGAGTGGATGGACCTGTTCGCACCGTTTGTGATGTTCGGGATTGCGCACGTGATGGTCTTCTTTTTTATCCGTCCGAGCACGGCAATTGATTCAATGCGAGCTTTGATTGGCCGACTCTTTGCAGCAGTGATAGCTGTTGGGCTGGCTTCTTTTGCCTTCGTCAATCTGCGCAACCTCGCTGATGACCGAAACATGCAAGGGTTCGCGGTTGCATTGTTTGAAGACAGGGTCGGCACCGGTCTTGGCATGATCAGCATCGGCTTGTTGATCGTGACGTTTGCGCAGCGCAAGTTTCTCGCCGGTCGCGACTTCACGACACGAACGGTGGGCGTTGCCATCTTGCCCGCGTGCATGTTGTTCTCATTGATGCAAATCGACCCGTCCGACGCACACGTCGATCCTGTGATGATTTCGATTTTGCCGCTGCTCGTGGTGTCGCACTATTACGGCGTCCGCATTGCTGTGCTGGCATTCAATGTCTTTGCGGCATGCGCGCTACTCCAACATGGCGAACTCCCCGAGTTTTGGCAATCCGGACGCGTCGAGACCTTTCTTACCATTCTGGGATTCGGCGTCGTCGTCATAGGCGGTTCGTCAGATTTAACCCGGTTGCAGCACGAAAACCTCACGCATTCTGTCGCAGCAGAAACAGAACGCTCTTCAAAAATGAGTGACGTTGCATTGCGCCTCACCCATCAAGAGGAGAAGGACCGCCAGCGCATTGCGCAGGATCTGCACGATCAGCTCGGGCAAGACCTGACCGCAATCGCAACCTATGTGCAAATCGCCAGCAAGCGCACCGAGGACCTCGGCACACTTCAATACTTGAAAACCGTATCGTCGTTGGTGGACGACGCCCATTGGCATTTGCGCGCAATCAACGACAAGTTGCACCCGATTGCACTCAGTCGATTTGGCCTCACCCGCGCACTTGAAAGTGGCCCGGTGATCGAGTTGTTGACTGAACAGGGTTTTGAGTACGACTTCCGTTCAACAGAGGTCGACCGTCATTTACCGGAGAAAATAGAGATTGCGCTGTACCGGATTTGTCAGGAAGCGATCACCAATGCGATCAAGCACGGGAAGAATCGCTGGCTGAGCGTCACATTGGCTCAACACACTATCTCGCCCGACCGTGCACAGCTGGACTTGCGCATTCTTGATGACGAGGGTGAGATCGATGCAAGCAACAGCACGGGCTATGGTTTGCAGGGGATTCGCGACCGAGCGCATTCAATCGGTGCAAGCTGCGAGTTCAATGCCGAAAATGGCACGCCGCGCTTCCACTTGACCGTCGAGTTCGAACCGGTGAAAGCTCAGGCGTGATCCGGGGCCTTTGCATCAATTTGCAGCGCGTGGATATCGGTTTCCATCAAGTCGCCCAACGCGGCATAGACAGCGCGATGTTTTTGTAGGGCACTCATCCCTTCAAAATGCGCACTGACGATTCGCACTTTGAAGTGCCCTCGCCCATCCTTGGCGCCAGCATGCCCGGCATGTCGGTGGCTGTCGTCCTTAATCTCCAAGGCTTCGGGCGCAAAGGCCTGCGCCAGCGCTTCACGAATCCGCGCAACGCGGGTCGCTGCGTCCGTCATGGCAAGACCTTGATGAACGGCCGAACCTCGGTACGTTCAAAGACGCCGCCCAGCGCATAGGGGTCCTCAGCAAGCCAAGCCCGAGCCGCCTCAATGCTCTCGAACTCGGCAATGAGCAGGCTCCCGATGAAGCCCGCGGGGCCCGGCTCCGGGCTATCAATCGCCGGCATGGGTCCAATGACCATCAAGCGGCCTTCCGCCAGCAACTGCCGCGCACGCACGAGATGCGCTTCTCTCAGCGCCGGTCGCTTGGCCAAACCATCGGGTGCATCAAAGCCTTCGAGGATGTACCACATGCAAGCACCCACCTATCCAAAAGTTGACATTCTAGAGCAGCCCACGCCTAGACTTTCCACCGCTGTGCCAGTACCCTAAACGCAAGCAGGTGCCTACGCCGTTGAAGCGCGTCAAGCCCAGCGCCGTATTTGCCTTCCTTTTGAATGACACACGTACTCATGCCATGCCGGCATGTAGACGTCATGGCCTGTTGCCAAAACATGACCGAACAAACCGACGCACCCTCGTCCGAAACGAGTGCCGAGCAGAAACCGCCGAATTCGAGCCCCCAGCAGCAAGAAATGCCGCTGGCGCATGTGCTTGGGCAACCGGTCTTGCAGATCCCCCAAGATCTCTATATCCCGCCGGATGCACTTGAAGTCATCTTGGATGCGTTCGAAGGTCCACTCGATCTCCTGCTCTATCTGATTCGCCGCCAGAATCTGGACATCCTCGATATTCCGGTCGCCGAAATCACGCGCCAGTACGTCGATTACATCCAAGCCATGCACGAGATGCGCTTCGAGCTGGCCGCTGAGTACTTGGTCATGGCAGCGATTCTTGCCGAGATCAAATCGCGCTTGCTGCTGCCGCGTCCGCCGAACGAAGAAGGCCTGGAAGAAGATCCGCGTGCGGATTTGGTCCGCCGTCTGCAAGAGTACGAACGGTATAAGCAAGCTGCCGAAGACATCGATGCGCTGCCGCGTCAGGAACGTGACACGGCAACGGTCTCAGCGCACGTGCCGGAGCGCGCAGAAGTCCGATTGCCGCCACCGGTCGATATCCGTGAGATGCTGCTGGCGCTCCACGATGTCCTCAAGCGTGCAGACCTCTACAGCCACCATGCCATCAAACGCGATGCGCTGAGCGTGCGGCAAAAGATGGGCGAACTGCTTGAAGCCCTGTCTGACGGCACCTTTCATCGGTTCGAATCACTCTTCAATGTTGAAGAAGGTCGACTGGGCATCGTCGTGACATTCCTGAGCTTGCTGACGCTCGCGAAAGAACAACTCATTGAAATCATGCAAGACGCCCCGAACCCGCCGGGCGGCGATGCACCTCACCTTGCGCCGATTTACGTCAAATCGCTCGCATCCGCAGATACACCGGCTGACATTCCCGCGAGTGAGTTCGACGTGGAAGAAGACGCAAGCCCGACGCACAGGAACTAAATCCATGCAGGAAACCTTGGTAAAACGCATTGTTGAAGCCGCGCTGTTGGCCGCGAGCCAACCTTTGACGGTGGTCCAGCTCAACGCGCTGTTCCCGCTGGATGAGCCGGCGCCGGAAGGCAGCGTTCAGGCCGCGTTGGTTTCGCTTCAAGCAGACTGCGCAGAACGGGGTGTCGAATTGGTGGAGGTGGCCTCGGGTTGGCGCTTCCAAGTTCAAGCAGATGTGCATGCATGGGTGGCACGTCTCTGGACGGAGCGGCAAACCAAGTACACACGGGCGACGCTCGAAACCTTGGCATTGATTGCCTATCGGCAACCCATTACGCGCGGCGAGATCGAACAGATCCGCGGTGTGGCCACGAACAGCAACATCATCAAAGCGTTGGAAGAGCGTGAGTGGATCCGAGTCGTCGGCCATCGCGATGTTCCGGGCAAGCCCGAGTTGTTGGGCACGACACGCATGTTTTTGGATTACTTCGGTCTGAAGAAACTGGATGAACTTCCCGCTTTGTCAGAACTGAAAGATTTTGCGGACCTAGAACCCCAATTGCCGTTTGATCCAGATCTAGCACCCATCACCACACAAATCGATCCAGCCGACGCAGATATTGAAGTCGATGCAAGCATTGACCCGGCCCAGGACGAACCCTCATTAGAAGCAACAGAAGCCCTCGCCGATGACGGCGACAGCACCCGGAGTGAATCATGAACGAACGCAGCAAACTTTCCCTCAAAGGCGCCTCAGCTGACGCCGCCCCCAAGCTTGAAGAACGCTTGCACAAAGTGCTCGCGCAAGCCGGGCTTGGCTCGCGTCGCGCACTTGAGCAACGCATTTCATCCGGTGTTGTGATGGTCAACGGCGAACCTGCAACGCTTGGCATGAGCGTCAAAGGGGGCGACAAAATTGAACTCGATGGCCGCAGCTTCGTTGCGACTGCATTGACTGAACCCGCGCGTGTGCTGATTTACAATAAGCCCGAAGGCGAAGTGACCACGCGCGAAGACCCTGAAGGTCGCCCCACCATTTTCGAAGCCCTGCCGGCCTTGAAAGGTGCGCGTTGGATTGCTATTGGCCGCTTGGACATCAATACCACCGGCTTGCTCTTGCTCACCACCGACGGTGAGTTGGCCAACTCGATGATGCATCCGTCGCACGAAGTCGATCGCGAATACGTGTGTCGTGTGCGTCCACCGGAAGGTGAAGAAGAGGTCTCTGACAAGTTGGTTGATCGCTTGCGCCGCGGTGTTGCGCTTGAAGATGGCCCGGCCAAATTCGACGACATCGAACGCATTGGTGGTACGGATTCGCACGATTGGTTTCGCGTTCTGTTGAAGGAAGGTCGCAATCGCGAAGTACGCCGTCTGTGGGAATCGCAAGGTTGCATGGTGTCGCGCTTGAAGCGCATTCGCTATGGCAAGATCCAATTGCCGCAACCCTTGTTGCGCGGACAGTCGCAAGAATTGTCGGAAGCCCAAGTTGAAACCTTGCGTAAAGAGTTGGGCTTGGATGCGGGCGCGCCCTCGGCATTGACCCTGCAACCGGTGATTGGCCAACGTCGCGCTTCGAAAACGGTGCATACATTTGAACGCAAGTCATCCGGTTATGTCGGCGGGCACAGTGCCGCTGACGAAGGCCGTGAACTGCGTCGCTTCGACAACATGCGCGAAGATCGCCGCGGCGGTCGTGGCAATGCGAAACCGCGTGGTGGTTTGACAGTCAGCGGTGATGCTGCAGCAAAACAAAGCCAAGGCCGCTTCAAGATCAAGGGCGGTGAGCGTCAACCAGGCCAACGGATGCGTCCCGGTGAAAACCGTGGCAGCAATCCGGCAGCCATGCGCACTTGGTATGTCCCCGATGGCGTAGAAACCGGCCCGACCGGTCATCGAAACGCAGATGGCTTTAAGCCGAAGCGTCCCGCTGGCCCACGTCCGGGCGGTCCTCGCCCTGCCGGCGCGGGTGCAGGCGGTCCGCGTCGTGGTGGCCCAGGTGCTGCTGCGGGTCCGGCTCGCGGCGCGGGTGCAGGTGCACGCAGTCCGTATGGTGCACGTGGCGCCTCGGGTGATGCCGCACCTTCGCGTCCGAAGTACCCCTTTGGTCATCCGGGCAATGCGCCGAGCTTCCCGTCAGATCACGCCAACCCAGGCAGTTTCAATCCCTATGGTGACCGCCCACGCAGTGCCCGCCCAAGCGGCCCGCGTCCGGCCGGGGGTCGTCCAGGCGCCCCGAACGCAGGCAAGCCCGGTGGTCGACCAGGGCCGGGCCGCCCAGGTGGCGGACGCCCTGGCGGTGGACGCCCGGGTGGCGGCGGCAATCGTGGCCCGCGAGGCGGCGGCTTCTAATCCTGCTTAGGGATGACTCCGAATACGCAGCGGCGTTTGCGCCGCTTAAGCCGCCTCGCGCTATTTTTGCTCTTGAGCGTTCTGGCGCTCTTTGTATTTGCCTGGGTGCTTGTACGCGTCGACCCCGCCTTTGGCGCGAGACCGGCAGGCGCAAGACAGGCGCGCATAGAACGCAGCCCGCAATGGCATGTGGATCGCTTCCAGAATCCGAATCGGATGTGGAGCGACACCAATGCGCTGACCATCCTCGGCATGCTGAAAAAGGTCCCTTCGCAAGCACCAACCGCGGGCGTGCCCTATGTCCACGACACCGCACAGCGTCTCGCTATTGCACCGCGCAGTGGATTACGCATCACTTGGTTCGGACATTCTTGGTCGCTGGTGGAAATCGACGGCATCCGCGTCTTGATCGACCCGATTGCCAGTGTGCGTGCCTCGCCTTTCCAGTTCCTTGGACCTGAAAGGTGGTTTGCGCCGCCCATGCCACTGTCGCAATTGGCCAACGTGGATGTCGTGCTGGTGTCGCACGACCACTATGACCATCTCGATATGGCATCGATCAAAACACTCGCAAAAGGTCCAACACGTTTCGTCGTGCCCTTAGGCGTCGGTGCGCATCTCGAACGCTGGGGTGTAGACCCTGCGCGAATTACCGAACTCGATTGGTGGGAAGGCGCACAGGTCGACGCAGTGACCATTCATTCGACGCCGGCAAGGCACGCATCCGGGCGCGTCAATCCACAACGCAATCGCACACTTTGGAGTGGTTACGCAATTGCGGGGCCGAAGCATCGTGTGTGGTATTCCGGCGACACGGGTTTGACGGATCAATTCAAGGAAGTCGGAAAACGCTACGGCCCGTTCGATGTCACGATGATTGAAAGTGGTCAATACGACGCACGTTGGCCTGATTGGCACATTGGCCCGGAACAAGCGATCCAAGCGCATCTTTGGGCGCGCGGAAAGTACATGATGCCCGTGCACTGGGGGCTCTTTAAATTGGCACGCCATGGTTGGACCGAACCTGCGGAGCGCGTGCTCGCAGCAGGCCACTGCGCCAATGTCGCGGTCATAACACCGCAGCCTGGCATGCCCTTCGAACCCGGTCTCGATACGTCTACGCGTTGGTGGCCCGATGCTGCTTGGGTCGGCGCGCGTGTGACACCCATCGTTGCTTCGCGCAATGGATCCAAGGCGGATCTGTATCCGCCACTTGCCTGTGCTCAGTCGACCGAGTAAACGTCCGCATCATTGAGTGCCGGAAACCGTGCGCGATGAAGGGCCAATTCTTTGCCATCCAAGACGGCGTCGATGACGCCTTCGTCGTCGCGCAAGCTCACAACTGCTTTCCCAAGATAGTCGATAACCGCACTGTCACCCGAGTAATGAAGGCCGTTACCGTCGTTACCGACGCGGTTCACACCCACGACATAACAGAGGTTCTCAATCGCGCGTGCACGCAGTAAGGTCTGCCATGGATAGTCTCTGACTGACGGCCAATTCGCGACGTAGATGAGAAGATCGTAGAGCGGCTGGTTGTCTTCATCCAACCCGTTGCGAGAAAACACGGGGAAGCGCAAGTCATAGCACACCAAGGGGCAGATTCTCCAACCGCGCCACTCGACAATTAATCGGTCTCGGCCTGCCGCATACCGCTCGTGCTCATGCGCAAAGGTAAACAAATGTCGCTTGTCGTAGCTGCGAATCTCGCCATCGGGCGTCGCAAACAACATTCGATTGAATACCCGCCCATCCTCTGCAATCTGCACGCTGCCGCACAGCGCGGCGTCCAACTGTTTAGCCTGCGCTTGCATCCACGCGACGGTCTTGCCATGCATGTCCTCGGCGCCTTGCACGGCATCATTCGAGAACCCTGACGTAAACGTTTCGGGTAACACGATCAAATCCGTCTTACCGCGCAGATGGCCGATCAACTGTTGATAGTGTTGGCGATTGCCTTCGGGATCGTGCCAACGTGTATCGCCTTGAACAAGGTGCACACGCAAAGGGGACGTTTGACTCATTCTCAGTTCCGCGCAGTGGACTTATCTGGAATGAATTTCAACACATTCCCATTGATGCAGTAGCGTTTTCCGGTCGGCGGCGGTCCGTCATCGAACACATGGCCCAAATGAATGCCCGAACTGGCACTCTTGACCTCGGTGCGCACCATACCCTCACTCGTATCCTGCGACAGCACCAAAGCACCTGGCACAGGATTGAAGAAGCTCGGCCAACCCGTGCCGCTGTGGAATTTCGTATCGCTTCTAAACAACGCGGCGCCGGTAATCGGGTCGACATAGGTGCCCGGTCGTGTCTCATCGAGCTCAGAACCCAAATTGGGCGGTTCGGTACCCTTTTCAAACGCAATCTTTTTTTGCGCATCTGAAAGGCTTTGATAACCGAGCCATTGCCAGAATTTTTGCGGCCCGCCTGTATAGCCGGTATAGCGCGACACTTCCTTACCGTGTTTGAAATACACAATCGTGGGCGTCGCAAACAACGGCTTGTTCAATGTCCACCCTTGTGGCGCATTCGTTCCCCAAGTTTGAACAAAGGGCACGTCCGACTTCCAACCCGCCAAGACCTCTTTGTCAAACGCCTTGCAAAACACGCAAGTCTCCGCTTCATAGATGACGAGTTGCCCATTGGCATCGAGTGACGCACCGGTGGGCACTGCGTAGCGCGGGTCACGCGACGCGTCTTCTCCAGCGAGCGCGAATTTGACGCCGGTTCCACCGAGACCGCAGTAGCCGTTCGGATTCTTTTTCAAGTAGTCCTGATGCACTTCTTCGGCGCGGTTGTAGTTGCGAAGCGGCAAGATCTCGGTCGTGATGTCACCGTAGCCTTCGCGCCTCAGTGCGACTTGATATGTCTCTTTGGTTTGCTCGGCCAATGCGCGTTGCGCGTCGTTCGTAAAATAGATCGCACTACGATAGTTGCTACCGAGATCGTTGCCTTGCCCACCGACTTGCGTTGGGTCATGGTTCTCCCAAAATGCAGCGAGAATCTGCGCCAAGTCGGTGCGCGTCGCGTCATACGTTACTTTGACGACTTCGGCATGATTGCGCGCTTTGGAACGCCCTGACCGCAAAGCCGCCTCTGTATCGAGCACATCTTGGTAACGCACTTTGGCCGCATCACCGCCTGCGTAACCCACTTCCACCTTGAGCACACCCGGCACTTCGCCCATGCGCTTCTCTGCGCCCCAGAAGCAACCCATACCCAAATAGATGGACTCGGTCTGTGCGGGATTGATCGCCGCCTGCGCATCCATGAGTGTGATGCGCGGCTTCTGCAGAAGGAAGAACGCCACGCAGGCCGTGATCAACACGGCCACGAGTGCCGCCCAGTACATCTCGGATTGAATAAGTCTTTTCATTCGAGAAAGGTACGCCTTTGTACCTGAGCGTAGGTTGAGCGGTTACAGCGTTTTCAGCCGCGCCATTGCCTCAGCGACGGTTTCTGGATTCTTCGCAAAGCACAAGCGCAGCAAACGCTGACCTTTCGGCGGCGTTGCATAAAACGGCGACAAAGGAATGCCCGTAACGCCCTTCTCGATCGTCAACCATTCACTGAACGCCATGTCGTCCAGATCACTGATATCCGAGTAATCGACCAATTGGAAATAGCCACCCGGCACAGGCAAGGCTTTTAGTTTTGTTTCTGACAATTGCTGACGAAACGCATCACGCTTTTCTTGATAGAAGTCACCCAGGGATTGATAGTGCGCCGGATCTTTTTCAATCATTTCAGCGAACGCGATTTGCGCGGGATGAAACGTACAGAACGTGTTGTATTGATGGACTTTGCGGAACTCAAGCGTCAACGCCGGGGGCGCAACGCAATAGCCCACTTTCCAGCCGGTGCAATGATAGGTTTTGCCAAAGCTGGAAATGACGAAAGTGCGATCTCGAAGCTCCGGATACAGCAAGGCTGATTCATGCCGGGCGCCATCAAAAACGATGTGTTCATACACCTCGTCGCTCAGCAAGTACAAATTGTGCGAAACCACGATGTCCGCAACTTCACGCATGTCATCTGCAGTCAACATCGCACCGGACGGATTGTGCGGACTGTTGATCATCAACAGTCGCGTGTTTGGCGTGATCGCTTCACGCACACGTGTCCAGTCGGGTGCAAAGGTTTTCGCGTCGAGCGGCACGTGCACTGCGATCGCGCCAGCCATGTCGATGGCGGGTTCATAGCAGTCGTAGCACGGGTCCAGCACGATCACTTCTTCACCCGCCCGAACAACCGCAAGCACGGCATTCAAGATCGCCTCACTTGCGCCGCTGGTGACCGTGATCTCCGTGTCAGGGTTCGGCCGGACGCCATAGCAGGCATCCGTTTTATGGGCGATTGCCAGACGCAAGGCCGGTGCGCCGGACATCATCGCGTACTGGTTTTGGCCATCACGCATGGCGCGTGACAGCGCGTCCACGAGCAGCGGCGGCACATCGAAATCCGGGAATCCCTGCCCCAAATTGACGGCAGAATGCTTGGCCGCCAAGGTGGACATTGTTGTGAAGATCGTGGTGCCGACCTTAGGCAGCTTTGTAACCGGTTGCATTCTTTCAATTCCGTGCCGTGAAGGTCCCAGTTTAGGCCACAAAGTTTGCTATCGTGACCTCCATGAGGCCTGCCAGCGCGATCATGGAACAGCCGGATTCAACGATGACCGAAGCGCTTGTCAAAGCGTTCTTAGATACGGTGTACATTGCCGAATGCCGCAGCGGGCAAGTTGAAATCGCCATCGGGCATTTGGCTGCACGACTAGAAGCAGAAGTTCAGGGCAAGTGTTTTGCCTTCATTACCGCGTGGAATCCGATGGGGTGTCGTCGCGATGATGAAGAAAACAACGCGGCCAACCGTGAACTGGTCAGTTTGATTGACAGCCATCGCGTCGAACGCATTCCGATGCACGCAGTGTCTCCTGACAACGCATGGTTTGAAGCCGGTTGGTTGCTGTCCGACGTTTCCCGCGTCACGCTCGATCAATGGGCGCGGCGATTCGAACAGCTAGGCTCTCTGTGGTGGCAACGCGGCCACGCGGTGAAGATGCGCATCTATCATCCGAAAATGCCGAGTTGCAACAACGCGTTCATCGACTGGATAGAATGACGTAACGCCTTCATTGGCTCTGTTGCCTGATTCGTGACCTCACCTGCTGCCCTGCCCCTTTTGCACGCCGTCGATCTCAAGTTCACGCGTGATGCAACGACCATCTTCGAGCGCCTCGACTTTCAAGTCGACCGTGCAGAAGCACTCTTGGTCCAAGGGGGCAACGGCACAGGCAAGACCACCTTACTCAGAGTGTTGGCAGGCCTGTTGGTACCGGATGAGGGCGAAGTGTTGTTGGCGGGCAAAACGGTTCGTTCCGGCCGGGGTCATGCCGATATCGCCTACTTAGGTCACCTCCCCGCATTAAAGGGCGATTTGACTGCAACCGAAAATCTCGAGCTGTCACGTGGTTTGCAAGGCCGCCATCCCGACCGTGAGATTGAAAACGCATTGTCTCGCGTCGGACTCGACGGCTTCGATGATCAATTGGCGCGTCATTTGTCCGCGGGTCAACGCAAGCGTTTGATGCTGGCACGGGTTTGGCTATCACCGGCCACACTTTGGCTACTGGATGAGCCATACGCCAATCTGGACTTGCAAGGGATCGCATTGGTTAACGACTTGATCGCCGAACACGTGTCGAACCATGGGGCCGTTTTGGTAACGACACACGGGGCCTATGCGGCGCCCCCCGTGCGTACGCGTGTATTGATGTTGGGGCGCGAGGCATGAACTTGCGCGCTATGAATGCCTTGCTTGTGCGCGATCTGCGTTTGCTGTGGCGCCGACGTGGCGACGCATTCCAACCGGTGCTGTTTGCACTGCTCATCGTTGTTCTGTTTGCGCTGGCTTCAGATGGCAAGCCGGAGCACCAAGCCAGAATTGCAGCTGCGGTGATTTGGGTCTCCGCGCTGCTGTCTGGCTTACTCGCCTTGGACACCTTGTTCAGAGCAGACGCTGAAGACGGCGCATTGGAACAATGGGTGCTGTCGCCTACGCCGCTGCCGATGTTGGTTGCGACGCGCATTGGCAGCCATTGGTTGACCACTGCACTGCCCGTTATCATCGCCGTGCCGTTTCTTGGCGAGCTGCTCCATCTGCCGCGAGAATCGCTGCGCCCGCTATTGATATCACTGCTTTTGGGCACGCCATTGCTGAGTTTGTTGGGCGCTGTTGTGGCGGCGCTCACCGTCGGTCTACGACGTGCCGGTATCCTGCTGTCATTGCTCGCGTTGCCGTTGTACGTTCCGGTTCTAGTGTTTGGTGCCGGGAGTGTTTCTGCGGCTGCGCAAGGGTTTGATCCGGTCGGTGCGTGGTTATGGCTTGCGGCGGGTTTAGTGGCGGGTGTCGTACTTGCACCGTGGGTTGCAGCGGCTGCAATCCGACTCGGTATTCGGTGAATTTTTTGGAAGCTTTGTGTCGATGAAAAAACTAACTTTTCTTGCATTTACGATGGTGTCGGCGCTTGCAATGGCGAGCTGTGATAGCGGCCTCAAAGTCGTCGATGCGGGCGCGCATGCCGCCGAACCCGCAAAAGAAGACCCAAGCAACACAAGCGCAAACATCAGCATGCCGCCTGAAAATCCGCCGGACGATGTGGCACCTACGGCAGGTGAATCCGTGGCCGTCGATGCGCCGCCAATTCCTGCGGGACCTGCAGTCGACCCTTCGCGCTGCGATGCGACGATCAGCGCAGGTGACACGCTCGCGTTCGACAAGTCGACGATCGACATTCCGACCGGATGCGAAACATTCACGCTGACTCTGCATCACACGGGGCAGTACCCGGTGACCGTCATGGGACACAACGTCGTGATTGCCAAGATGGCGGACATCGACGCCGTCGCAAAGAACAGCTTAGGTGCGGGCCCCTACCGTCAGTACGTCGAACCGAGCGATAAGCGCGTCATCACGCGCAGCAAAGTGATCGGCGGCGGCAAATCGGTTGAACTGAAGATCGACGTTGCCAAATTGCGGGCTGCAGGTGGCGGCTTCGGCTATTTCTGTAGCTTCCCGGGCCATGCGGGCGGCATGCGAGGCCAAATCAATCTGGTGCAACCTGCGGCGTAAGGGCTGGTAAAATGGTGCTTTCCATGCGTTGAAGGGCTTTTCTTCACGCAGGCTGATTCGGAATGAAATGAATCCATTAGTCCTTTGGTTCCACAAACTCGGTTCACCCCCCTACTTCGACGTGTTTGCCAAGCGGTGGGCGCCTTGGTGCCACCTGCTGGGTTTCCTATTGATGGCAGTGGGCGTTTACCAAGGCCTGTTCGTGGTGCCTGCCGACTATCAGCAAAGCGATAGCGCACGGATTTTGTACATCCATGTACCGGCAGCTTGGATGAGCATCGGTGTGTATTTGGGTATGGCGGTCTATGCAGCCATTGCGCAAATTTGGCGTATCAAGTTGTGCGAAATTCTGGCCATGGCATGCGCGCCGATTGGCGCCGGTTACACCATCGTCACCTTGATCACAGGTTCCATTTGGGGCAAACCCATGTGGGGTACTTGGTGGACGTGGGACCCGAGACTCACGACCGAACTCATCTTGCTCTTCATGTACTTCGGCGTGATGGGTTTGTACGCAGCGATTGAAGATCGTCGACAAGCCGCAAGAACGGCTGGCTTCTTAGCGATGGTCGGTGTTGTGTTGCTGCCCATCATTCGCTATTCGGTGAACTGGTGGGACTCTCTGCACCAAGGTCAAACTGTGAGCGTGTTTGGCCAATCAAAACTCGACGCCAGTATGGCTGCGCCTTTGTGGTGGGTTGTTATTGGTATTCATGTGTGGTTTGTGGGTTCTTTGCTGTTGCGCGCACGCGCAGAAAACCTGGAGCGCGAATCCGGTAAAGCCTGGGTGGCGCAAACGATGGAGCCCAAGCCATGAAGTACGCCGAATACGTCATTGCTGCATACGCCATCTTTTTTCTCTTTTTGGCTTGGGACTTTCTCGCGCCTTTGATTCGAATTCGTAAAGCGATTCGCGCCGCCAAGTTACGAAGCAAGCGCGAATCTTCCCGCCACACCTCTTCTGGAACATCATGAATCCTGTTCGACGTAAACGACTCGCGCTTGTGCTGCTTCTGGTTTTGGCAGCGGCGATTGTCGTGGCGCTCGGTGCGTTCGCACTACAACGTAACGTGTCTTACCTCTACACACCGAGCGAAGTGCTGAAAGGTGAAGCCGGCGAACACGCGCGTTTTCGCTTGGGCGGCATGGTCGCAGCGGGATCTTTCAAACGCCCGAGCGGTTCACTCGAAGCCCATTTTGACGTCGATGATGGCGACGCCCGATTGCCTGTGGTTTATACCGGCATTCTTCCGGATCTGTTCCGAGAAAAGCAGGCCGTTGTGGCGACAGGCAGCATGAAAGACGGCGTTTTCGTTGCTGAGGAAGTGTTGGCCAAGCACGACGAAACTTACATGCCGAAGGAAGTTGCCGACAAGATGGGTGCCGCGCATAAAAAGCACGACGTCAAGGACGCACCGAAACCTGCTGAAGGTAAATCGCCATGAATTCAAAACGCTGGCTACCGTTTGCCATTTTCTTGGCGCTGGCTGCACTCTTGGCCGCTGGCGTTTGGATGAGCAAGCGCGCAGATCGCGACGCTTTGCCCTCGCCCTTGATTGGCAAGAAAGCCCCTGAGTTCGCTCTGAAGAACTTGTTCAATCCAGAGCAAGTGGTGACCCTGAAAGACCTCAAGGGTGCGCCCTTCGTTTTGAATGTGTGGGGCAGCTGGTGTGTCGCATGTCGTGAAGAACATCCCGCGTTGTCGGCGTTTGCCGAAACCAAGCGTGTGCGTGTGATCGGCTACAACTGGAAGGACGAGCCCGAAGACGCCAAGCGTTGGCTCGAACAGTTGGGCAATCCCTTCTTCCTCGTGTTGTCAGATATGGAAGGCAAGACGGCAATTGATTTGGGCGTCTATGGCGCGCCTGAAACTTACCTCATCGACGCAAAAGGCTACGTGCGTTGGAAGCATGTGGGTCCGCTCAATGACACGCTGATTCACAATGAACTTCTCCCTGCGTTGGCGCGGGCCGAGCAAGACGCACGCTGAAGATGGCAGAATTCCCGCCTCCCGCAACGCAAACGTTTGAGTTGCCCTCACCGTTTGCGCTTCATCGCGGCGGCGAGTTGCATCAAGCGCGCATGGCCTATGAAACATGGGGCACGCTAAACGACGCGAAGTCCAACGCGGTTTTGATCCTGACCGGCCTATCGCCCAGCGCGCATGCCGCGTCATCGCCGGCAGATCCGTTGCCCGGCTGGTGGGAGCCCGTTATCGGACCAGGCAAGGCCATCGACACGGACCACTGGTTCGTCGTGTGCGTCAATCATTTGGGCTCATGCAAAGGGTCGACAGGCGCTGCGTCGATTGATCCCGCGACGGGCGAACCCTATCGCCTGACTTTTCCTGATCTGTCCGTAGAAGACATGGGGAACGCTGCAGTTGCGCTCATGCAGGGCCTGGGTGTCACGCAACTTGCATGTTTGGTGGGTTGCTCAATGGGCGCGATGGCCGCCTTGGCTGTGCTTGTACAGCACCCTGACTACGCCCGCACGCACATCAATGCCTGTGGTGCTGCACGTGCATTGCCTTTCTCGATTGCGGTTCGTTCGTTACAACGCGAGGCGATTCGACTCGATCCGGATTGGCAGGCAGGCCAGTACACGGATGCCGACTACCCCGATACGGGGATGCGCTTGGCCAGAAAGCTTGGTGTCATCACATATCGCTCTTCTTTGGAATGGAACGGGCGCTTTGGCCGCGTTCGCATGGATGAGATCGATACCAACACGCCCTTCTCCGCGGAGTTTGTGGTCGAGTCTTATTTGGACGCGCATGCGGATCGATTTGCACGGTATTTCGATCCCAATTGCTACCTCTATCTGGGTCGCGCTATGGATTGGTTCGACATCGGTGAGCATGCGCTCGACCCGCATCCTCAGGTGCATTGCGAAGAAAATATCGTGGCCGCGCTGTCACGCACGCATGTTCAGAAGGCATTGGTGCTTGGCGCGGTCACGGACATGCTGTTCCCGATTCCGCAGCAGGAAGAGATTGCGGCGGGCCTGATGGCGTCTGGTGCAGCTGTCGAGTTCCATGCCGTCCCGTCTGAACAAGGCCATGACGCATTTTTGGTGGATCACGAAAGATTTGGCGCCTTGATGGGTGCGTTTTTGAAAGAGATCATGTAATATCTCCCTTCCCTGTTCGCAGGGACGTTTCGATGCCGGTGTGGCGGAATGGTAGACGCGGTGGACTCAAAATCCACTGGCAGAGATGTCGTGTAGGTTCGAGTCCTATCGCCGGTACCATCGAGACTTACCCCTTAAAAAAGGGTTGAATAAAAGGCACCCATTGGGTGCCTTTTGTATGTGTGGCGCTACGTTCCGCCGTGGGTTTGTCTCGCTTATCGAACTGCGTCGATGGCAGCCAGGAGCGTCGCGTTTTGTTCTGCGGTACCAACGGTGATGCGCAGGCAGTCTGGCAATCCATAGCCACCCATAGGCCGCAATACGACATTGTGCGCACGCAGTGCTTCATCGATGCGCGTTGCTGCTTCACCGAAGCGCACGAGCAGAAAGTTGGTCTGTGAAGGAAACACAAACAGGCCGCGTGCGCGCAGCAATTCCGCGAGACGTTCGCGTTCAATCTTGTTTTGGCTGACGCTCCGTTCAAGGGCGTTCTGGTCTCTTAGAGAGGCTTCGGCGGCGGCGAGTCCCAAAAGATTGACGTTGAAACTTTCACGAATGCGCTCAAGCCAACCGATCAATTCTGTTTGCGCGATGCCGTAGCCAATACGTAGGCCGGCAAGTCCATGTGCCTTGCTGAAAGTACGCATGACGATCAAGTTGGGATATTTCTGCACTAAAGGAATGGCGGATGCCCATTCGGGTGCATCGACAAATTCCGCATAGGCCTCATCAATCGCCACAACGGTGTCGGTGGGAATACGCGACAGAAACGATGCCAATGCATCGATGCCGAACCACGTGCCGGTCGGATTATTGGGATTGGCGAGGTAGACGAGATGCGTTTCGGCACGAATAGCAGCGGCGATCGCGTCGAGATCGTGACCACCGGCCATCTCGTTGTCGAAAGGCAGTGCATCGGCAGCCTCAAAGCGTGCACCCACTGCGGCGGCGGCGATTGCGTACACAGCAAAACCGTATTGCGACGCCACCACATGCGTGTCCGGACCCGCAAACACTTGCGCAAGTTGCATCAATAGTTCGTGTGAACCGTTGCCGAGCACAATCTGGTCGGCTGCGATGCTGTATTGCTCGGCGAGTGCGCGTTTAAGATCGCCCCCTCGCGGGTCTGGGTACAGTGCCAATTCGTCGATATGGCGAATGATGGCGTCGCGTGCACCCGGACTGGGGCCGTAGGGATTCTCGTTCGAGCAGAGTTCCACCAGTGTTTGATTGGCCGCATTTCGCAATGCGACGAGATCGTGGCCGGGGTCATAGGTCCGCAGAACCCGAATAGATGGCTGAACGCGATGCGCGAGCATGTCAGTGGCGCACCGCTGTCAGAGCACCGCGACCGGGTATGAGCCCAGTACGCGTACTTCGCCCGCAGCGCTATTGATTTCAGCAAGCGCGTCCTTGAGCGGCGATTCATCGCGGTGCCCGCCTACGTCGATAAAGAAGGCGTACTCCCATAGTCGAGAATGCGCAGGCCTCGATTCAATTCGGTTCATGCTGATGCCGTGACGCGCCAGCGGTTCCAGAATGCCGTACAGCGCGCCCGGACGATCGTGGATAAACACAAGCAGTGAGGTGCGATCGTGCCCCGATGGCGGAAACAACGAACGCCCGATCACCAAGAACCGTGTGGTGTTGTCGTCGCGATCTTCGATCGGGCCCGCGATGGATTTGAGTCCGTACACATGCCCCGCGGACTCCCCGGCGATGGCTGCCGCATCGTCGGCATTGCGTGCGCGTCTTGCGGCTTCGGCATTGCTCGACACCGGAATGCGTTCGGCATTTGGCAGATTTTGACGCAGCCAACTACGGCACTGTGCGAGCGACATCGGATGCGAATACACGCGCTCGATGTCCTCCATGCGCCCGGTGCGCGAGAGTAGATGTTGATGCACGCGCACTTCGACTTCACCGCAGATCGTGAGTGGCGATGTCAGAAACATGTCTAGCGTGGATTGGATCGTGCCTTGCCCCGAGTTTTCGACGGGGACAACGCCGAAGTCGGCATGTTCTGCAGCGACTTCTTGAAATACTTCTTCGATACTCGCCAATGGCAGACCCCGTGAGGACTGACCGAAGTGTTTGTGCACGGCCTGCTGCGAGAACGTCCCTTCCGGGCCGAGATACCCGACTTTCAACGGTTCTTGCTGCGCGAGACAGGCTGACATGATTTCGCGGAAAACACGTACGAGCACTTCGTCGCTGAGTGGCCCTTCATTGCGATCGATCACCCGGCGCAGGACCTGCGCTTCGCGCTCAGGACGGTAGTAATCGACTGCCGCGGCGAGATCGCCTTTGGCCTGTCCCACTTGTCGGGCATAGCGCGCCCGCTCAAGGATGAGCTGCTCAATCGTGTTGTCGATACCGTCGATGCGCACTCGCAACGCGGCGAGGTCTGTGGGGGATGGTTGATCAGCCATTGCTAAAACAGAATTCCTGTGCGAAGTGAATCAACGCACGCGCGCCGACAAGTCACCTCGATTTAATCACAGAAATCCACCCAATTTTTGCACCGCACCATTTAACGGTACCTGTCACCGTTATTTCAAATTAACGGGGACGGGTACCGTTAATTAGGAGGGTGGTTAGGAGGGGGGAGACGTGGGCGGTGGCGGCGTGGACGTTGGCCAGGACGTCTTCCATGGTGATGATTTCGTCGGGGGTTGGGCCGCAGCCGGCGGCCCAGTTGGCGACGATGCCGAGGCATGCGTATTCCAAGCCCAGTTCGCGTGCGAGACCGGCTTCGGGCATGCCCGTCATGCCGACGAGGTCACAGCCATCGCGACGCATGCGTGCAATTTCTGCACGTGTCTCGAGGCGCGGGCCTTGCGTCGCGCCGTAGCAGCCGTGATCGACCAAAGGCACGCCCGCTTGCGCAGCGGCGGCGATCAATGCCTGCCGGAGGGTCGGTGTGTAGGGGTCGCCGAAGTCGACATGCAATACGTCGGTGCCCGGCTCCTCACTCAAGGTCGAGATACGGCCCCAGGTGTAGTCGATGAGTTGATCAGCGCACGCCAAAACGCGTGGGCCAAATGCATCGGTGATGCCACCCACCGTATTTAACGCAATGACCTGTTTCGCGCCCAACGCTTTTAGTGCGGTCAAATTCGCACGGTAGTTGATCTTATGCGGGGGAATGGAATGCCCTTCCCCGTGTCGGGCAAGGAAGCCCACACGTTTGCCGGCCATGTCGCCCACGCGAATCGGTCCGGAGGGTTTGCCGTAAGGCGTGACCGGTTGATGCGCTTCTGCATTGCTGAGCTCGGCCAGCGCGTACACGCCGGTACCGCCAATGATTGCGATATCAAACAAGTCGTTCATGGCGACACTCCAAACCTAAGTGCGAAGCGCGAAAATCGCGCGTAGATTGCGTCCTTGCTCGTGATAGTCCATGCCATAACCAAACACATAGGCGTCAGGCACTTCCAGGCCGACAAAGTCTGCATCAATGCCCTCAACACACCGGTCATGCACTTTGATCGCCGCAACAGCAATCAACACATCTGCAGCGCCTTGGTCTTCACACCAGCGCTTCACCGCCAACATCGTGTGCCCTTCGTCGAGAATATCGTCGACCAACAAGACACGACGATCTCTCAATGGCGTATTGGGTCGATGCAACCACGCCAAGCGAGAACCCCCGGAGGTTTCACCGCGATAGCGGGTTGCATGCAGATAGTCGAATTCGACATCCAAGCCTTCGTCGCCCAAAGCCATTGCCAAATCGGCGGCAAATGGCATGCCACCATTCATGACCGTGACAAACAAAGGGGCCTGCGCGTCATCGCGATATTCGTCTGCGATGTCGATGGCCATCGACTTCACGGCGTCAGAAATCGATGCCGCGTCATGAATGACATCAGCACGCGCCAATGCGTCAGACAAACTTGGACGCGTCATGCTCAAGCCACACCTCCGAGCGATTGTTGAAGCGCAGATTGCGCCTCGCTATATCGCGTGTCTGCCAACAAACCTTCCCATGCATGCGATCCACGACCCAGCAAACCCGCGATCGCCATCGTATTGAGTGCCCTACCCTCAACTGCAACCAAAGCTTCTTCGACCAGTTCGGGATGACACACAAGCACGGCATCGCATCCTGCATCCAGATGGGCTTCGACACGCTTTTTAACGCCACCCACGCCATGCGCACCGGCCATGCCAATGTCGTCAGAAAATACAACGCCACGAAAACCCATGTCTTGTCGCAACACGTTTTGAATCCAGTACGGCGAATAGCCCGCGGGCTCTGGCGCAACTTTGGGATATATCACGTGCGCCATCATCACAGCATCCGCGCCGGCATCGATGCCGACAGCAAATGGCAACAGGTCACTACTTTGGATGTCTTCCAAACTCCGATCGTCCACCGCATGTTCGAAATGGGTGTCCTCAAGAATCGAGCCGTGACCGGGGAAATGTTTCAGCGTGGCAGCCATGCCTGCAGCATGCATCCCATCGATATAGGCACGCGTGAAGTCGGACACGACAATCGGATCTGCTGAGAAGGCGCGATTGCCAATGGCGCGGTTGCCTTTCCCGAGATCAACGACCGGCGCAAAGCTGAGATCGATTTGCGACGCAAGAATCTCACTGGCCATCAACCATGCATGCTCTTTCGCCAGCGCAATAGCAGCAGCGCGGTCTTTGGCGTGCAATGTGCCGAAGCCTTCGAGCGGCGGCAGTGCGCTATACCCTTCTCGAAAACGTTGAACGCGGCCACCCTCTTGATCCACACAAATCAATTGCGGACGTGGCGAAGCCTCACGAATCGCCAAAGCCAATTCGGCGACCTGCGCCTTTGAGGCAAAGTTACGCGTGAATAAGATGACGCCCGCGCACGCGGGATGCTGAAGCCATTCGCGCTCGTGCGAAGTCAATTCTTTACCGGCAACACCAATGACGAGCATCTAAGACCCTTTAGCTTTCGTTGGATGCGTTCGGCCTGTCTTCCCATTCGGAATACGGGCGTTCTGCAAGCATCAGATTGTAGTAGCGCGCCTCGTCGGTGACTTCACGTCCGAGCCAGTCCGGCGTTTCGAATGTCGTATCCAAGCTCGGCAACTCGAGTTCGGCCACGATCAACCCCGCATTAACGCCCTCGAATTCGTCGATTTCCCAACAAAGCGCACCTTGCGGAATATAGTGCCGCGTTTTCTGCACCAAATTGCCAACGCACAGCGCAAGTAAGGCTTCTGCGTCGGCAACCGGCAAGTCGTACTCGAATTCTTGACGTTGCGGCCCGGCCTCTCTCGACTTCATGTTCAGTTTGGCGATATCCCCTTCAAGGCGTAGCCGCACCGACACGTTTTGATGCCCTTGTGTAATGGAAGCTGCATCATTCAAGTAGCCCTGTGCCATGCGTTTGCTTTCTGTCACTTGTGCGCGCCAGGCATCTGACTTCAACAAAAACTTACGTTCGATCTCGATGCCCATCAGCGGCCCTTCTCGAACACAGCAATGGATTCGACGTGCGCCGTGTGCGGGAACATATCCATCACACCTGCTTTGGTGAGCGTCCAGCCTGCTTCGTTCACCAACCAACCGGCATCGCGTGCCAATGAGCCCGGATGGCAGCTCACATACACAATCCGTTTGAGCCCATCGAGCGGCAACTGCTTCAGCACACTTTCTGCGCCGGCACGTGCGGGATCAAGCAATAGACGATCAAAGGTCTGCTTGATCCACGCCTGATTCTGCAAAGGTTCGGACAAGTCGGCCGCATGGAACTGTACGTTTGAAAGGCCATTGCGCGTGGCGTTGTCGCGCGCCCGCTGAACGAGACCCGCATCCCCTTCAACGCCCACGACTACTTCGGCCACACGCGCAAGCGGCAGCGTGAAGTTACCGAGGCCGCAGAACAAATCCAAGATGCGCTCACCTGCCTCAGGCGCCAAAAGGCCAAGTGCGTGCGCAATCATTTTTTCGTTCAAGCCGCGATTGACTTGAATGAAATCCAAGGGCTTGAACTCAAGCTCAACATCCCACGACTTCAATGCGTACACGAGCCTCGACGTGTCGGGCCAAAGCGGATGCACGCTGGCTACACCGCCGGGCTGCAAATAAATTGCAAAATTGTGCGCTTCACCAAAGCGCTTCAATTTCTCGATGTCGCCTTCGCTCAAGGCTTGCAAATGACGAAACACCAAGGCAATCGTGTCGTCGCCCGCGATGAACTCAACCTGCGGAATATCGCCACGCGCATCGAGTTGATCGATCATTTCCGCCAAGGCACCGACCTTCATTCCGATTTCCGGGATGACCGTATGACAGCTTTGAATGTCTGCAACGAAGCGTGGATCAAGTTCTCGAAAACCAACGAGGGTCTTGCCCTTCTTCAGCACATGTCGAACAGAAAAGCGGCCTTTGCGACGGTAGCCCCAGCTTGTATCCACAAGTGGCGCGAGCACTTCTTGCGGCGTCACGTGACCAATGCGTTGCAAGTTGTCCAGAAGCTCTTGCTGCTTCAATCCGATCTGCTTGTCAGCATCAAGATGTTGCAACACGCAGCCACTGCACACGCCGAAATGCGGGCACTTCGGTGAAACGCGGTCAGGCGATGCGGACAGAATCTCCACAGCACGACCCTCGTCGTACTGCCGCGACCTGCCGGATTGTTCGACCATCACGGTCTCGCCTGGTAAGGCGCCCGACACAAACATCGCCTTTCCCGCGTGCGCGCCATCTTCTCTGCGCGCAACCCCGCGGCCATCGTGGCTCATGCCAGTAATCCGGACTGGGAAAGGTGTTTTGTCTATTCGGTTTCGAGCCACGTTTCAAGCACTTTGAGTCAAAGCGCTATTGTCTCAGACCCACCTTTCCCGTGCCTAGTAAAGGCTATTTTTGTTTCCAGTCGCCGCCTGATTGGTACCACCAGCCGCTGCGTGCACTGTCGATCCATTGACGCGCGAAAACCTCCCGAATTTGCGCCTCCCATTCGGGATGATCGTTGGCGACTGCCACTTCGCGATACAGCGCCTTGCGGTCGCGATTGTCATCGGCCACCGCAGCATTCACGGCAACACGGTCTTTTAGCGCAAGCTTGTCTGCGTTACGCACCACGACCATGCCATCGGCACTGAAACCGAGCGCCCCGGCATCGAAACCCGCGCGCAATGTGGCATCAAAGCGCGACGACATCCGGCTTTGAATTGCTTGGATGGCAGGCGTTCGAATTGTGATGTCCGGCTTTGATTGCGCGTAGGCACTACCGATACCGATCACAGACCACAGGTCGACGCGCCGCTGCATGTTGAGCATTGCGGACATACCGCCTGATTTCGGCGTCGCTTTCACCGCAGGTGCAGCGTCTGCACCGATGACACCCTCGACGAACTCTTTCGCAGCTTCTTTTGCTTCCGCCGCCGGGAAGTACACATTGATCGTGACGCATGCGGTCAAAACGATCGCAGGTGCGGTGGCCAAGAACCCTTTGTTTTTCATGTGCCCCTCTCCTTCAGTGTTCAAAAACAGGTTTGACATCGCCTTCGGCGACTGCCTTCAGACGTTCAACCAGTACAGGCCAATCTACGCGTCGGTTGTGACCCACAACGGTGAGCCGTGGAATGCCGGCACCTTGCAAGATAGTAAAACTGTTGGAACCTGAACCTGATCTGGCATCGCCTTCAAGGCCCGACATCAAACACACGCTGTTCACCAACCGACATTGAATCCCAATGCGGCTGTAACCGAAGTCTTTGAACAGCGCGAGCGCCTTTGCTTGCAATCCACTGGTGGCGGCCGTGCCACCGACACTCGAAATATTTTGTACAGCGCGTTGACTGATACGTTGCTTCACGCCAGGCACTTTCACCGTATATAAAGCCGAATCAAAGCGCACCGGCGACCAAGCGATCAAGCGCAAGTCATGAATTTGTCCGCTGAGTTTGCCGCTGATGCTGCCGAAGCCCAAGACTTCAGTCAGTCGCAGCAAATCCAATTTATCCAAATCCAAGTCGGTCACCAATGTCGGCGCGGTGCCGAAAGGACGTTCGATGGACAATGCAGAGAATGCGACTGAGCCTTCAAACACGTCCAAGTTCAATCCGCCATCCAGCGTCAGGATGTCGTTTTCGTAGACAGCGTTTGGAATCGTGCCGTTCAAGCGACCTCGGAATGCAGGCAACCCAATCGCTTGCGAAAACGCGCCAAAGTCCACATTTTCAACGCCCAATGAAAACTGCAAACCAAAACTACGCGTGGCTTGCGGCGGCCGAATCAGCAGTGTGTCGAATCGCAAACGGCCATCAAACACGGGAATAGCAGCCGGCGCACGCAGCGACAATTCACCGTTGCGACTGATAAACGGCAGATCGCCGGCGCCGAATTGCAGCCCGTACAGCGATGCGTGTTGCCAACGCAAACGGCTTTCTACGGGATCACTTTGCGAAATGGCAATTTGACCCTGCAAACCGGCCACGTCCAAGCGCTCGCCGGGCTGCCGAATGTTGAGGTCATTCAACTTGATCGCGTAGCTGATAGCTTCGGCACCGTGATTCCAAACACGACCATTCAACCCGCCCGTCAACTCAACATCTGTGAAGCCCAAAGGCGCCAGCCACCCCGACAAATAGCGATCACGCAAAGCACGCGCATCCGCACTTTGGAACTGCACATCGAGATTCTCAGCGCCCTTGGCTGTCCAGTCCAAATGACCCGTGGCACTGAGCGTCGCGCCATCCGCCCAGGCGAACTGAGGAATATGCCAACCCGCAGGATTAGACCTTGCAGAAATGTTGAAACGACCCGGCGTGTTTTGAATCGAGAGAAACGTGGTACCGACGAGCATGTCGCCCAAGGCCGTTCCCGACAGCGACACCAACGAAGTGTTATTTCGACGCTCGAAGTTCAGCCTGCCATCAATACTGACGTTCTCGGCGATCAAGCCACCGTCTCGCGTGTGGAGCTTTGCATGCGTAAGTGCCAGTGGCCCTTGAACCGTTAGACCGCCACTTGCAGGCGAACGTATCGATAGCTTGCCGTTCAAGGCACCTGTATCGATCTGACCGTCTTCCCAGCTTTGCCGAATAAACGCACGCGCCCATTCAACGGGCAGCGATGCCAATTCAACTTCTGTCAACTCAGGTGTCTTCGATCGGCGTTGCAAGCGAATTGCGCTTTCACCTTGCTTGAGTTCAAGATCCAAACCGACGGGCTGAAAATCCACTGAGAAATTCGCAGCTGCGTGCCCTGGCATCGAGATGGGGCCAGCACAGCGCCAAGTGCGCCATGCCTCACGGGAAAGCGTGCAGCGCCAATGCACGGCCTTGTAATCCGCCGCCACAGACGGCGCACGCAGGCGATCCACGCGCATGTCCAATTGCCCCTGCGGCAGGTTCGGATCCCAGCGGACGCGCATATCGACGCCATCGAGCTTCACAACCGAGGTGTGAATTCGCTGCACTTTGACGTGCGCCGAGCGCGCATAAATCGGATTTGCAGAAAAACCCGACAGAGCGCCACACAGCAGGGTGGCTAAAATGCGTTGCATCAGGAGAGAGTACTTATGTCGACGGAATCCGGGATGAAGCCACGCTTTCTATTGGTGGAAGACGACCCGCCTACGCGAATCTACTTGCGAGAGATCGCAACGATGCTACCTGCGAAGGTCGACGTCGCCTCGACCTGTGCCCAAGCGGCTCGGATGGCACGCAAGCGCAGCTATGACTTGTGGTTGTTTGATGCCAACTTGCCTGACGGCAGTGGTGCCGGGTTGTATCAGCAATTGCTGGCCGATCCCGAGGTCGGCAAACGCGCCCCGGTTGCAATCGCGCACACCGCAGAAATCGACATGGACTATCTCGACAAACTGTGTGCGTGTGGATTCAAAGAAGTCGTGCGCAAGCCCATCACCCCTGCCGGTTGGTTGGGGGCACTCCGTCGTGGTTTGGGCCTGCAAGCCGCATCCATTGAAGACCTTGAAGAATGGGATGACGACCACGCCATACGCGCATTGGGCGACTTCTCCAACGTCGACAAGTTGAGAACACTGTTTGTCAGCGAGCTGCCAGAGATGCAATCGAAGGCGCGTGTGGCGGTACAAGAAGGCGACGACACCGCACTGCGTGATGTCTTGCATCGACTCAAAGCCAGTTGTTCTTTGGTCGGCGCGAAACGACTGCTGGAATCCGTGCGCACGCTTTCAGCAGACCGCTCCTGCCCCAAAGCCTTTGCCGCCATGGACGAAGCCTTTGAGGTGACCTTGGCCACCTTCAGGACGACTGGATCTGCCTAAGCTCTGCCAGCATGTCCCAAGACTTGAGTCCCTTTCCGCCCAATTGATGCAAGATCAGTGCGCGCATCAAGCGGCGAATCGCATTGGACGTGTGCGTGTCCGGTTGCGCATCTGACGCGAGTGCAACCAGCGCTTCACCTGAAATCACCAAGCCGTCGTCCGCCGAATATTTGTCCGCGGCACGCGGTACAAAGCCACGCTCGAAGTCGAAGCGATAGTGCATCGTGTTCTCGATAAACGCGCCGAGGGCATCATGTGCCCAATCCGGGGCAAGCCCTAGCGCATCTAACAGGTCGCGTTCGAAGCGGCGGAGCGTCCAGGCAATCGGCGCACCGGCAGAGAGCAATGCGCGTGTGCGTCCGAAACTTACAAAGAGCTCAGGTTGCGCGTCGAACCTCGGTGCAAGACGCAGCGTCAATTCGTTTTGATAGAACGCGGCCAATAAGCGTTCGCCCGCCAAACTGATGCCACTATCGAGCGCCTCCGCTTGAATCAATCGCGCCAGCTCACCGCGTTGCTCTGCATCGAAACGAATGTACTGGCCCGGCGCCAGAGCCGCTTTCAGTGCGTGTTTCTTCGGACCGCGTACGCCGCGCGCTAACAGGCCTAGCCGACCATGGTGCGGCGTCAAGACTTCCACCAGCACACTCGTCTCGCGATAAGCCCGCGCATGAAGCACGTAGGCGGGCTCTCCGCTATAGCGCACGCTCAGTCCTGATAACCCAGTGCGCGCAATGCGGCTTCGTCATCTGACCAGCCCGCACGCACGCGAACAAAGGTCTGCAGGAAGACCTTGCGATCAAACGTACGCTCCATCTGGATCCGCGCCTTGGTGCCGATTTCGCGAATGCGTTGACCGCCCTGCCCGATCACGATGGCCTTCTGACTGTCGCGTTCCACAAGAATCACCGCACCGATGCGAAACATCGCGCCGTCTTCTTCAAACTGCTCGATTTCCACGGCCGTTGCGTACGGCAACTCCGCGCCCAGTTGCCGCATCAATTGTTCGCGCACAAATTCCGCTGCCATGAAACGCATGCTGCGATCTGTGATGTCGTCTTCGCTGTAGAGCGCGTCTTGCTCAGGCACGAGGCTGATCAAGGTTTCCACGAGCGCATCCAAGCCTTTTCGCTTCAACGCCGAAATCGGATGCACGCTGTGGAAACTGCGGCCTTCCGAGGCTTCAGCCAAGAAAGGCAAAATATCGGCCTTGTCGCGCGCACGATCCGTCTTATTCACGATCAAAACGACCGGCACACCGGCACTTTTCAGCGCGTCGTATGCCAAGGTGTCTTCGCTGTCCCACTTGCCCGATTCGACCACCAGAACCGCTGCATCCACGCCTTCCAATGCACCGCGCGCTGCACGATTCAGCACGCGGCTCATTGCTTTGTTTTGCGCGGCATGCAAACCCGGGGTATCCACCAAGACAAGTTGACCGGTTTCGAAGCTGGCAATGCCCAGCATGCGATGGCGTGTTGTTTGCGGTCGATCAGAGGTGATTGAAACTTTCGTTCCCACCAGCGCATTGATCAAAGTGGATTTGCCCACGTTCGGGCGGCCAATCACGGCGACATGGCCGGCACGGTAGCTGTTGGATTTCATCCGCCCATTGTCGCCGAAGCGCGAAGCTTGCGCTTCAACTCTTGATCAATTGGCTCAGCACGCGTTCCGCAGCGCGCGTTTCGGCTTGGCGCCTGGATTTCCCGCTGTCTTCTCCGAAAAGGCCGTCATCCAGCTGGCAGCGCACGAAAAAGGTACGTGCGTGCTCTTCACCCGTTTCGGACATCAGGGTATAGACAGGCAGGCTGCGCTGGCGCGCCTGCAACCATTCTTGCAGCAGCGTCTTGGCGTCTTTGCCAATGTCGCCTTTCGGATCCAAGGCGGCGATTCGCGGATCGAACCAAGGCAATACCACCTGCTTGCACGTCTCGATGCCGGCATCGAGATAAATCGCGCCGATGATGGCCTCTAGGGCGTCCGACAGAATCGACTCACGCCTGAATCCGCCGCTGCGAATTTCACCCGGCCCCATCAGCAAGCGATCGCCCAATGACAAGGTGCGCGCGATGGCCGCCAACGACGACTCACGTACTAGATCAGCTCGCATCCGGGTGAGCGCGCCTTCGTCTGCAGCAGGCCACTTCTTGAACAGCGCCTCGGCCACTAGGAAATTCACAATCGAATCGCCTAGAAATTCCAGGCGTTCGTTGTGCTCAGCACCCGCACTTCGATGCTTCAATGCACGCGTCAGCAAATTCGCGTCTTTGAACGTATGTCCGATCAAATCAATTTGCTGCATACGGTGCATCTCGAACTGTTAGATCAGTTCGAGGGTTCCTTGATTTCGAAGTTCGTCACCAGGTCAATGTTTGCGACCAACGGGATACGGCGTTCGTAGCTGTATTCCATCGCGCGCTCGCCATTTTCTGGGCGCAGCTGGATATCTTTGGGGTTGACCGCTTCGATGTCATTGACCTCAAAGCGCTTCTTAAGGGCTTCGCGAATGCTCGAAGCGTCGGAGCCGACACTGCTGTCTTGCGCCACTGACTTCATCGATTGCTTGACCTTCCCGTATTCGAGATAGGCGGGCAAAAGCTTCATCACCATCCAGGCGATGAACCCAAACACCATCAGAAAAACCAGAAAACCGGTCAATGACAGACCTTGTTGTGAACGACGCATTGCAGCTCCCCTCTACGAAATTGGTTGGTGCGACCTCGTATTAAGGTACACGGGTTCCGATACGTTTGAAATTGCTGAAGTTCATCCAGACGAACATGGCGCGCCCACGGAGGTTCGCCTCCGGCAGCATGCCCCAGAAGCGGCCATCCAGACTGTTGTCCCGGTTGTCACCCATCACGAAGTAATGGCCCTCGGGCACGATGACGTCTTGATCACCCATGGCGCCATTCAGCAATGAATCGCGCGAAATCAGGATCGGGTGCGGTGCGTGGCCCGGCAAGGCTTCAATGCGCAATTCCGAAGGAATCATCATGCCGCTTTGATCGGCCTCGAGCACTTGCTTCGTTGTGTAGCTCACGGGCTCGCCATTCACTTGCAGAATGCCCATGTGATAGTTGATCTTGTCGCCCGGCAGACCAATGACGCGCTTGACGTAATCGACACCCTTTTCCGGATCGGTTTCATCGCGACCCGGAAACTTGAAGACCACAACATCGCCCCGCTTCGGTTCGCCGAGGGCCAACACCTTCGTGTTGGTGATCGGCAGGCGCAAGCCGTACGAGAATTTGTTGACCAAGATGAAATCGCCAATCTGCAGCGACGGAATCATCGAGCCCGAAGGAATGCGGAACGGTTCTGCGACGAAGGTCCGTAGCAACAGGACGAGCGCCAAGACCGGAAAGAAGCTGCGCGCAGTTTCAACCACCCACGGCTCTTTCTCGTCAGCCAGCAGATCGCTGCGTGTGCTGCGGCGCTTACGCCATACAAACTTGTCGAGCGCCCAGACGATCCCGGTAGCCAGAGTCAGTACAACCAAAATGGTTTCAAACCAGCGCATGCGATTCTTCCGTAGAGATTATTTGTTGTCGACCTGCAGAACCGCCAAGAAGGCCTCTTGCGGAATTTCCACACGACCGACTTGCTTCATGCGTTTCTTGCCTTCTTTTTGCTTTTCCAACAGCTTCTTCTTACGCGAGGCGTCACCACCGTAGCACTTCGCCAACACGTTCTTACGCAACGCCTTCACTGTCGTGCGTGCAATCACTTGCGACCCGATGGCGGCTTGAATCGCAACGTCGAACATTTGACGCGGGATCAAATCCTTCATCTTCTCTGTGAGTTCGCGACCACGGCGATCTGCATATTGCCTGTGCACGATGATCGATAACGCGTCGACCTTGTCGCCGTTGATCAATGTATCCACGCGCACGAAAGGACCCGCTTCAAAGCGCACGAAGTGATACTCGAGCGACGCATAACCGCGGCTGACAGATTTCAGTTTGTCGAAGAAGTCCAACACCACTTCTGCCATCGGCAATTCATAGGCGATTTGAACTTGTCCACCCATGTAATTCATGCCGATCTGCGAACCGCGCTTCTCTTCGCACAATTTGATCACCGCACCGACGTAATCCGGCGGCGTCAAGATATTGGCGCGGATAATCGGCTCGCGAATTTCATCGACGGTGTTCACCGGAGGTAGCTTCGCCGGATTGTCCAGCGGCATGACAGTGCCATCGGTCTTGAGGACTTCATACACAACCGTCGGCGCCGTGGAAATCAGATTCAGGTCGTACTCGCGCTCCAAGCGCTCTTGCACGATTTCCATGTGCAGCATACCGAGGAAGCCGCAGCGGAAACCGAAGCCCATTGCCTCTGAGGACTCAGGTTCAAAGCGGAGTGCGGCGTCGTTCAAACGCAGCTTATCAAGAGCCTCGCGAAGGTCCGGGTAGTCTTCCGAGTCAACTGGAAACAGGCCCGCGAAAACGCGCGGTTGCATTTCCTGAAAGCCGGGCAAGGGTTCGGACGCAGGATCACCCACCAGCGTGAGCGTGTCACCCACCGGTGCGCCATGCACGTCTTTGATCGAAGCCGTCACCCAGCCCACTTCGCCTGCAGAAAGCTTCTTCAAGACTTTCCGCTTCGGGGTGAACACACCCACGTTGTCCACTTGGTGCGTGCGACCGGTGCTCATGACCAGCAACTTATCGCCGGGCTTGATTTCGCCTTGCATCACGCGGACCAGTGACACCACACCGAGGTAATTGTCGAACCAAGAGTCGATGATGAGGGCTTGAAGTTTGTCGGTATTGCGCGGCACAGGCGGCGGAATACGCTTAACAATGGCTTCCAAAACGTCTTTGACGTTCAAGCCTGTTTTCGCAGAGATCGACACGGCGTCTTCGGCATCGATACCAATGACGGCTTCAATTTCTTTTTTGACGCGATCGATATCAGCCGTCGGCAAATCGATCTTGTTCAACACCGGCACGACTTCCAAGCCTTGTTCAACGGCCGTGTAGCAATTGGCGACCGATTGCGCTTCAACGCCTTGCGCGGCGTCGACGACCAAGAGTGCGCCTTCGCAGGCAGCCAGCGAACGGCTCACTTCGTAGCTGAAGTCAACGTGGCCAGGCGTATCGATGAAGTTCAGTTGATAGATCTGGCCGTCGTCTGCGGTGTACGGCAATGACACCGACTGCGCCTTGATGGTGATACCGCGCTCGCGCTCAATCGGATTGGAGTCGAGCACCTGCGCTTCCATTTCGCGTGCTTCTAGGCCGCCACACAATTGGATGATGCGGTCGGCCAACGTGGACTTGCCATGGTCCACGTGGGCGATGATGGAAAAATTGCGGATATTCCGCATTGCAGCTGGGACTTCAGACGACATGAGGGTGCGCGAGTGGCCGGATGGCTTTTCAAGACAATAAGCCGGACATTATCGCACGGGCATTCCGTCCCAACCCGCTCAATTACTGCGTCACCTCGGGCTGGATCGTCACAAATGCAGGGCTGCCGTTGCGTGACACGCGCAACATGATCGGGCCATCCACACCCGCGGCCGCGACCGCGGCTTTGAGCGCCTGTGGCGTCCCCACGGGGGTTCGACCGACCGCCAGCACGATGTCACCGCGTCGCATGCCCGCTTCTGTTGCGGGGCCACGTACGGACAGCACGCCAACGCCCTCGCCCGCTTTCAGGCCGAGTTGCTTGCGATCGTCCGCATCCAAAGCCGCGAGTTCGAGCCCGAGCTTGGATTCTTTCGGTGCCGCCTCACGCTGATTGGGGGCGGCCTTTCCGCCAAAACGCGTCTCGGTCGTCGTCACTTCCGTCAACGCGCCAAGCTTCACCGGCACCTTGATGTCTTTGCCATTGCGCCAAATCGCGAGCTGCACTTCGGTACCGGGCTGTTTAGCGCCTACGATCGGCGCAAGATCGCTGGCGCTGTTCAAGGTGGTGCCGTCGATACCGCGTACGACGTCCATGGATTGAACGCCGGCTTTCGCAGCGGCCCCACCGACTTCGACGTCGGACACCAAGGCACCGCGCGTGTCGGGCAGGCCGAGCGCACGTGCGCTCTCAGGGCTCACTTCTTGTAATCGCAGGCCAAGTTTGCCGCGCTGCA
Organism: Lysobacter sp. HDW10; assembly: GCF_011300685.1. NCBI lineage: Bacteria > Pseudomonadati > Pseudomonadota > Gammaproteobacteria > Lysobacterales > Lysobacteraceae > Lysobacter > Lysobacter sp. HDW10. The sequence goes on from NZ_CP049864.1 coordinate 1,942,990, forward strand.
CTTTGCCCGTCGCCTTCAATTGTTTGACGGCGGCCATCGCGGTATCAATCGGAATCGCAAAGCTCACACCTTGATAGCCACCCGAATTCGAAAATATCTGCGAATTGATACCGATGACCTGCCCTTGCGCGTTCATCAAGGGTCCGCCCGAGTTACCGCGGTTAATTGCAACGTCGGTTTGAATGAAGGGCACGTAGCTTTGACCCGTACCACGATCGGTACGACCCACGGCGCTCACGATGCCCGCAGTCACGGAATGATCAAGTCCGAAGGGCGAGCCCATCGCGAATGCCCATTGGCCAGGCTTCACTTGGCTCGAATCGCCGAGCGGGATGGTGGGCAGTCCGCTTGCATCGACCTTCAGCAGCGCGACATCGGATTGCGGATCACTCCCGACCACACGTGCATTGAGCACGCGTCCGTCAGAAAATTTGACGCGTACCTGCGATGCACCTTCGACCACATGATGGTTCGTCAATACATCGCCATTCGACGAAATAACGAATCCGGTACCAATCGATGTGCCACCGCGTTGTTGGGGCATGCCCGGAAACGGCATCATGCCGGGACCGAAAAACCGGCGAAACTCTTCCGGCAAATTGTCCATGCCTTGTGCAACAGGTTTGGCCTTGATCGTGGCTTCGATGTTCACCACGGCTGGTCCAACTTGCTCGACCAAGCGCGTGAAGTCTGGCAGGCCCGACACCAAATTCTGTGTCGACTGCTGCTGCGCGCGTGCCTGCTCAATCAAGAAAGGCGACGCACCGAACACGGCCAATGAAACAGCCAAAACCAACCCATGCTTGCGAATGGACATCAAAATTTCTCCTGCAAATCGTGATCAGCGCAACGCGATTTATTGCGAGCGCATCAGGGGTGTTGTGTATCGGAACCCGACGTCTGTTGGAACCTGGACGCACCGCCCGAACTGAAACTTGCGTTAAAGGCACCGCTATCGATGCCCGGAATGACAGAACGCGGCCAGCCCGGATGCGCAGCGGGATCTACGCCCAAAACGCCTTGCTCTGACTCGCCACGCAACACGCGTTCCACATCTTCAGAACGGTTGATTGCTTTGGGCACCGCTGCAATCGCCGCGCCTTGTCGCGCTGTGTTGCGCAGACGCGTCGTCGAAGTGGCTATCGCGGCCTTATCTGCTGCCACTTTTGCAGCAGCGGCGTTCGCGTTCGCAATCAATGCATCAGCGTCTTCAGGTACGCGCCACGGTTTGACACGCGTTGCATTTGCAACCGCGAGTGTCGGCGTGTTCGACGATTGCACCGGCGTTGAGGTTGCCACTTGCGTGTTCGAATCCACCGGCACGTCAACGCGCGACGGCAGTGACACCGCAGGCGCTTCAGTCACGACATCCGTTGGTGGTGCAGCATCGCTTGCCACGACAGCATCGGGCGCGCTATTCAAACTGGGTCGAACTGCCAAAGCAACAATGCCCAATGCGGCCGCCACTGCTAATCCACTAAACACACGTTTGTTGCGCGCAAAGAAGGCAGGCGCAACTGTCGAACGCGATTGTGCCGCAGCCTCTGTGGCAATTTGCTCACGAATCGATGCACGCAAATCCGTTTGGATCGCGGGCTTCGAAGCGGCGCGCAACACATCACCGGCGAATTGCCAACGACCCAGTTGCGCGGCCAGTTCCGGATCATGTTCTAAACGACGCGCCAAGAATTTGTCGGCATCTGCACTGCTTTCTCCATCAAGCAGTGCAGACAAGGCTTCACGTGGATCGATCGAGGATTGCATTATTCAGCTCCCTTCCCTGTAGCGGCCCACGGTGCCAGCGCAGTATTCATGGCATCGCGTGCGCGAAAAATTCGAGAGCGCACCGTGCCCACCGGGCAGTGCATGCGCAATGCGATTTCGTCATAGCTCAAGCCTTCGACTTCGCGCAAAGTGATGGCTTCGCGCAACTCTGCTGGGAGCGACTCAATCGCAGTCAGTACGGCTTGCTGCATTTCTGACTGGATTGCTCTGCGTTCCGGCGTGTCTTGGTCGCGTAACTGGTACGCCGACTCGAATCGCTCAGCGTCACTGAACTCGACACCTTCGAGGGGAACGCGTCGGTTGTGGAACGCCAGATGGTTTTTTGCGGTATTCACGGCGATTCGATAGAGCCAAGTTGAAAATTGGGCATCGCCACGGAATCCAGGCAGCGCACGAAACGCGCGCATAAACGCGTCCTGTGCGACATCCTGACACTCACTCCAGTCACGAATGAATCGTCCTATCAGCGATACGACCCGTGACTGATGCTTGAGCACCAGGGCGTCAAATGCTTGCATGTCGCCCGCCTGTACGCGTTTGACCAGCAGCGCATCGTCCGCCTGAACCGCCGAAGCGGGTTGTTCCAAATCAGGCATCGAAGCCGATCTCCTGTCTCAGCCTCTGATGTCCGAGGCTTGTGACCCGCAAGTTTTATGAAAGTTCCCAGTGATCAACATACGAATACGAAAATGCTGTATTCGACATCACCATCGCCCAGTTAAGATGATAAACAGCTGAATCCAAGGTTTCACACTATGTCTAATAACACCCGCTTTGATGGCCTGAAACTGTCACATTGGAAGACCGAAATTCGTCCCGACGATGTCGTGATTGTGCGGTTTGATCGTGCCGATGCGTCGGTCAATGCCTTTTCCCAAGCAAGCTTGGTTGAGCTCGACACCTTGATCGAGCGACTGCGAATCGACCCGCCCAAGGGTGTGGTATTTGCATCAGGCAAGTCCAACGGCTTCATCGCAGGTGCCGATATTAGCGAGTTCCAGTCATTTGACGCACTAGGAACGGTCGACACGGCCATTCGTCGCGGTCAGACCACGTTCCAAAAGATCTCTGTGCTGCCTTTTCCGACGGTCGCTGCGATTCATGGTTTCTGCATGGGCGGCGGCACCGAACTCGCGCTCGCCTGTGACGCGCGTATTGCGTCCAATGCCAGTTCAACGCGCATTGGCTTGCCAGAAGTGTTGTTGGGCATCTTCCCGGGCTGGGGTGGCAGCGTTCGCCTCCCGAGATTGATTGGTGCACCCGCCGCGTTTGACTTGATGCTCACAGGCCGTAGCGTGACCGGCAAAGCGGCACTCGCAATGGGCCTCGTTGACAAGGTCGTGGACGTCGCTGTTCTAGAAGACACCGCCGTTGAATACACAAAGCGTCAAATACAGCGTCCTGCGAAGCAACGCTTCATCGCATGGGCCACCAACCTCTGGCTAGTCCGCCAAGCCTTGGCGCCCGTGCTCGAAAAACAAGTGGCGCGCAAAGCACCTAAAGCGCACTATCCCGCGCCTTATGCCTTGATCAATAGCTGGCGCACACCCATGGGTGGCGGTATTCCGAAAGCGCTGAATTCAGAACGCAAAGGCGTGGTCAAACTTTCTGCGACCCCTACTGCACGTAATTTGATTCGCGTCTATTTCTTGCAAGAACGCATGAAATCATTGGGCAACGGCGAGTCTGGCATTAGCCATGTGCATGTCGTCGGTGCCGGCGTGATGGGTGGCGACATCGCTTCGCTCGCCGCGTACAAAGGCTTCAATGTGAGTTTGCAGGACCGCGAACAGCGCTTTATTGACGCGGCGCTCGGCAGAGCTGCGACGTTCTTCGAAAAGAAAGTGAAAGACTCGGCAAAGCGCACCGATGTGATCCAACGCTTGAAAGGTGATCTCAATGGCGACGCAATTGCTTCCGCTGATCTCATCATTGAGGCCATCATTGAAAATCCTGAAGCGAAACGCGCGCTCTACGAAACGGTCGAGCCCAAACTGAAAAGCACTGCACTTTTGACCAGCAACACCTCGTCCATTCCCTTGGTGGAACTGCGCGAGCATATCGATCGTCCCGCCCAGTTCGCGGGTTTGCATTACTTCAATCCGGTCGCACAAATGCCTTTGGTCGAAATCGTGCAGCACGATCAGATGGCGCCTGAAACGCAAGCCAGGCTCGCTGCGTTCTGTCGCAAGCTCGACAAGTTCCCAGTGCCCGTCGCAGGTACGCCCGGCTTCTTGGTTAACCGCGTGCTATTCCCTTACATGCTCGAAGCCATGCGTGCCTACTCGGAAGGCATCCCGGGTCCGGTGATCGACAAGGCGGCGAAAAAGTTCGGCATGCCGATGGGACCTATCGAACTTATCGATACGGTTGGCCTCGACGTTGCCGCAGGTGTCGGCGCCGAACTCGCCCCCTTCTTGCACTTGGATATCCCAGAGCAGTTCTCTACGCCGCCAGAACAAGGCAAGCGTGGCAAGAAAGATGGCCAAGGCATCTACACGTGGAAAGACGGCAAGCCTGTGCGCCCGGAAGTCCCGAAGGATTACAAGGCGCCCGATGATTTGGAGGATCGCTTGATTCTGCCGTTCGTCAACGAAGCGGTGGCTTGTCTGCACGATGGCGTGGTGTCCGATGCGGATTTGCTCGACGCCGGCATCATCTTCGGCACTGGCTTCGCGCCGTTCAGAGGCGGCCCCATCAACTATGTGCGCGAAACAGGCGTTGACGTCTTGTTGGCAAAGTTGAAGTCGCTTGAAAGCAGCCACGGTGCACGCTTTGCACCGCGCCCGGGTTGGGACAATCCGATCTTGCGCACACCGTAAGTTGCGCGCTTAAGGCTTACAGGGTTGCGGTCGGCGATTCGGATTCCCGACCCGCAAGCAAGTTCTCGATTTGGCCGCGCAAGGTCGCGGCCTCATTGGTGTCGTCAAACTGCAATCCGATTCCTTCGACACGGCTCTCTTGCGCGCGCGCAGGTGTGTACCAGCACACATGACAGGCAACCGCATGTCGCTCGGTCGAGCTCGGCAACGTCACCACCAAGAACACCGGATCGCCCAAGGAATAACGCTTGGTGGTCTTAAGAAACAGGCCGCCGTGCTTCACGAAAGGCATATAGGCGGCATACACCTCATCAATCGTGGTCAGCGCCAATGTTTGGATGGCCTGGCGTGCGCCACCGGCTCCGGGCAGATTCATGCGTGTCGCTCCTTGTTCAATGGCACCATCCTCCTGCACCAATCTACCAATAATTCGGTCAGTATGAGATTGGGTCGAATCGGTGTACGCAATAATGCACGTGATCGGTTCGCCGCGTCGAACCAAGCGGCCAAAGCGCGTGACTCGTTCGATGGCGGGAGTGCAGCTGCGCGGTCAACCGCTAACTCGGCGGCGAATCGCAAACACAGTGCCGGATCTTCGAGCATCCACGCCTCTGCAACTTCGGACGGCAAGGTCCTGGACTGCGCCAGTGCATCGAGGTCTTTTTGAATGCGTGCACGCAAGGCCATACCCCCGTTCTGCAACCAATCCAACGCCAGCACGGGATGACCCTTGGCTGCTTTGAGCGCAGTTTCCGCGTCGACGTCAGATGTGCCAGATGTGCTGAGCCAGGCAAGGGCATCCGCATGCGATGGCATCGGCATTTCAACTTTTTGGCATCGGCTGCGAATAGTTTGCGGCAAGTGCCCCGGATTGGACGAAAGTAGCCACAAGAAGCGATCCGGCATCGGCTCTTCCAAGGTTTTCAAAAGCGCGTTTGCACCGGCACGATTGATCAGATCGGCGGGATCCACAATCACGATTTGTGCGCCCCCCATTTGTGGCGTGAGCGCAAGCGAAGCACTGACTGCGCGTAACTGGTCGATCACAATCTCGGTGCGAAGCTTCGTGTTCTCCTTGTTCATTTCCAAGGCGACGATGCGTAAATCCGGGTGTGTGCCCGCCAGTCGCAATCTGCACGTACGGCATTCACCGCATGCGTTACCCGCGCTGCGATTGCTGCACAAGATATAGGCTGCGAGCGCGTCAGCGACGCGTCGTTTACCGATGTCCACGGCACCGGTCAACAGTGTGGCGTGTCCCAACTGACCGCGATCAAATGCGCCCCTGAGTGATTCATAGGCGTCGCGCTGCCAGCTAGTCAGTACGTCGGTCATGCGTGGTCTTTCATGTACGCGCGCAAATGACGCACCGCTTCGTCTGCCACGTCGCCAGGCGATTGTGTTGCGTCGATCACTCTGAATCGCTGTGGGTCGGCCTCGGCGCGTGTGCGATACGCCGCACGCACATGCTCGAAGAAAATATCTTTCTCGCGTTCGATGCGATCAGGCGCGCCGCGACCACTGGCGCGTGCGCGTCCAACATCGACCGGCACGTCGAGCAACAACGTCAATCCCGGCACGATGCCAACGAAGCGTCGTTCAAGCTGCGCAATGATGTCCGTATCAATACCGCGTGCCGCGCCCTGATAGGCATAACTTGCATCCGTAAAGCGATCGCTCAACACCCAAGCGCCGGCCGCCAAAGCAGGTGCAATGACGCGTTGCACATGTTGGGCACGCGAGGCGAACATCAACAAGAGTTCTGTGTCCGCGGTGGGTCCATCTTCCGTTCGGTTCAACAGCAATTGCCGAATGTCTTCTGCCAGCGGCGAACCACCTGGCTCGCGTGTGCACACGACGGACACACCCGTTTCATTCAGGACGGACGCCAAGGCGGCCAACACGGTGGATTTACCTGCGCCTTCCCCACCCTCGAGGCTGATCAAATGCGACGCAGACGTCAAACCAACATCATTCATTGTGTTTTTGTCGGACCTGATTTCGCGGCAGGTGCGGTCGTCGGTGCGGCATCGACCTGCGGATTCGAAGTCGCTGTACCCGTCATCGGTCCTTTGGCGTTTCCAGCGCGATAGCGCGCGAGGTATTCACGCACATTGGCCTGATGCTCGCCATACGTCGATGCAAACAAACTCCGACCGCTGCCATCGCCAGCAGCGACGAAGAAGATGGCTTCGCCGGCGGCAGGACGCGTGACGGCGGCCAATGCGTCTTTGCCCGGCATGGCAATCGGCGTGGGCGGTAAACCTTGGCGGGTGTAAGTGTTATAGGGCGTGTCTTTCTGCAAATCGGCTTTGCGGATATTGCCCTTGTAGCCAGCACCCATGCCATAGATGACGGTTGGATCCGTCTCAAGACGCATGCCCTTTTGCAATCGACGCACAAACACGCCTGCGATCATCGGGCGCTCTGCGGCCAAACCTGTTTCCTTTTCTACGATGGAGGCCAAGATCAAGGCATCGTCGCGTGTTTTGAAGGGCAGATTCTCGATGCGAGATTTCCACGCCTCATTGAGCGCCACGTCCATCGCCTTGTACGCCTGTTTCAAGACGGCCAAATCGGTATCACCGGTGTTGTAACGGTAGGTCTCGGGCAAGAAACGGCCTTCTGCAAATTGGCCTTCATGGCCCAAGGCTTTCATCAGCGCCGCATCATCCATGTCTTGAATGGTTTTCACCAATGGCTCGGCCTTGGCCAGCGCCGCACGCAAGTCGCGGATATTCCAACCTTCAATGATGGTGAAACGGTAGCTCACCACTTTGCCATCGCGAATATCGATCAAGAGTTGCGAAGGCGACATGCCGGGCTTCAAAGCGTACTCACCGGCCTGCAGTTTGCCGGCTGCGCCGACTTGCCTCGCCAAGACTTGCCATTCGATATCGAAGCCTGTGGTAATGCCCAGTGCTCTGAGACTCCGCAGCAATTGCGGCATGCCGTTACCGCGTTCAACCACCACGCGTTGCGCCGTCGCCGGACCTGTCATCGGTGCACGCGCAAAGCTCGCGTAATGTTGCCAAACCATGGCAATGGCAACGAGCGCCACCAACACGGTGACAAACAAAAGGCCCTTGATTCCCTTGCCGCGCGTTACCGGTGCTTTCGTTGCCATGCTTGAATCATCTTGAAGTTGGCTTTAAGGATACCGTCAACCATGACCGAGTGCCTTCAACATCCCGCGCGCCTTGGCGCGGGTTTCATCCAGCTCTTTTTCGGGTACAGAATCCATGACGATGCCCGCACCTGTCCTGAATCGCAACGTACGGGCCTGCAGATCGAGCTCAGCGCTTCGGATCAAAATATTCAGGTCCATATCGCCGTCGCGATTGATCCATCCAACGCTGCCGGTGTAGGCACCCCGCCCTTCGCCTTCAAGTTCCGCGATGATCTGCATGCAGCGCACTTTCGGGCAGCCCGTAATCGTGCCTCCCGGAAAGACCGCACGAATCACATCAATGGGCGATGCTTCGGGGCGCTTTTTGCCGCGCACATTGCTGACGATATGGTGCACATGCGCAAATGATTCGACGACCATGAGTTCGTTGACTTCAACCGTGCCACCGCAACTGACGCGACCTAAATCGTTGCGAATCAAGTCCACCAACATGACGTGCTCTGCACGCTCTTTCGGATGACCGACCAGCTCGCGCACACGCGCGGCATCCGGATCTTCGGCTGTTCGCGGACGTGTGCCAGCAATCGGTCTTGCTTCAACAACATCGCCGTGCACGCTGACCAATCGCTCCGGTGATGCGCTGACAACCGCCCATTGCGGACGCGCAAAAATAGCGGAGAACGGCGAAGGATTATTACGGCGCAAGGCCGCATGCAGTGATGCGGCTTCGACGGGTTGGTCGAACGCGACATCCCAGGCGCGCGAAAGATTGACTTGAAACACATCGCCCGCGCGCAAGTAGTCCAACACGCGACGAACGCCTTCAAGGAATGCAGACGCATCTGCTTCTCGAATCGTGGACGAAGGGAGAATTGGCTCCGCAGTGTCTTCGACTGCGGCGCGCGCTACATCGGCGTGCATCAGGTCGAGTAAGTCCGCGCACCCAGGTTCCGCAATCAACCAAGTCGTGTTCGTTTGGTGATCAAAGGCAATCGCAGCACGCGTGCGCAAAGCACACGCCCGCACGCCCTTTGAATGGGACAGCGGCATCTTGACCACCGATTCAATCTCTTGCGTGAGCTCATAGCCGAGGTACACGCACCAGCCGCCTCTGAAGGGCGGCAATGCATCATCGTATTGAAGTCGCGGCGACTGCTCAGCGTGAAACGCATCTTCGAACGCTTCAAGGAAGCCGCCCGTCAATGCCGCGCCGTTCAACTGCTGCGTCTGACCTGCATGCGAGGTTTCGATGCCCTCACCTTCACACAGAAACAAATAATCCCAACGCGCATTCGTTCGTGCCGTGTGGTCCAGCGCATTGGCAGACGATTCCATCAACACCGGATAGCGTTGCGGCTGCAATGAATGCAGCCGCAAGAGATCGATGTGTCCAGTCAACCGCCGTGTGAGCGGCACCTCAGACATGCTTAGATTCGCTTCAACACCAAGGTGCCATTGGTTCCACCGAAGCCGAACGAGTTCGACATCGCAATCTCAACCTGTTTATTGCGCGCAGTGTGCGGGACGAAATCCAGATCGCAACCTTCAGACGGCGTGTCCAGATTGATCGTCGGCGGAATCACACCTGTGTAAAGCGCCATGGCTGAGTAGATCGCTTCCACACCACCCGCAGCACCCAAGAGGTGGCCCGTCATCGATTTGGTCGACGACACCATCACCGACTTCGCAGAATCGCCCATGGCCGTTTTAATGGCCAAGGTTTCACCTAGGTCACCTGCAGGCGTCGACGTGCCGTGTGCATTGATATAGCCGATATCTGATGCATTGATGCCAGCATCCTTCATCGCGGCCACCATGCAGCGCGCCGGGCCGTCACCGTTTTCACTCGGTGCGGTCATGTGATACGCATCGCCGCTCATACCAAAGCCCGTGATTTCGCAATAAATGCGCGCACCACGTGCCTTTGCACGTTCGTACTCTTCGATGACGACAATTCCTGCACCATCACCAATCACAAACCCGTCGCGGCCTTCATCCCATGGGCGGGACGCGCGTGTCGGATCATCATTTCGCGTTGAGAGTGCTTTCATGGCGCAGAAGCCTGCAACTGCCGTCGGTGTGATGGCGTACTCAGCACCACCGCAGATCATTGCGTCGGCATCGCCGTACTGAATCATGCGCGCAGCCAAACCGATGTTATGTGTCGCGGTCGTACACGCCGTCACGGCAGCAATGTTCGGACCCTTGGCACCGGTGAGAATTGAAACCTGACCCGAGACCATATTGATAATCGTGCTGGGCACGTAGAACGGCGAAACTTTTCGCGGTCCGCCTGCAGCGTACTTCAACGTGGTTTCTTCGATACCGTGCAATCCGCCGATGCCTGCGCCAATCGCCACACCGATGCGTTCTGCCGCTTCACCTTCAATCACCAAGCCGGCATCTTCAATCGCCATGAGTGATGCGGCCACGCCGTAATGCACGAAAGGATCCATCTTTTTGACGTCTTTCGCGGGGACCCACACTGAGGGATCGAATCCTTTGACTTCGCCTGCAATGCGCGTTGCGAATTGTGATGCATCAAAGTGGGTAATTTCGGCGATGCCCGAACGGCCATTGCTGATGGCATCCCAGTTGGTCTTCAAGTCGAGGCCCACGGGCGAGAGAATCCCCATGCCAGTCACAACGACGCGACGCTTTGCCATAAATCCTGCCTTCTTCCAATCTTAGTTTCTGTTTTGCGACCAAAAAGGTCCAGATACGCGTGAGGCCGCACAAAGCGGCCCCAAGCGGTCAATCAATTACGACACTTAGGCCTTGACGTGCGCCTTAACGTAATCAACCGCCTGTTGAACCGTCGTGATCTTTTCAGCTTCTTCGTCCGGAATCTCGCATTCGAATTCTTCTTCGAGTGCCATGACGAGTTCGACCGTGTCCAACGAGTCAGCGCCCAAGTCGTCGACGAACGAGGAATTGGTGTTGACGTCTTCGGCCTTCACGCCAAGTTGTTCGACAACGATCTTCTTGACGCGCTCTTCAATGTTGCTCATGTGTTGCTACTCCGAGGAGAAATAAATGTGAGAAAGACAAAGTGTAGTGCAAAACCACCAAACGACGCGATTCGCAGGCGAATGGTTATGGGGCCGTTCTATGGCCCCGCCTGCCCTCAGGGCATGTACATCCCGCCATTCACGTGCAGGGTTTCGCCGGTGATGTAGGTGGCGTCCGGACCGGCCAAAAAGGCTACTGCGCGTGCAATATCTGCCGGTGCGCCCAAGCGGCCCAGGGCGATTTGCTCGGCCATGGCGGCCTTGGCATCCTCGGGCAAGTCGCGGGTCATGTCGGTTTCAATGAAACCGGGGGCCACGACGTTCACCGTGATGCCGCGCGACCCGATTTCTTTGGCCAAAGATTTACTGAACGCAATGATGCCGGCCTTAGCCGCGGCGTAGTTTGCTTGCCCTGCGTTACCCGTGACACCGATGACCGAAGCGATATTGATGATGCGCCCTTTACGCGCCTTCATCATGCTGCGCATCACGGCCTTACTGCTACGAAACACGGAAGACAGATTGGTATCCAAGACCGCTTGCCAATCGTCATCCTTCATGCGCATTAACAAGTTGTCACGGGTGATGCCCGCGTTGTTCACCAAAATGCCGATGCCACCGAATTCAGATTGCAGTGCGTCGATCAAAGCCTCGACAGCACCTGGCTCAGTGACATTCAACACCCTGCCTTCACCACCTACGGCCTTCATGCGCTCGCTGATCGCGGCTGCACCGGATTCACTGGTGGCGGTACCAATAACCTTCGCGCCACGCGCGGCCAATTCGTCGGCGATCGCAGCACCAATGCCGCGGGTTGCGCCGGTGACCAATGCAATTTCGCCTTCCAAGGGTTTCATAGTCATGCGTTCCAAGCCTCGATGGCGGAGTTCAATTCTTCTGGTGTACCGACGGCACGTGCGTCAGCTTCTTTGTGGATGCGTTTGATCAGGCCAGACAATACTTTGCCGGGGCCACATTCAACAAAACGGCTTGTACCGTTTCCGACCAAGGCTTCGACGCATTGCGTCCATTGCACGGGCATGTAGAGCTGGCGCACCAATGCGTCCTGAATGGCTTCGACTGAATCACTGATGCTTGCATCTACATTTCGAACAACCGGCGTACTCGGCATCTGCCAAGACAATCCACGCAAGGTCTCTGACAAACGGTTGGCTGCTTCGCGCATCAACGGGGTATGCGAAGGCACGCTCACGGGGAGCTTCACCGTCTTGCGAACGCCGTTGGCGTTCAACCACGCGATGGCGCGATCTACGGCATCAGCATCACCCCCAATCACGATCTGACCGGGTGAGTTGAAGTTTGCCGGCACCACAACTTGTGTGCCTGACGATTGTTTGCACGCCTCTTCGATCACGCTGTCTTCGGCGCCGAGCACGGCCGCCATCGCACCCGTGCCCTCCGGCGCGGCTTCTTGCATCAGCTGGCCGCGAATGCGAACAAGGTGCGCTCCGTCTTTCAAAGAGAGCGCGCCCGCAGCAACTAATGCCGTGTACTCACCCAAGCTATGGCCGGAGAAATAGGCAGGTGCAGCGCCGCCTTGCGCCTGCCATACGCGCCACACAGCGATACCCGCAGCGAGCAAGGCCGGCTGTGTGTATTCCGTGCGATTCAACTGTTGCTCTGGGCCTTGTTGGGACAGTGCCCATAGATCTACGCCAGCACCTTCAGAGGCTTCTTCAAAGCTCTGCTTGATCGAGGGAAACACATCCGACAATCCGGCCAACATGCCGACGGATTGGGCGCCCTGCCCTGGGAATACAACTGCAATGCCTGCTTGCGACATTCAAGACTTCCAATATGCGAAACGCCCATGATAATGGGCGTCTGTAGGCATCGTCTGTACGAAACGGTATGCGGTCAACCGCGGGATCAATAGCGAAGTAGCACGGAGCCCCAAGTGAAACCGCCCCCAAATGCTTCCAAGAGCACCAGTTGTCCGCGTTGAACCTTGCCGGATTGAACCGCTTCGTCCAATGCCAGCGGCACAGAACCAGACGAGGTGTTGCCGTGGCGATCCACGGTCACGATCACGCGATCCATGGGCATATCCAAGCGCTTTGCAGTTGCTTCGATAATGCGCAGGTTGGCCTGATGCGGAATCAGCCAGTCGATCTCATGGCGATCCAAGCCGTTGGCTTCGAGTGCTTCCTCAACAACGGCATCCAAAGCCTTGACGGCGTGCTTGAACACTTCGTTGCCGGTCATCAACACGCGGACACCCGCATTCTCTTCTTCTGGCTTGAAGCCTTCAGAAACACCCACCGGATTCCAGAGCAATTCTTTCTTGCTACCGTCGGCGTGCAAATGGGTGCTTAAGATGCCGGTTTCGTGATCGGCCTTGAGAACTACTGCGCCAGCACCGTCGCCAAACAAAACGCAGGTACCGCGATCGGACCAATCAATCATGCGGGTGAGCGTTTCCGCACCCACGACCAAGGCCGTCTTGGCCGAACCACTTCGAATGAAGTTGTCGGCGACGGTCAACGCGTAAATGAAGCCCGAACATGCGGCGTTCACGTCGAACGCGGGGCAACCAGCGATCCCGAGTTCGGCCTGCAGCAAGCAAGCCGATGACGGGAAAATCAAGTTGGGCGTCGTCGTACCGAGAATGATCAGATCAATCTCGTCCGGGGTGACGCCCGCATTTTCCATCGCGCGCAATGCAGCCGTCTTAGACAGGCTGACCGTCGTTTCGCCCTCACCCGCTACGTGGCGTTGGCGAATCCCGGTACGTGTTGCAATCCATTCGTCGCTGGTATCGACCGTCTTCGACAACTCGTCGTTCGTGACGACGCGCTCGGGAAGACAGCTGCCGGTACCGGCAATACGCGAGTAGATGCGATCAGTATTCACAGTCGTTGACGACGGAATCTGAATCAATCTTCGCTAACGATCTTGGTCTTGACTTGAATGACCTTCTTGCCACGGTAGTAACCGTCTGCGGTCACGTGGTGACGCAAGTGGGTTTCACCACTGGTCGGATCGGTGGAAAGCTGCTTCGCCGACAACGAATCGTGTGCGCGACGCATGCCACGCTTGGACGGGGAAACGCGGGACTTTTGAACTGCCATGGGTACAACTCCTGATTAATCGAAATGTCGATTCACATCGACACCATTACTACTTGAATCAAATCTCTTTCTTTAATGCCTTCAGCGCTGCGAAAGGATTCGTGGCTTCGACCACTTCAGCTTCCGGCAACCAATCCGCCGACATTTCATCAGTGCCCGGCATGACCGGCACCGCGGGTACGGCAAGAATCAATTCGTCCTCGAGCAGGGCCAGCGGATCTAATGCATCGTGTTCCACCAGTTGGGCTTCATAGCCCGGTGGCAATGCATCTTCTTCCGCCTCGTCGCGAATCAGCGCTACACGCTGCTCCACTTGGACCGGCAAGAGGAAACGTTGCAAGGTGCGCTGGCATTCCAGCGGCAACTCTGCAGTCATCGAAATGGCTGCATGCGGCACTCGCAACGTATCCGTATCGAATGCCAACGTGTAACGAACCTCTCCTTCGGTGTCGGTCAAGAGACTCGATAAACGGGTCAACTTAGATAACGGCACCGCGCCCTCGAATACCCGACGCTGGTTCACCATGCGCCACGGGTCCAGTTGATCAGGTAGATTCGGGGACATAAGCCGCAAAATGTTAGGGGTTCAAGCGGGTTCTGTCAAATGCAAACCCTTGGAATCTCAACGGATTGCAAGTGATCGGGCAAAGCTCGACACTGTCATTTGACGCTTGGGGGACATCGTGCAGAAATTTTTCTGGCTGCTACTTGCAATTATCGCGCTTTTTGCTGTCTCACTGGCGCTGAGAAACCGGCGCGATCGACGCCGCCAAGCGACCTTGCGGTCGACCTTGGATGCCGCCGATGCCTTGGAAAGTGAGATTCGCGCGGCACGTTCGGCGCTCAAGGCCGCTGATTTGGGCACGGCAAGCGCCGAAGAGGCCTTGGATTCCGCCATGCGTGACCTTCTGAAGCAGCGGCTTTGGTTGCAGTCTCATGCGGCCACGGCAAACACCGAAGCCCTCGATCGTGTGCTTCAGGGGCTGCAGACAGCCACCCGGCAAATGCAGCAATTCTCAGCGCGCTGAGCGACGTGTGAGCACCGCGTCGCGCATTTCAGTGATCACGGAAGACCAATCCCCCAAACTCGGCTGACGGAACACGCGCGTTTGCGGATACCAAGCGCTTGCGTCGCCTTCCAAACCCCAACGCCAATCCGGCACATGCTTTACGGCGACCCACGTTGGACGGCCCATCGCACCTGCGAGGTGGGCAATTGCGGAATCGACCGTAATCACCAAATCCAAACGCTGAATCAACGCAGCCGTATCTACGAAGGCGTGTTCGGCGTCACGTGATGCATCGGGGACAATCAGTCGCATGTCTTCGGCCACGGCATCAATTTGCTCGACGCCCGGCCCTTGCTGAAGCGACACAAGGCGAACGCCCGGCACCTCAGACAGCGGCAGGAAATCGGCCAACTGCACGAAGCGAGATTGATCCATCCAACGTTTGGTGCTGCCCTGCCAGAAAATGCCGATATTGCGTGTGCTGAGCGGCAGAATGCGCTGCCACACTTCCAATCGTTCTTTCTCTGCACGCAAGTACGGCACGCCATCCGGAATCGTGTCTGCATGGGTCTCCATCACCATGGGCAGCATCCAGAGTTCAGCTTGGAAGTCGAATGATCTGCCTTCTGGAATGTGCTCCAAATAGCGGACGTTGTAATTGCTGGACTGCAAAACTCGGAACACACGCGCAGACCCGAGGAACGACACCTCTGCGCCCATCGAGATGAGCTGAGGCACGTAGCGCCAGAACTGGAACAAGTCGCCAAAGCCATTCGGCTCAGAAAGCAAGATCGACTTGCCTTTCAGCGACTGACCTTCCCAGCGCGGAATGGCGTGTAGCGCACCTTCCTTGGGTCGATACATGCCTAGACTTTTTTGATAGTCGGCCCAGCCTTGCTGAAAATCGCCTTGAAGGAGTTTCAAATTTGCGCGGCGCTTAAATGCTTCTGGAAAATGTGGTGCGTGCTTGATGGCTTCGTTGAATGCATTCTCCGCACGATCCCACTTCTGCAAATTCTGCATCGCAAATCCGCGATTGCTATGCGCTTCAGCATAATTCCAACGCAATTCAATCGCACGATCCAATCGCTCGACAGCCCGCTCGTAGTGGCCACGATCAATCAACACGCTACCGATGTTGTTCCAAAACTCTGGCACGTCCGGCGCAAGTTGGATCGCCGCACGCAAGTCCTGTTGCGCCTCGACAAATTGCCCCAAATCGCCGTGAATGATGCCGCGAACATTGAGCGCCATGGCACTGTCAGGTGCCCGTTCCACCCCTTCATTGGCGTCTTCGAGCGCGGGCGCATAATTCGCCATGCTTCGCTTTGCCATTGCACGACGTGACCACGCTATGGCAAAGCTCGGGTCCATGTCGATGGCTTTGCTGTGCTGTGCGATGGCGTCCTCGGGGCGCCCGATCGCCATGTATGACATGCCAAGGTTGTCATACATCGGCGCAAAATCAGGTTTTAGCGCGATGGCGCGCTGGTAACTTTCAATGGCGTCTTCAAATCGTCCGATTTGAAAAGCAACATTACCGCGACTGCTCCAGGCCAAAACATTCTTTGGATTCTTGTTGAGTAAATGATCCAGGGTCTTCAACGCTTCATTCATTCGCCCCGTCTGAACCTGCACGGCACTTAATGCCAGCATCGCGTCGTGCAAGCCCTCATTGAGTTCAATTGCGATCTGATAGCTTCGTTGCGCACGATCAAAATCGCCCAAGGCCAAAGCCGCATCGCCCAGGCCTTGATAGGCCACCGCAAACTTGGGTGACAACTGCAGCGCTTGTTCATAGCTCTTCAAAGCGCGCACGTGCCGCTTGCAGCCCATCAGGGCATCGCCGCGCTTCAAAAAGGTTGCGGGATTATTCGCATCGATCGCAATGGCGCGATTAAATGCCTCCACGGCTTGCTCAAAGCCGCCAAGTGCCAGCAAAGCCAGTCCGTAAACATGCAAATTCATCGCGACGCTTGGCTCTGCATCGACCAACTGCCGCCCCAATTGCACAGCCGCCTCAACCTCGCGTCGATTGATCAACGCGATGACTTCATCCACATAACTCTCTAAACGCTTCATGTAACGGCCTGGCTGGAAACCGTTCCATTGTAGTCAACTATCCAAAGCTTCCCATCTTGCATACGCGGCTTCGAGTTCGGATTGCGCACTGGCTAACAGTTCTTGATCCTTTGTGACCTGCTCGCGCTCGCGTTGGAAAAAACTCGGCGCATTCATGGCCTCGGTCATTTCTGCAATGTCCGCTTCGAGTTTTTCGATACGTAACGGCAAGGCTTCGAGCTCACGCGCCTCGTTGAAACTCAGCTTCCGCTTCGGCTTGGCGACCTCATCTTTTGCCAGCGTGCTGGCAGCCGCTGGCTGTGCCTGCGCCGCTTGCACGCGAGCGGCCGATGCAGCTGTGTCACTTGCACGTTGAACTTCCCAATCACTGTAGCCACCCACGTATTCGTTCACGCGCCCCTCGCCTTCCATCACGATGGTTGAGGTGACGACGTTGTCGAGAAAGTCGCGATCGTGGCTGACAACGATCAGTGTGCCGGGATAGTCCATGAGCAGCGACTCCAGCAACTCCAAAGTTTCGGCGTCCAAATCATTGGTGGGTTCGTCCATCACCAATACGTTGGAAGGCTGCGCAAACAACTTCGCCAAGAGGAGTCGATTGCGCTCACCACCCGACAACTTGGAGATGGGCGAACGCGCGCGATCCGGCGTAAACAAGAAGTCTTGCAAGTAGCCGATTGCATGCTTGTGCTTGCCGTTGATTTCAACGCTCTCGCGTCCTTCGGCGACGTTCTCAACCGCCGACCAGTCTTCGCGAAGTTTGGCGCGGTGCTGATCGAAATACGCCAATTGAAGCTGCGTGCCTTGGATGACCTCACCGCGAACCGGCTGCAATTCGCCGAGAAGCAGTTTCAACAAAGTCGACTTACCGCTGCCATTTGCACCGATCAATCCGATGCGATCACCACGCATGATGACCGTTGAAAATTCGTTGATTAGCACGCGATCGCCGAAGCCGAAATGTAAGTTTTTCGCTTCAATGACTTTCTTGCCGGAGGCTTGTGCGTTTGACGTTTCCAACTTGACGTTGCCCTGCACGTCGCGGCGCTTTGCACGCTCATCGCGCAGTGCTTTCAATCGACGCACACGACCTTCGTCGCGGGTGCGGCGCGCCTTGATGCCTTGACGAATCCAAACTTCCTCTTGCGCCAAAAGCTTGTCGAAGCGTGCATTTGCCTGCGCCTCCGCATTGGCGCGCTCTTCGCGTCGACGCACATAGTTGGCCCAATCGCCCGGCCAACTGGTGAGCTGACCCCGATCCAATTCGAGAATGCGCGTGGCAAGTGACCGCAAGAAGCGTCGGTCGTGGGTGATAAAGACCAATGCGCCCTGCCAAGACTTCAAGAAGCCTTCCAGCCAATCGATGGATTCAATATCCAAGTGGTTGGTCGGTTCGTCGAGCAGCAATACATCCGGTTGCGAAACGAGGGCTTGCGCCAAGAGCACGCGACGCTTCAAACCACCCGACAGCGCATTGAACTGAACGTCGCCGTCCAACTCCAACTTTTGCAGCACTTCGGTGACGCGCTGATCCAAAGCCCAGCCATTCGCGTCTTCAATCTTCGTCTGGATCGCGGCAAACGCTTCCATGTCGAAGTCTTCAGCGTGGCTCAGGTGATGAAACTCCGCCAACCATTCGCCCAGTTGGCCCAAACCTTGCGTGACCACAGTCCACACATCGCCATCGGTCCCGTGCGGCACTTCTTGCACCATGTGCGCAATGCGAACGCCTTGCCCCGCGCGAATCTCGCCTTCATCCGCACGTTGCTCGCCCGACAGCAGCTTCATGAGGGTCGATTTCCCAGCCCCGTTGCGTCCGATCAACGCAATGCGTTCACCGGATTGGATTTGGAAATTGACGTGATCCAACAGATGCAAGTCGCCAATACTGACGACGATGTCTTGGACCGTAACGAGGTCGGTGGCCATGCAATACACGCTTGAAAACAGACGTGCATTGTAGTGACCCCCTTAACGCAAAGCGAATTCCAATGCTGCGACAGCGGCTGCGGCTTGTGCGTCATTGCATTGAGCGGGCGTTGCGCGCGGGCTGTCCGGATAGACTTCGGTGGTCGTGGTGTAGCGCGCATCGGTGACACCAGCGCACAGTCCCAGCGCCTTGAAGTCGTACAAAATCACGCCTTCGGCCACCACTTCGGACCCAATGATCGTGCCATCCGGATCGGCAGGCGCGATGTGCGTCACCTTTCTGACTGCATCAATCACGGCCGTTTGAAAGGCCAATTGCGGATTGGGCGTATCGCCGACCGTATAAAAGCCATCTGGAATGGTGCCTGGTTCAAACGGCTTACCATCGCGCGCCGCCAGCGCCGGACGGAATTCCGTTTCGTCTGTATCCGTCGTCTCATGCAAATCGATATGCACGGCACAAACGCCTGGCAGATCAGCCACCATGGCCATCAGGGCGGCAGATTCGGGTGCTGGACTGTTGCGAACGAAGTTGCGATTGGGATCAAGCGCTAAAGGATTCCATCGCTGAACGCGCTCATAGGCCCAAGGGCTCACGCAAGGGGCGATCACCAGATTGAGTCGGCCTTCAAAGGCGGTGGCATGGCGGTCTGCAAACTGAAGCGCGCCTTTGACGCCGCTCGTTTCGTATCCGTGCACGCCTCCGGTGATCAAAGCAAATGGCAGGTCTTCACGCCAAGCGCTTGATTTCAGTACGAAAAGCGGAAACGCCCCATCGCTCTCATAATTCAGCGTGCCGTACTGGGTCACTTCGAAGCGATCACGCAAGCGTTCGATGTCAGGCACCACGTCCTGAAAGTAGCTGCGCTGCTTGGTGCGGCTCTGACGCCAAGCCAGCCGCTCGTCGTCGCCCCAAGGCTGTCCCGGATGACCTATCGCACTGTTCACACGCTTTGATCCGACTTAAGTTGTAAGCAGTTTAATCAATGCGTGTGATCTTATCGGCACTTTCTTGAAGTATTGGGTGACGAATACAGATCAAACGTGCGATTCTAAAACTCGTCTCACGCGCGACAGGGGGGTCACGATGAGTCGTCATCACTTGCCGCGCTTCATCCTTAAATTCAGCCTTGGTCTGATCTTCGCGGCCGTATTTGCAGCGGCAACCGCGACCGCACAATCGCGTGTGGAAGTTCAGCAAGACGCACGTGCGTATGCACGCATCGGCAAGTCTGCCCAGATATTGCATGAGACACGCGGCAAACCTTTGACGTTGAAGGAAGCCGAATCCGCTTACGCGAAAGGCTTGTTCTCGGCTTCAAAAGACGACGTACCGAACTTCGGTCACCTGGCACCGCCGACTTGGATCCACTTGTCGATCCACAATGCCGAAACCGCCGCGCCCTATCGCATCTATGTCGCGCAAGGCTGGACGGGTCGACTCGAAGCTTGGCTACGGCGACCTGATGGAAGCGTCCAAACTTGGCACGCGGGTCTTCGCGAATTGCCTGCCAAGGATCTCCGCCCTGGCGTGGGCTTCGGATTTGATACCGAACTTCAGACGGGCACGAGCGAGTTGTTTATTCGCGTGAATAGCAATGCATCAGCTGCGCTGGACATGCGCGTCGTGCCAATGCCGCTGACCGCCGCGATGGAATCACGCGCTGAAGCTTGGAATGGCAGTGTGCACGGCTTTCTGCTCGCATTGATCTTGACCTATGCCCTACTTTGGGCCGCGCTTAAAGACAAGGCACAAGGCCGTTACGTGCTGTACGTCACAATGTATCTGTTCATGCACGTGGGCTATTCGGGCGTCGGTTCACTGTGGTTGTGGCCGAATGATTCGCATGTGGCAAGGGCGATGATTTTGTCCGGCATGGCCCTGTTTGCCAGCAGCGGCCTGTGGTTCTCGCGAGAGTTTCTGGATTCGCGCAGCTGGGCACCGAAGCTGGACTTCAAGCTCAAGTGGATGACGCGTATCGTCCTCACGTTTATGGGCACGGTGATCGCATTCGATTTCGATCGAATTGCATTGCTGCTTTCTTTTCCGTTCCTGATGTTATTCACACTGTTGGAAGTGTGCCTTGGCATTCTTGCTGTGCGGAAAAAGCGCGACCTCGCGGGCATTTTCCTCATTGCGTCCTCTTGTAGGTTGACCGGGCTTGTCATCACCAGCCAAGCGGTTGTCGGCCGCATCCCCTTCAACGACTACACGTTCCGAGCCGTTGAAATTGGTGTTCTGATTGAGGCGACACTTTGGGCGATGGCCTTGGGCTTGCGTTTGCGTCGCGACCGAATCGACCACGTCACGGCCATGCGCTTGGCGCAAAGCGATCCGCTCACGGGCTTGTTCAACCGTCGCGGCTTTCTAAATGTTGCCAAGCCCAAAATTGAACATTGTCAGAAAATGGGATTGCCTGTGGCTTTGATCATGGCCGATCTGGACCACTTCAAAACCGTCAATGACATTCATGGCCACGAGGCCGGCGACGCCGTGCTGATCGAAGCCGCGCAACGATTCAAGGGTGCTGCGCGATCTGCAGACGTTGTGTGTCGATGGGGCGGTGAAGAATTCTTGATTCTGATGTGCGGGATGAGCCGAGAGAATGCGATCGACTTCGCAGAGCGGCTGCGCGCGGTGCTTGCGGAAAAACCGATCGTACTTCCCGATAAACAGTTAGCGAATCTGACCACCAGTGTGGGCGTTGTTGTTGATTCGGAATCTCAGCATGCGCTGGAAGATTTGTTGCACTACGTCGACGCTGCGCTCTACTCGGCTAAGGAAGCCGGTAGGGATTGCGTCATCAAGTCGACGCTTTAAACCAATACAAATTCAAGCTGCAGGGTCTAACCGCGGATCGCTGCCTCGATCTTGGCCACGTCAATTTTCTTCATCTGCATCATGGCATCGAAGGCGCGCTTCGCGACGTCGCCACCCTGCACCATGGCATCGGTCAAGACGCGCGGGGTGATTTGCCAGCTCAGACCCCATTTGTCACGACACCATCCGCATTGGCTTTCTTCGCCGCCATTGCCGACGATGGCATTCCAATAGCGATCCGTTTCCGCCTGATCGGTCGTCGAGATCTGAAAGGAAAATGCTTCGCTGTGCTTGAAGGCATCGCCGCCGTTGATGCCGATGCACGGGATGCCCGCAACGACAAAATCCACGGTTAATGCGTTGCCTTTCTCTCCACCCGGGTAGTCGGAAGGCGCGTAATGGACACGACCCATTTCACTGTTTGGAAAAAGGTCCGTGTAGAAGCGGGCCGCCGCCTCGGCGTCGTCTTTGTACCAAAGACACACCGTATTCTTGTTCATCAGATGTTCTCCATCTCATTCAAGACAATTTTGTTACGGCCTGCCGTCTTGGCGCTATAGAGCAGGCGGTCAACCGCGTGCACAAAGCCGGTTGATGTTTGATTCTCAAACACGCTCGCTGTACCCACGCCAAAGCTCGCTGTGACGTATTCACTTACATCCGAGCCGCCATGCGCGATCTGCAGTTTTGCGATCTCGCGCACGCAGGCCTGTGCAAGCTCATGCGCCGTGGCTTGGTCCGTATCCGGCATCAGGATGATGAACTCCTCGCCACCAAAACGCGCGACAACATCACTCGATCGACGCATGACATTGAGCAATGCACCTGCGACTTTCTTCAAACACTCGTCACCCGCCAAATGACCGTGGATATCGTTGTAGGCCTTGAAGTAATCGATATCCAGCACGATGAGCGACATCGGCAAACGAGAGTCGCCAGATTCTTTCCACTCTGTTTCGAGCCGTTTGTCGAACATCCGACGATTGGCAATGCCCGTGAGTCCGTCCGTGAACGAAAGCAAGGCCAACTCTTCATTGAGGCGGTGCAGTTCGTGTTCGGTGGCTTTTCGCTCGCTGATGTCGAACATAAAGCCGACCAGGCTTTGCACTTCACCCTTCGAATTTCGCACCACGTGTACGACGTCTCGAATCCAGACGAAATCGCCATCAGGCTTGAGTGCGCGATAGTCTGCTTCGTGGTCCACACCCGCCTGCGATTGGGAGACGCAGTAGTTCACAACGAACTCGCGATCCTCCGGATGCATGCGATTGACCCAGTCGTCGACGGTCTTCCAAGTATTAGGTGCCCAGCCAAGCAAAGGTTCAATTTGTGGACCGATGTACTCAAAAGTCATCGTGGCCCAGTCAATCTTCCAAGGAATGGCCTTGGTCGACTCGAGCAATGTTCGGTAAAGACCACCCTCTTCAGCACCTTCTTGACCCCCCTGTTCCACACGCGACGAATCGCTCATGTTTCCGCTCATCATAAATGTCCCTAGATCCCAGTCCTATCGTACTACTTGGCGCGCGCAATCAGACATAATTGCGTGGATGAGAACCTTTGTTTTACGGGCGCGCGCCGCACCGACCGAGAGTCAAAAACTGATCGCCGCCGTTGGGCAAGATGCGCATACCGAAGTGCTGGCGCACTCCTTGATGAATGCGATCTTTGTGGCGCAATCGCATCGACCGGATGTCGTGGTCTATTTGGTCTTGGAAAGCACCAAGGACTATTCGCGGACCATCCGTTTTTCGGTCAATGACATGCACGAGCTAACCGGTTTTAACGAAGCCGCCCTGCTCGCCAAGGTGGCCAAAGCACTTGATGTCTCACAAGGCATGGGCAAAGAAGAAACACGACCGGTTGAGTCGGGCGTTGAAGTGCGAACACTGAGCTTTGAACGACTGGTCCAGGTGCTTTCCGAAGATCACCAATTGTTTGTCTTGGATCCCAAGGGCAAGTCCATTCGCGATCAGCCGTTCGAAGGCAACCCCTGCTTTCTGCTGACGGATCACATTCCTATGCCCAAGAAGACCTTCAATAGCCTGGAGCGCATGGGCACGCAGCGCATTTCCCTAGGCAAGAAAATGCTGTTTGCGTCGCAATGTATTGTGCTGATCCACTACGAGCTCGACGCTGCCCAACCGCCGGGTTTTTATGCGTGAATGGGTTTGTTGATTTTCACCTGATTTGAAGGTCGAACGGTTGATTCTGGTGAGCCCTGAACTGGAGTTCCCGAATGGCCTATATCGACGGTTTTGTATTGGCGGTTCCGACTGCCAACAAGGAGAAATTTATCGCCCACTGCGAAAAGGGCGACTCGGTCTTCATTGAGTACGGCGCAACGCGCGTCGTGGAATGCTGGGGTGACGACGTGTCGCGCGGCAAAGTCACCGATTTTTACGGCGCCGTCAAAGCAACCGATGACGAAACCGTTGTCTTCTCATGGATCGAATGGCCTGACAAAGCCACGCGCGATGCCGGCATGAAGAAGATGATGGAATCCAACGATCCGCGGATGGACCCCAAGACCAATCCCATGCCATTTGACGGGATGCGTTTGATCTATGCGGGCTTCGAACCCATCTTCGAATTGAAGGCGTAATTGGTGTACTGAATGCCTGCCCGGAGGCGGTAGGCATTTCAGACCTCTGGAATTGCCCGGAGGTAGGCCTCACGCGCCTTACGCTCAGCCGCCGTTTCTTTGGGTCCGACTGCAGAGACCTCTTCTACCCGCGGCTGGCTCGGCGCACCCCACGTTTCGTATTTCGGTTGACTGACTTCGGCTTGAACGCTGGGCAAAGGCTGCACGGGTTTTGATGCCTGTACGTGAACCACACTCGGCCGCGCAGCTTGAGCGGCTTGGGCTTTGTGCGCAGCTGCTTCCGCACGAGCGACACTCTGCTGCGAAAATTTGTGCATTTCGTTATTGAAATTGCCAATCGCAGTTCGGATCACCCACAGCATCACCAGGAAGCTGATAGCCACAAGCAGCAAGCGAATGCCCAAGGGGACGTCTTCTTTCTTTTTCGGCATACGGAAACCAGAGACAAAACTCAATTTGGCCGGCGCCACCTCTGTTTTCTCGATGTCGACAAGCGGGCCCACCATGTCGCGAAGCGCCCGACCATCCACAAGCTCAATCTGACCTGCTTTGTTTGCAGCTAGTTTGGCTGCGTGGGTGAATTCACCACTGGTCAGCAAAATTGCGCGTGTCGCTTGCTGTGTTGTCATCACACCGAGCAATTGATGAACTTCGTTGTGCGGCACCTGCCGCGTGTTCCAGTGCTTCACTTGGACGACGACGTATTCATCACCTTTCCGAAGCTTTAGATCGATACCGCCGTCGTAGCGCTGCCCTGATGCGCCGCCTGTACCGACGTGCTCGACTTGGTAGCCCTGATTCTTGTAGTAAACGGCCAGAATGGATTCGAGCTGATCCCAGCGCACACGTGTCAACGCGTCGTCACTGGGTTTTCTAATGCGTTTGAGTCCCATGATTCCCCCCGAAATCAATGCTTAGCGTAAAGACTGAAACGTGCACGCTGCCGGGGGAATTAAACGCAGCGCACAGTTAGTTTCAGGAAACGCCGTTTGAAGGCGTTTCGCAATCATAGCGTGAGAATTCGGCCATAAAACAACATTTTCTGCCGTACTTACTGCATTTGCTATGAAGTGCTTAGCTAAATGGGGAGAAACTTCGAATATGTATGGCTTTGAACTTCCCGCATCAACGAGTTTGTCGCGTTCCGATATCCGGCAAAGGGCGGCCAAAAAGCACCAATGTTTAGAGATGCATGAGGAATATTAGATGCAGCCTTTTGCTTCCCCTCAATTGGCCTTTAGCGAGTTGGCAGCGTGCATATGCGCCAATTTACTGTCTTTGAACTCTTTTTTCTGAACTGTGGTACGGGAGCTGTCAGAAAATTCTCCGTTGGCAATGACGATATTTAACCGGATCCCGAGCTGGCCCGACAACAGCAGAACCCTGAACCCCCTCAAATGGCATTGTGCGGTGTCTCGGACTTTTAACATAGCCAAAGCCTTGCCATCAGAAATTTTTTCCGACGCATTTCGCACTTTTCCAGTTCAGGAACGTGAACCCGATCCCGTTTCTACGGATTGCTACTATCTATTACATTCCTATCCATTGCGGTGCAGACATGAAACTTGACGAAAGCAAACCGTCAATCGCGAATCTTCGAGACATGATTGCCCGAGGAGACTTGGTGGCGAACCACCAGTATCAGCGCTCTCCTGGACTATGGCCGAATTCCGCCCGAAGTTACTTTGTCGACACAATTTTGGAGGGTTATCCATTCCCCAAGATCTACCTCCATGAGTTTCTTGATAGAAAGTCCAAGCGAGTTCGAACCGAAATTGTCGACGGTCAGCAGAGAATTACGACAATTCACGACTTCTTATCTGACAAGTTCGCGCTGGGCAGCAATTCGCCTAAGCACGCGGGTTTGCGCTTCTCTGATCTCGATGAGGATGCACAAGAGAAATTTCTCTTCTACACAGTATCCGTTGACGTGATCCGAGATGCTGGACGTACTGAAATACTCCAGATGTTTCGTCGAATGAATGCGTTCACGCTTCCTCTTAATGCAGCAGAAAAGAGGCATTCAGAATTCTTCGGCGAATTCAAAGATATGGTCAATCGAGTATTGGACAGCTTCACACTCTTGACTGAATGGGACATCTTCACGACTCGACAGCTCGTCAGAATGGCTGACGCCGCTTTCATCGCGGATCTCGCGCTTGCGATGGAACAAGGCGTAGTAAGCACCAGCGACGCAAAGCTACATTCCATTTACAAGAAGCATGATTCAGAGGCGTCTTTCCCTCAGTCCGTTAAGACAGAACAAGTCTTGCTGGAGATATTCGGTGTGATCGCGCGAGACTTATCGCGCATTCGTGGATCGTATATGACAAAGCCCTTTGCCCTACATGCGCTTTGGTGCGCAATTTACCACAACAAATACGGGCTTCCTGGATTTGATGCATCGTCGGGTATTCCCCCGATTGGCGCAGCCCTGGGCTGTGAACCAGAAAGAGCGACTGCAAATTTGCTCGAGCTTTCAGCTGCGCACGAAAGCAAAGATATGAGCCGGTTTCCAGAGTATGTTGATGCAATGAGCGCAGGATCCAATCGTGAGCGACAAAGACATGAACGCATAGCAATCATCTGTCGCGCACTTCGCAACCAACTGTAGGCCGGACGATCTGCGTGAACTTGATGCCCCTGCAATTTATGTTGCATGAGCAGCTTTCGCGTTGCGAACGCGCCTTCCGTGAAGCGCTTACGTACGACTCTTTGACGGGCAGAATCCAGCGCAGGCACCTAATGGAGGGAGCGCTTTCCGATGCATGGCAGGCCTATTGCTCGTTTGCACGGAATGTTGCGATCCATTCCAGTCTCGGCTGCACAACCGCCAATGGCACAGTACATGCGGCCTCAGTAAACCCAAGTACTTGGCAGCGGTCTTCCTATATAGCCATTCGGGCAGCAAAAGGCCACAGCATAAATTTGGCACAAACAAACACTGAATTGTGGAAAGAACCAACTTGGGGCGACCCAGGCAAATCCGTCAGCATTATCACGGCATTGAATCCGGGAAATGCGAGAACGCTGATTAGCCACTTTGCTGGAGGCCTCTTGGGGCCAAAACATTGTCAGATTGTAAGAAATGCGTGCGCCCACAGAAATCATCAAACAAAAGCGGACGTAGAGGCTTTGGCGACGCACTACTTAGCTTCAAAAATTACCTTTCCAAGCGAAGCAATGCTTTGGCGGGATCCACATACTTCGGACTTTGCGTTTATTTGTTGGCTCGACGATTTACGTACCATCTCAGAAGGCGCAATCAAATAGGGCTTGGCGAATAGAACGTAGCCTTCGGCAGCGGCAAAGAATAATGCTTGACTGCTCTCGTTTCTCGCGACAAAGACATCAACCAGCACTTCACGCCAACGTTCGAGAAGGATCGAGTATGGAATAGGTCCGTCTTTCCGACGTCGGCTTCAAACAAATTATTCATACGTTTGTAAATAATTTGCCGGAAACAACAGACTCTTGCGCACTTCTAGAATTCCTCCCTCACAGAACCAAGCTGACTCAGACAGAGCCTCAAACAGTGCAGCTTGCCACGAATTATTGAAAACGAGCCTACGTTTCTTTGCTTGTAAAACGAGATGCGATTGGATCTCTAACGGCTTCGAGAGTAGCCGAGCATCATCCATGTCGATGTAGATATTCACAAGTTCTGATCCGGCGTGAGCAGCGTATAGATCCGACAAGCGATATGCCTTGAAATGTGATGACACAATACTGTTTTTTACGCTTGACCAAGTTGGGATACCACGCACATAAAACAAAATCCCAGGAGGGCTATCCGGCACAACTTCTGCGACCAACCATTTCTGATCATCAACGTCATCAAAGTATGGGTGGAGCGTCTGCTCCCCTGCATCATTCGGTCGCTTCTGGCTCGAATCTACATTGCAGTCTTTGCACGCAGGTACAAGATTAATGGGAGTGACCGCAAACGAAGGATGGCGCCCCTTAGGGAGGTAGTGGTCAAGAGTTGAAACGACGCGTTGATTGCAGAGAGGGCAAATGTTTCCAGGAGCTTTACGAAGCAGCTCGTAGATGTCGCGAGTCGGCCCGCCAACTCGCACGAAAGTTTGTGAATAGAGCTTAGAGAGTTCGTCGCCAGTAACGTCTCCAACCGCGCTGGATTCTTCGAATAAATATAGCTCAGATTTTTCAGCGCGCTCATCATAAAGCTTCTCAGCTTGGGACAAGTAAGAGTTGATAGCCTCAAATCTCTTCCGCCTACCATGGTTTCCGATGCTAGATACACATTTATCGAAGACGTCTTTTAGCTTCGCGGAAGGCGCAGGAATCTTCTTCACTGCACAATTTCCTTTCGCAGCATCATGCCGCGCGCAATTGCCGAACCTTCAGCGCCAAGCTGTCCGCTAAAGGTGCTCATTAGCTCTTCGAAGTTTGAACTATTTCTTGAAGCCTCAAGCAAGAGACGATGAAACCCTGAGTGTGTCACCTCCAAGCTAAAGATTTCACGACTAAGGCGCCCTACGTTCTCTCCAAAGGTCTCAAGAGAAGGCC
The DNA here is from genome assembly GCF_011300685.1 of Lysobacter sp. HDW10. Taxonomy (NCBI): domain Bacteria; kingdom Pseudomonadati; phylum Pseudomonadota; class Gammaproteobacteria; order Lysobacterales; family Lysobacteraceae; genus Lysobacter; species Lysobacter sp. HDW10. Next base: position 1,971,807 of record NZ_CP049864.1, read on the forward strand.
GGTAAGTTTCTGAAGTTCTGCCGCGCCTCTCCAACACCCAAACACAGGAAGCTGGAACCTCTTGCAGGACCACAGGAGAGTGTGTAGCAACAATTGCCACGCCGTTTCGCGACGTCAACAACTCTGAAACGCTCCTGATGTATGCAGAAAGCAAGGGTGGATGAAGATGCCCTTCAGGTTCGTCCAATAGAACCAAAGTCCGCTCGTCGACTAACTCCACTAGCTTGGTAATTGATAATAGAACAATCTTGTGACCGGAACTGAGTCGTTTCGCGAAATAGTATTTTGCTTTCTCAGCCCAAGAACCTTCATCTAGATTCAGCAAACTGAGCGGATCCGCGTCAGAGAATACGGGGTCGTTGTACAACTGCCCCACGGCTTTTGTCCATCGGTCTCGCCTTGGACCACGACGGCAAGACGAGAAACTCGAACTAAAATCGTCCGCGAGCTGCTCAGGATTTCGAGTAATTCGACTTCCTGTATCGCCATCAATGGAATGCAAACCTACAGAATGAGCTGCAATCCTAGTCTTGGGCTCAGGAAGAACGAAGTCATCAAATGCGCTAAATGACAAAGACACCAAACCGGCAAAGCCTGGGTCTCCGTCGTTCGATACTTCTTGTTCTCGAAAAGTAAGTGTTCCAACTGGGCCGCCATCTATATCTTGATTGTATCCAAGGAGACTGTGCGCTAGTCCCTGCATGAATCTCGTTTTTCCTACTCCATTTCGGCCAATGATCACGTGCACATTGGTGGGAGGGGCTGATTGCGGGGTGACGACAAATGTGGGAGCCACAGCAGGCGCCAAAATGTTTCCAGATGCGGGGAACTCGTACTTGAAACTATAGGGCGTCAGCGTTGCGTCCCCTTTCACCAAACGATTGAAACGAGTTCGTACAGTCGTCGCCGAAACAAATCTGAGGAGCGATTCATAAACCACCTCTTCGCCTTCAACTTTGGCAAATAAGGCCGGATCGAAGGCGATATCGCGCAGCCCTAACAAGATTGCATTTTTTTCTTCAGATGAAAGGTTTGCGAGTGTTTCGTAGTAGTTCTCACTCTGGCCTAAAGAGAAGTATTCCTCGGAGAGTGATGTGAACTGAGAGGGCAGGTGCGGGGCCCTTACACCGAGCTGAACCACATCGCCTGGCTTGAGGCCATAACTTCCAATCTTTACATTACCTAATTCGTGCAGAGTACCTTTGCGGTCAAAAACAAATAGCTGGAATTGAGTCCTGAATTTCCTCCAGTCATCCCAACGATCAATTTTTAGATAGCTTCGAGATGTACCCGCTGAGGGGAGCGATTCGTTCCATTCAATGACTTGAAACTCCATGCCACGCCCCTGATCTCTCTAAATGAATAAATTCTTTGCTCGAAAGTGCCGCCAGCTTCTAATGTCGAATGGAAAGTGTTCCCAAATCAACAGGCTTCAGGCGTTAAATTGCCGACACAAGGAAACCCGATGAAGTTGAGTTTTCAGCTGGCTCTTTCGAATTCCATTTCCAAACTTAAGCAAACCGCACAAAAGCTCTTGCAAATAGTTCGAACCACAAGCGGTGCGCTACATATTCCGACGATATTCCCCACCCACGTCATACAACGCATGCGAAATCTGCCCCAACGAATGCGTCTTCACCGCCTCCATCAAAGCCTCAAACACATTCTTCCGATCCCGCGCCGTTTGCTGCAGATAACCCAGGCCGTGCCCATCATGTGTTTCACCGGCGTCACTACCGTCTTCGATGACATGCGCATGGTCGGTCTCGCCCACCGGTGCCAAGCCATTTCGTGAGGCCTGCCACAGTGCAACGTTGCTGATCTGCTGACCCTTCTCTTCCGGCGTCGAACGAATCAATTCAATCTCAGTCGCAATCTCGCCCGCGTGCTCCTTCGGCAAGAACATGTTCACGCCCACCAGCGGCAGACTGCCGTCGTGCTTCTTGTGCTCGTAGTACAGCGATTCTTCTTGGATCTTGCCGCGTTGGTACATGGTGTCCATCGCGCCGAGCACGCCACCGCGTTCGCTGATGGCTTCGAACTCTTTGTAGACAGCCTCTTCGACGATGTCGGTCAGATAGTCGACAGCAAAGCTGCCCTGCCAAGGGTTCTCGTTGAAGTTCAGCCCAAGCTCTTTGTTAATGATCATTTGAATCGCCACGGCGCGACGCACGGACTCTTCGGTCGGCGTGGTGATGGCTTCGTCATACGCATTGGTGTGCAGGCTGTTGCAGTTGTCGAACAGGGCATACAACGCTTGCAGCGTGGTGCGGATGTCGTTGAACTGAATTTCCTGCGCGTGCAATGAGCGGCCACTCGTCTGCACGTGGTACTTCATCATCTGGCTACGCGCGCTGGCGCCGTAACGCTCACGCATGGCACGCGCCCAGATACGGCGAGCCACACGGCCAATCACGGTGTATTCCGGATCCATACCGTTGCTGAAGAAGAAGCTCAGGTTGGGTGCGAAATCGTCAATCTTCATACCGCGCGCCAAGTAGTACTCGACGATGGTGAAGCCGTTCGACAACGTGAAGGCCAATTGCGAAATGGGGTTCGCGCCGGCTTCGGCAATGTGATAACCCGAGATGCTGACCGAGTAGAAATTACGCACGCCGTGGTCAACAAAGTACTGCTGGATGTCGCCCATCATGCGCAGCGCGAATTCTGTGCTGAAGATGCAGGTGTTTTGCGCCTGGTCTTCCTTCAAGATGTCGGCTTGCACGGTGCCGCGCACCAACTTCAGTGTCTCTGCCTTGATTCGGGCATAGGTGTCGGCGTCGACCACTTGATTGCCGGTAACGCCGAGCAAGCCAAGACCGAGGCCATCATTGGTCGGCGGCAGTTCGCCGGAGTAAGTCGGACGATCGCGTCCTTCGAACAGTTTCGCAATGGTCTTTTCTGCTTCGGCCCAACGTGCGTCGTCGGCCTTCAAGTACTTCTCAACCTGTTGATCAATCGCGGTGTTCATGAACATCGCCAAGATCATCGGCGCCGGGCCATTGATGGTCATCGACACACTGGTGGTCGGCGCACACAGATCGAAACCGGAGTACAGCTTCTTCATGTCGTCCAAGGTCGGGATATTGACGCCCGAGTTACCGATCTTGCCGAAGATGTCCGGGCGCGGCGCGGGGTCTTCACCGTAAAGCGTCACGCTGTCGAATGCCGTCGACAAACGTGCAGCGGGTTGGCCAACGCTCAAATAATGGAAGCGACGGTTGGTGCGTTCTGGTGTGCCCTCACCCGCGAACATGCGGATGGGGTCTTCGCCCGTTCGGCGGTACGGATATACGCCACCGGTATAGGGGTAAGCGCCGGGCAAGTTTTCTTTTTGCAAGAAGGTGAGCAGCTCGCCCCAGCTTTTGTAGGTCGGCGCTGCGATTTTCGGGACGCGTTGATGTGAAAGCGACTCGCGGTAATTTTCTACACGAATAGTTTTGTCACGAACTTGGTATTCGTTGACATCTTCGGTGATGGATTTCAGGCGCTCCGGCCATTCGCGGAGAAGCTTCAACGCCTCGGCGTCCAAAGATTGCAACGCATCGTTATAGCGCTGACGGAGGGTCAGTAGGCTCCTGTCCGCTTGGCTTGCGTCCTGCTGAAGGGACGCGTGTGGGTACAACGACAGTTGGGCAGGCAGGTCTTTATCTTCCAGCTCGCTCAGTGCTTGCCAAAGGCTCTGCACTCGGTCAGCGGTTTCTGCTTGCGTTTCGATGCGACGGTTGATGGCGCGGCCTTGCTCGGCGATCTCGGCAAGATAACGGATGCGTGCGCCGGGAATGAGGACGGTGGCACGCGGTTCTTTGACATCGGTGTTGATGTCCGGATTCCACTTGGCTTCAGGCAACGACAACTTTTCGCGCAGCAGGCGCGTGAGATTGCTAAACATCCAAGACACGCCAGGGTCATTGAATTGCGAGGCGATCGTAGGGTACACCGGCACTTGTTCGTCGGGCAGTTGGAACTGCACGCGGTTGCGCTTCCACTGTTTACGAATATCGCGGAGGGCATCTTCTGCGCCGCGCTTGTCGTACTTGTTCAACACAATCAAATCGGCGAAATCGAGCATGTCGATTTTTTCGAGTTGCGACGCGGCGCCGTAGTCGCTCGTCATCACATACATCGAGAAATCAACCAAGTCGACAATCTCTGAATCGCTCTGGCCAATACCGGCGGTTTCAACAATCACCAAGTCATAGCCCAAGGACTTGATGAAAGAGATTGAATCGTTCAACACAATATTGGTTGCGGCATGTTGGCGACGGGTCGCCATCGAACGCATGAACACGCGTTTCGAACGCAAGGAGTTCATACGAATACGGTCACCCAACAAGGCACCGCCGGTACGTCGACGCGTGGGGTCGACCGAGATCACCGCAATACGCATGTCCGGGAAGCTGGCGAGGAACCGGTTCAATAATTCATCGGTCACTGAGGACTTGCCTGCACCGCCGGTGCCCGTGATACCAATCACCGGAGTCTTACCACCCGCCAATTGCCATTCTTTACGCATATGGGCCAGATCGCCCTCGCCCACCAAGCCGTCTTCAATCGCCGACAACATGCGGCCGATTTCAATTTCATTGTCGAAGTGCACTTTGTGCGGCGTGTCTACCGGAAGCCGGCCATTCTCAGCGCGCTTCACGACGTCTTCGATCATGGACACCAAGCCCATGTGCATGCCGTCATTCGGGTGGTAGATGCGCTCGACGCCATAGCTTTCAAGCTCGCGAATTTCTTCAGGCGTAATGGTGCCGCCACCACCACCAAACACACGAATATGCGGTGCGCCGCGCTCGCGCAGCATGTCCACCATGTACTTGAAGTACTCGACGTGACCACCTTGATAGGACGACAAGGCAATGCCGTCAGCGTCTTCTTGCAATGCGGCGCGCACAACGTCTTCCACAGAACGGTTATGGCCCAAATGCACGACTTCGGCGCCTTGGCCCTGGATCAAACGGCGCATGATATTGATGGCTGCGTCGTGGCCGTCGAACAAGCTGGCGGCGGTGACAAAGCGGAGCGGCGACTTTTCAGTGCTACCCGCTGGAACGGTTTCGGCGGATGCGTTCATCTGTATTCCCATCAAAATCATTAACCTTCAATTGTAGCCCCGTCACTTATAGAGACGGTCGATTCAGCGTATTCAGCCAGCACCATGCTTCGACGCATGGAGAAAAATGCTCTCAGTCGCCATTTGGACTAAAATATTGCGGCTCGTTGTCGGCCTGATCCCGGCCGGGCAAACCCCTTAATCACCTTCGCAAAGCGCCCTCAGTCGAATCCTTCGCCTGACTTCGCGCTGGAGCTTACAAATGATTTTTGAAACCCTCGATACCACGGGCCACGAACAGGTCGTTTTCTGCCACAACAAGGACGCGGGCTTGAAAGCCATCATCGCGATCCACAACACGGTCTTGGGACCGGCGTTGGGCGGTACGCGCATGTGGCCCTACCGTAGCGAGGACGAAGCATTGAACGACGTGCTGCGTTTGTCGCGCGGCATGACCTATAAGAACGCAGTCGCCGGCCTGAACTTGGGCGGTGGTAAAGCCGTCATCATCGGCAATCCGGCCACGGATAAGTCGGAAGCTTTGTTCCGCGCTTTCGGCCAATGCGTTGAATCTTTGGGTGGTCGTTACATCACCGCTGAAGACGTCGGTATCGACGTGAACGACATGGAATATGTCTACCGCGAAACCGAATACGTGACCGGCGTGCACCAAGTGCACGGTGGTTCGGGTGACCCGTCGCCGTTCACCGCCTACGGCACGTTGCAAGGTTTGATGGCAACGCTGTCGAAGAAGTTCGGTGACGAAGAAGTTGGCAAGTACGCGTTCGCAGTGCAAGGCCTCGGCCACGTCGGCATGGAATATGTGAAGTTGTTGAACGAACGCGGCGCCAAAGTGTTCGTCACTGACATCAACAAAGAACTCGTAGACAAGGCTGTGAGCGAATACGGTGCGGAAGCCGTGGGTCTCGACGAGATTTACGACGTCCCGGTAGACGTGTACTCGCCGTGCGCCTTGGGCGGCACGATCAACGAAAACACCTTGCCGCGCTTGAAGGCGAAGGTGATCTGTGGTGCCGCAAACAACCAATTGGTGAACAACGCGATTGGTGACGAAGTGTCCAAGCGCGGCATCTTGTATGCGCCTGACTATGCAGTCAACGCCGGTGGCGTGATGAACGTGTCGCTCGAAATTGACGGCTATAACCGCGAACGCGCCATGCGCATGATGCGTACGATCTATCACAACCTGTCGCGCATCTATGAAATCTCGGAACGCGACAACATTCCGACCTACCAAGCCGCTGACCGTTTGGCCGAAGAGCGCATCGCCGCCATGGGCAAACTGAAGTTGCCGATGGGTCGTGGTGCGGCCCGCTTCAAGGGCCGTATTCGCGGCAATTGATTGCTCGCGGTAAAGTCTCTGACAAGCCCTCTGTAAAGAGGGCTTGTCGTTTCAGGCCGGCGTTTTAATCCGACACATTGTTTCAAGGAGTAAGAGATGCGTGTTCCAAGTCTTGGCGAAGAGCTCGATGCGCTACGCGATGCCGTTCGCCGTTTCGCAGAAAGCGAGATTGCACCGCGTGCTGCCGCTATAGATGAGGAAAACGTCTTTCCACAGGACCTGTGGTCGAAGCTCGGCGACATGGGCTTGCTGGGCATCACGGTGCCTGCCGAGTTTGGCGGTAGCGAAATGGGTTACCTCGCGCACATGGTGGCGATGGAAGAGATTTCGCGCGCCTCAGGCTCGGTCGGTCTCTCTTATGGCGCGCACTCGAATTTGTGCGTCAACAACTTGTATGCGAACGGCAACCAAGCCCAGCGCGAAAAATATTTGCCTAAGTTGTGCAGTGGCGAATGGAAGGGTGCGCTGGCCATGAGCGAACCCGGCGCGGGTTCTGACGTTGTGGGTTCAATGAGCTGCCGCGCAGAATTGAAAGGCGACGTGTGGGTCGCTAACGGCAACAAGATGTGGATCACCAATGGCCCGGAGGCTGATGTCTTGGTGGTTTACATGCGCACCGCCCCCAAAGACGCCGGTAGCCGCGGTATGACCGCCTTCATTGTTGAGCGCGGCATGAAAGGATTTAGCACGGCACAAAAGCTCGACAAGTTGGGCATGCGCGGTTCAAATACGTGCGAACTCGTGTTCGAGAATTGCGAGATTCCGCAAGAAAACGTGCTCGGTGAAGTCAACCAAGGCGTCAAAGTCTTGATGAGCGGCTTGAACACGGAGCGCTTGGTGTTGACCGGTGGTCCGCTCGGCCTAATGCAAGCCGCGCTGGACATCACCCTGCCCTATGTACGCGAGCGCAAACAATTCGACGTTTCCATTGGCACCTTCCAACTGATGCAAGCCAAAATTGCAGACATGTACACGAAGCTGCAATCCAGCCGTGCCTTTGCGTATCAAACAGCCCGTGATTACGACGCTGGATTCAAGAGCCGAGTGGATGCTGCTGCGTGCTTAATGCATGCCTCGGAAGCCTCAGTGGAAGTCACTCTCGAAGCCATTCAAGCACTGGGCGGTAATGGCTACATCAACGAATTCTCAACAGGTCGCTTGTTGCGCGATGCAAAGCTGTATGCAATTGGTGCCGGCACCAATGAAATCAGGCGAATGCTGATTGGGCGGGAACTGTTCGCCGGGAATAGTTGAACAAAGGCGCTGCTCTGCAGCGCCTTTTTTGTTAGAAGCCGCGCTGATACGTCAGCATTGCGGCAGTGTTCGTGCCCAAGGTTGACGTCCGCTGACTCACATCGAGTTTCAGCACATTGCCTTTCCCAAACTCGGTATTGAAGCCCAAGCTGTAAAGCGCGCTGTGCTTCGCGAAGCCGAGTCCTTGCACCGGCATCCAAGCGTTCAATGCGGTGAACGTCGCATTCAAGGTGTTTTGCGATGCGAGCAATTGCTGCCATTCACTGCGCAATTCAAAACCCATCCGCACGCCATTTCCCACTGTCCAACTTTGCGCTGCACGCAGGCCCGAGTAGGCTTGCCAACGGCTCGCATCGCCACCGCGGCTTCGCAGTGCAAAGCCCGTCAAACCGCCTTCATCAAAATCACGCGTTGTTGCATTGGCATACTGGGTCCCGACGTAAGGCGTCAGTCTGATGCCTGCGACGTTCACGCCGACACCCCCTTCGACACCCGCAAACGTGTAGGTGCCATGCACTTGGCTAGTCACGGTTTCGCCCAAGGCACCTAGCTGCAAATGACGTTCAATTTGGCGATCAAATCGACCTGCACCTGCAAGTGCTTGCAAAAAGGCAGAACGACCAAACCAAGCCGCGTAAATTTGTGCCTCACCCTGACGGCCGCGGCTTCGATCGCCGAACGCCGACAACCAACTATTGGTTTCCGTTGAACTGTAGGCCGCACCTAAGACACCGTTGCGTCCCCAACGCATGTCAAAGCCCGACATATTGCCTGTGACATCCATGCCCAGCGCGCTGTAGCCAGCACTGATCAAATTGCCATTGCTCTGCAATGCGTGGGACCAAGAAGCGGACGTCGCGTCACCTTGCATCAACCGATCCAACCGATCGGTCACGGTTCGACGTCCGATATCTAAAGACTCAAACGTCATGGCTGCCGATGAAGCATGGATTTCACCACCCAAGCTTTGCAAACTCCGCTCGGCCTCTCCGCGATCTCGCGCATGTTGGAGTGATGCTGCACTCAGCACGAAGTTGGTGTTGTCCACCGCACCCACATCGATAGATGTCATGGCGGCTTCTACGCGGCCCGCACTATTGATGGCTGCAGAAGACATCTGCGCATCGTTCGCTAACGCAGTGACTTGCAAGCGCGTGACGTTGAGATAGGCATTGTTCGCGTCATAACTCATCGTTGCATCAAGAAAAACATTCGAAGCCGTTTTTACCGTTGCGAATGTACCCGTCAAGCCGCCCAACGTATTGAGTACGGTCTCGCGGCTCTTCGAGGTGTAGCCCGACTTCTGACCCAAGATGCTTAGCTGTCCGTTGATGTTTGCGCTACCGGTCACACTGACCGTGTTGCCCACCCAAACGCCCAGATTGCCTGAGGCCGATTGCGTGTAATTGCCTGCCACGGTCACAACTGCGTTCTGGTCTGAAAAGAATTTGCCGGCATTGTCTACCCCGCCATTGAAGCGGCCTGCCGCGTACACCAAGCCGCCGCTTGCAATCGTTAGCTTCGAATTCAGACCCTTTCTTACATCCAATGCGCCCGCGTTGACGGTTGTTCCACCTGTGTAGCCTTGCGCTTCAGTGAGGGTCAAGGTGCCGGCGCCGTTCTTGATCAAGCCACCTGTGCCCGTAATCGTGTTGCGCCAGACCGAGTTGTTAGAGGGTGCAACGGTGACATTGCCCCAATTGAATTGACCCGGCCCTTTGATTGCTTTGCCTACGTCTAGCAAGCCGTAGCCAAACACCGGATCAACGCCCGGCGCACCTAAATCTTTGGCAGTGCCAAGGAGCGTTTGTCTAACCAGATCGTTATTGAAATAAGGAAACGCAGACCAAACCACGGCCGCCGCGCCTGAGACGAGCGGTGCCGCATATGAGGTGCCGCCACCGCGCAAATAGTATTGGGCATCAGCGCTGATGTAGGTCACGATGCCCGGCGCGGTCAAACAATAGTTCATCGCGCGGCCGCATTGTTGGGACCACGACGTCAACTGCGTTGGCACCGCCGGATCCAAAGCGGCCACAGTGAGCCAACCTTTTTCCAGTTTTGCCGCATCCACTGACATGCTGGGCAATGACGCCATGTCAGATGGATTTGCTTTTAAAGCTGCAATGTCACCCGCATTGCCATTGGCGAACACCACGATGCCATCGCGGTTCAAAATGAAATCTGCAAATCCTGAAACGATGCCAGGCGTTGCCGCGGGGTCGGTCCAGTACAAACCACCCCATGAATTGTTGGAGATTTTCGCACCTTGATCAGCAATCAGACGATGCACTTCTTTTAAGAAATTACCCATACCTGCAGCATCTGCAGGCGTGATTTCATTGCCTTGACCTGACCCGTCATCGACCGGGTCTTTATCTTGGATCATGCGCACCGACGCAATGTTCGACAACGGCGCAACCCCGCCGCCATATTGCCCGCTGGGCGCGCCTGCGGCCAATTCTGCAACCACGGTGCCATGCGGTTTGACGTAGTCGACATTCGCATTGTTGTCAGCCGGATCCAGTGCAAACAACGAGTACATCACTCGACCATTTAACGTGGGGTGCGTCGAATTCACGCCCGAATCCATGATTCCGATGGTGACGCCCGAACCCTTCAAGCCATTCGCATAGCTTTGATCGGCATTGATCAGTCGCAAGTGTTCGCTGTATATCGGCTGCGTGCCAGAAGCAGGCAATAGTGCAACGACCGTCGGTGGCGTCGCCAAGGTTTTCAAACTCAAGTCTTGTTGGACCGAGCCGAGCACCGGCGGTGGCGTGCTAGGTGTACCGCCGACCGGAGACCCACTGCCCCCGCTCGACTTCGTCCCACCGCCGCCGCCACATGCGGTCAATCCAAGTGCCAATGACGCTGTCACTGCCATCGCCAACACGTTCATCGAACGTTTCTTCATCGCACTCCCCGCTTGATGGCTTCTGATCTGCTTAATCCTGTGCGAAAGCTGAGGCGTGCGCAACAGGTAGGCGCATTCACCCGAGTCTGTTTGTCAAGACATCGCGCGGAGGCGTTCGAACCTTCATAATTGGGGATTCCCTTGCTTTTGGAAGTACCTCCTTATGGGTGATGTCGTTATCGTCGGTGCCAAGCGCACAGCCATCGGCTCCATGTTGGGTCAATTCACGGGCGTGCCGACCCCGCAACTCGGTGCCACGGCCATCAAGGCCGCACTTGAGCACGCAAAGCTGTCCACCGATTCTGTGGATGAAGTCATCATGGGCTGCGTGTTGCCGGCCGGTTTGGGACAAGCACCCGCACGTCAGGCGTCATTGGCGGCAGGCCTGCCACATCGCACCGGTTGCACCACCATCAATAAGGTGTGCGGATCGGGAATGAAGGCCGTGATGTTTGCCCACGACCTGATCAAGGCGGGCACGGCCAATGTCGTGGTTGCGGGCGGCATGGAATCCATGACCAATGCACCGCATTTGTTGAACGGTTCGCGCACGGGCATTCGCTATGGCAGTGCCGAGTTCCTCGACCATATGGCGTGGGATGGTTTGACCAACCCGTATGACGGCAAGGCCATGGGTGTCTTCGGTGATGCGACCTGCGCCAAATTCAATATCGACCGCGACGCACTCGACGCGTATTCGACTGAAAGCGTCAAGCGCGCACAAGAAGCCATCGCAAGTGGTGCGTTCAAAGCAGAAATCGCACCGGTCACCGTCAGCACGCGTAAAGGTGAAGTGGTTGTCGACACCGACGAAGAACCCGCGAAGATCGATTTGGCGAAAATCCCGACGCTGCGTCCTGCGTTCGGTAAAGAAGGCGTGCTGACCGCCGCCGCCTCTTCAAAGATCTCCGATGGCGCCGCTGCTTTGGTCGTCGCTTCGCGCGAAGCCGCTGAGAAGAGCGGTGCCGAGATTTTGGCCACCGTTGTCGCGCATGCAACCAATTCACTTGCGCCGGATCAATTCACTGTCGCGCCCGTGGGTGCGATCCAGCAAGTCCTTGAGAAGGCAGGCTGGAAGGCTGAAGAAGTAGACTTGTTTGAGATCAATGAAGCTTTTTCGGTGGTCGCAATGCTGCCTATGCATGAATTGCACATCCCCCGTGAAAAGATCAATGTGAACGGTGGCGCAGTTGCATTGGGACACCCCATCGGCTGCAGCGGTGCACGGCTCTTGGTCACCCTGATTCATGCCATGCAAGCGCGTGGTGCCAAGCGCGGCGTTGCCTCGCTCTGTATCGGTGGCGGCGAAGCGACGGCGGTGGCCATTCAGATGGCGTGAAGACCAGCCTGAAGAGCGAATAACTAGGGACCAACGTAGTCTAAAAAAAATCCGGACAAGTCTATTGACATGGGTCACGGATTGGTCATTAATGTATCCAACGCGATTCCTCGCGTTGAACCTTTCAACTTAAGGAAATGATCATGACCTTGAATAAAGCACTGTTGGCTGCCGCCCTGGGCCTCGCCCTGACCGCTTGCTCGAACGCTGACCAAGCCGCTGACTCGGCTGCTCAAGCCAACCAATCGGCCGCTGAAGCACAAGCCACCACGGCTGAAACCGCTGGCACCCCGGAAGCAGCTACCGCTGCTGCTGGCGCCGACGCTGCTGCAGCTAACGCTGAAGCCGCTAACAAGGAAGCCGCTGCTGCTGCCGCTGCTCCGACCGCTGCTGCTGCTGACGCACACGCTGACGCCGCTGAACAGCACGCTGAAGCCGCTGACGCTGCCGCCAAGGCAACGGAAGACGCTAAAGACGCTGGCGAAGCCAAGAAGTAATCCAATCGTCCAATAAGGACAATTGAGCGTTATATGCGGCCGTCAATTCGTTGACGGCCGCTTTCAGAATCCGGATCAAAACCGGTTCAACAAAAAGCTTTACACCCACTACTTAACTTTGGAGTTTTCCATGAAGATCAAATTTGCTGCTCTGATCGCCGCTTCGGCCATCGCTCTCGCTGCCTGCAACGGCGCAACCGAACAAAAGGCCGACGAAGCTGCTGCTTCGGCTGACCAAGCTCAAGCTGCTGCTGGCGACGCTGCCGCTGCTGCTGGTGACGCTGCTCAAGCAACCGGCGAAGCCGCTGCTACCGCTGCTAACGCTGCTGGCGACGCCGCCGCTGCTGCTGGTGACGCTGCTGCCGCTTCGGCTGCTGCTGCAACCGCCGGCGCTGCTGACGCAACCAAGGCTGCTGCTGCTGACGCAACCGTTGCTGCTGCTGACGCAACCGCCAAGGCTGCTGACGCTGTCAAGGACGCAGCTGCTGCGACCGAAGCTAAGGCTGACGCTGTCAAGGCTGACGCCAAGAAGTAATATCGCTTCCCGCAAGGGAGTCGAAACTTCTGAAAGGCCCGCGAAAGCGGGCCTTTCTTCTTTGTATCAGTGGCAAGGTATCCTTATCTATTCTGATTTACGGTGAATTCTTCATGCCCGAATTGAAGTCTCGGATAGACACTGGCTCCGCCGAATTCAAGGCGAACACGGCCTATCACGAAAGTCTTTTGGCCGAACTCAAATCGCGTCTTGTACGCGCGGCACAAGGTGGCGGCGATGCCGCACGCGAAAAGCACGAAGCACGCGGCAAGTTGTTGGCACGCGAACGCATCACTGCCCTACTCGATCCGGGCGCACCGTTTCTCGAATTGAATGCACTGGCTGCAGAAGACATGTATGACGGCGCAGCCCCCGCTGCAGGCATCGTGACCGGCATCGGTCGGGTGATGGGTCAGGAATGTGTGCTGGTGGCCAATGATGCGACGGTCAAGGGTGGCACCTATTTCCCAATGACCGTCAAAAAGCATTTGCGCGCACAAGAAGTGGCGCTTGAAAACCGCTTGCCCTGCATTTATTTGGTGGACTCCGGCGGCGCCTTCTTGCCGCTGCAAGATGAAGTTTTTCCGGACAAAGAACATTTCGGTCGCATCTTCTACAACCAAGCGCGCATGAGTGGCGAAGCCATCCCGCAAGTCGCGGTTGTGATGGGCAGTTGTACGGCAGGCGGCGCGTATGTGCCTGCGATGTGCGATGAAAGCATCATCGTGAAGAATCAAGGCACGATCTTCTTAGGTGGCCCACCGCTCGTGAAAGCTGCGACCGGTGAAGTTGTCGACGCCGAAGCCTTGGGTGGTGCAGATGTGCACACGCGTGTTTCCGGCGTTGCTGATCACCTGGCGGAAGACGACCACCACGCATTGGCGATCGCGCGCGACATTGTTTCGACCTTCAATCGTGGCAAGCCGAAAGTGGCAGAGTTGCGCGCACCGGTGGAACCCAAGTTCAATGCGCGCGAGCTGTACGGCATCGTGCCGCAAGAAGCGAGAATTCCGTTTGATATTCGCGAAGTGATTGCGCGTTTGGTGGATGGCAGCGAGTTTCAAGAATTCAAGGCGCGTTACGGCGCTACCTTGGTCTGTGGCTTTGCGCATATTCATGGCTGCCCGGTCGGCATCATCGCGAACAACGGCATCTTGTTTTCAGAGTCGGCGCTGAAGGGCGCGCACTTCATTGAGTTGTGCAATCAACGCAAAATTCCCTTGGTGTTCTTGCAAAACATCACCGGCTTCATGGTCGGCAAAAAGTATGAGAATGCCGGCATTGCACGCGACGGCGCAAAGATGGTGACGGCTGTGGCGTGCTCGAATGTGCCGAAATTCACGGTGGTGATCGGTGGCAGTTTCGGCGCAGGAAACTACGCGATGTGTGGCCGTGCCTACGGCGGCAGGTTTCTGTGGATGTGGCCGAATGCACGCATCAGTGTGATGGGTGGCGAGCAAGCTGCCAGTGTTTTGGCCACGGTAAAGCGCGACGGTATCGAGTCTCGTGGCGGTGCATGGTCGGCGGAAGAAGAAGAAAACTTCAAAGCGCCGATCCGTGCGCAGTATGAAGACCAGGGCAATCCCTATCATTCCACCGCACGCCTTTGGGATGACGGCATCATTGATCCAGCTGACACGCGTCGCGTCTTGGGCTTGGCTTTGCATGCATCTTTGAATGCGCCGATCGAACCCACGAAGTTCGGCGTGTTCCGGATGTGAGCGCACTGAATGATTATTGGTATCGATCTCGGCACAACACATTCGTTAGTAGGACGATTTGGCAAGGACGGCCCTGAGCTTTTTCCTAATGCACAAGGTGAAGTCCTCACACCGTCTGCGATTTCGCTAGACGATCAAGGCAACGTACTCGTCGGCGCAGCAGCGCGTGATCGCGCGATGACGCACCCGGAAAGCAGTGTGTCCACCTTCAAAAGGTGGATGGGCACTTCGCGTGAAACTCGATTGGGTTCGCACGGGTTTAGAGCCGAAGATTTGTCTGCATTCGTTCTGAAGTCTCTGATCGCCGATGCGGAAGCGGCCACAGGTGAGAAGGTCACGGAAGCCATCATTTCAGTGCCCGCCTATTTTGGTGATGCACAGCGCAAAGCCACACGCATTGCGGGTGAATTGGCTGGCATCAAAGTTGAGCGCCTGCTCAATGAGCCGACGGCAGCTGCCCTCGCCTACGGCCTACAAGAACGCATGGATGGCGCGACGTTTATCGTGCTGGATCTCGGTGGCGGCACATTCGACGTGTCGATCCTGGAGATCTTTGATGGCGTCATGCAGGTGCATGCCTCGGCCGGCGACAACCGCTTGGGCGGAGAGGATTTCTTGCACGTCTTGATCGATCTATTCGTCACAGAGATGAAGATCGATTTGAATGCACTGACGCGTGCAGAGCTCGCCTTGCTTCGTACGCGCATGGAGCAAGTGAAATCTGCATTGAGCACGAAAGACCGCATCACCCTCGACATCGATCTGCAGGGAAAGCACCACATCTGGGAAATCACCGAGGCCCGTTTTCAGCGCTCATCCGAATCGCTGCTTCAACGTGTTCGCGCACCCATCGAGCGTGCGATTCGAGATGCAAAGCTATCGCCTTCTGATCTAGCCGAAGTGATTCTCGTTGGCGGCGCGTCGCGGATGCCGATCTTTACCCGATTGGTCGCCCGAATGCTCGGCCGACTGCCGTTGCGTCATGTCCATCCAGACGAAGCCATTGCGCTGGGCGCATGCGTCGCCGCTGGCATGAAGGCAAGAAATGAAGCCTTGGAAGAAATGGTGCTCACGGATGTCTGCCCCTATACCTTGGGTGTCGGCGTATCACGTGACCATGGCAACGGCCGTCGAACAGAAGGCCATTTTTCGCCGATCCTCGAACGCAACTGCACCGTGCCTGTCAGTCGGTCGGAAAGCTTCAACGCCATCGAAGACAACCAGCGCGAGATTCTGCTCGAGGTGTATCAAGGCGAAAGTCCGCGCGTCTCAAACAACGTGTTGCTCGGCGCACTCAGTGTGAAGTTGCCACCTCGCACCAAAGTCGCAGATTCTGTGGTCGACGTTCGATTTACTTACGACGTCAATGGCGTGTTACAGGTTGAAGCCAAATTGCTTTCAACTGGCAACGTCGAAGAACTGATTCTGCAGAACACACCCGGTGTACTGAATGAGGACGAAGTGCGCGCCAGGCTTGCAGAACTCGCGTCCATCAAGGTCCACCCACGCGAGACGCAGGCGAACTTGGCAACCATTGCCCGCTTGGAACGTGTCTATGAAGAGCGCCTGGACTTGCGGCCTATGCTCGACGAATGGTTGTCGACATTCATGGCCCACTTGGAGTCGCAAGATCTTGCGCAAATCGATCGGGTACGCCGTGAGCTGGATGGCGCGCTCGCTGAAATCGACACCTCGCCCTTCGCATGAACCCCTACAAGCGTCTGGGTATAGCGCAGAATGCCAGCGTGCTTGAGATTAAGCGCGCCTATGCGCGCCAATTGAAATCGACGCGTCCCGACGAAGATCCCATTGCATTTCAAGCGCTCCACGAGGCGTACACGTATTGCCTGGACAACGTAGGGAATGATGCCGTCGAAGAAGAAACGGTGGAAGAGATCGAGGATGCGTCACGCTACCAAGAAGCTGAGCAGTCTCTCGCAGATCCACCGCAGATCGAACGCCTCGATGTTATCCACGAAATCGAGGACAACGTCGACGACGAGACGTTCTTAGACGACTTCATCAATCGCTTCGCGCAGGACACGCCGTCTGAGATGGTGCGCTGGCTCAACGCGCATCCTGCGATGTTCTCGATTGCGCGTAAGGATGCCATGCGCTGGGACATCCTCGATCAAATGGAACAGGTCTACCCGCCCGTCTCCATCGAAATGATGGAAGTGGTCAAACAGTTCTTTGGACTTGACCAAGTGGATTTCAAGGCGCCTTGGCTGATTGATCGACTGACCGCGCTTGAACACGACTTTGATGGCGCGCGTGCGTACAACGCCTTGCACGCTGAGTTCAGCGATCCGCATACGCGCTACTTCGACCGTCTGATCTACCGGGAGCTCAGCACGCCCTTCCACTTTTGGCGTCGCGCTTTCTTCATGCTGATGTTTGGAATGCCGCGCCGGATCCTCGAGCTCTGGCAAAAGTTTGACGCAGCGGATCCCAATGCAGCACAGACACACTTGGACGCAGCGTCGGTGTCATTTTGGCGAGCCGTAGCCGTGCGCAAGAAGATCACGCTGCCGCGTTTGGCCGTCGCGGCGTCGCGTATCTGCTTCTGGGTCCCCTTAGCGTCGTTCCCTGCCTTCAAGGACGCCAACTTGGTGACCTTTGTATCGCCGGCATTCTGGAAAACGATTGTCGGAAACATGGGCGTGTGGGCCACTTTGTGGTTGGCCGTGTGTTTGGTCAACATGACGGCGGTTGCGCTTCGCGTTCGCCTACAACGCACGAAATGAACACGCGTTCTCAGTTTTGACGTTGGGCTTTTGCTGAATGGAGAGGTACCGGTTTTTGCGTGCTACGTTATGAAGCCCGCAGCAGCGCTGCCTTCCCCCGAAGGGTAAATCGCAATGGCAATTGGTTGGAAAGAAAAAGAAAAGGACGGCACACGTGTGGATGTGGCCGCGTTTCCTGACAATGCAGTGTCGGCACCTCCGATGACCGCACCCATCGTTTCTGCACCTGCCCCCGCGACGTCTATGGCACCCGCCAGTCCTGCGCTCAAGGAATCCATTATTTCTCCCGACCTATCGATCGAAGGCAAAATCGAAGGCTCGGGTCACGTGCGCATTGCCGGCAAGTTCAAAGGCGATGTCAATGTCAAAGGCAATTTGACCGTTGAAGAAGGCGCCAAGTTGAACGGCAGTGTGCGCGCTGATCGTGTCAGCCTTGCGGGCGAACTCGACGGCAACATCGAATCGGCGCAGCATGTGGAACTGCTGAAGAGCTGTACGCTGAGCGGTGATATCAAAGCAGACACGTTGACAATTGCCGCTGGCTCGCGCGTCAAGGGTCACGTCGAATGCGGCTGGAAAGACGGCGCAGGCGTGGATAGCAAGCGAACCGGTACACCCGCCAACGACGGCTGATCATGATCGGTCGCGCTTCTGCGGAGAAGCCGATTGGCGCAACGCGCCAATGTCCGCATTGCAAGGCCATGATTCTTGAAAGTGCCATGACATGCCCTGCATGTCGTGGGCATTTGCGTTTTGACGTGCCGCCTGATCGCGAAGTCCTGGATCAGCCTCTGAAGATCGAGGGCAGCATTACCCACCCACCGGATGCCGGTGCGTGGGAATACTGCATGGTCGCTGTGATCAAGAACGAACGCGGTGAAGAAATCGAACGCAAAGTCATCGGCGTGGGTGCGATGAAAGCGAACGAAACGCGGACCTTCAGTCTCAGTGTGGACGTCGTCGCAAGTCGACGGATGCGCAGCAAGAACTAGTGGCAGTTGTCGTCATTGCTACAGCCCCCGCAGGCATTCCCTGCGCGGGCTGAAGGCGCGATCCGACGACCCAGCGCCTTCAACCACGCCGGCCGACCATCACGCACTGCCCAAAGCGCAATGGAGCCCGTCATTTTGCGCCACGTGCTTGGCAGTTGTGATCGCACCACGAAGGCCAGACAGAACAGGCCGATGGCCGCGATCACAATGTATTGCACGGTCAAAGACATGACTCAGCCCAACCCCATCATCTTTGCGACTTGATACGTCAGCAACGACGCGCCGTACGCGAGCGCAAACAAATAGCCCATGGCGATCAGTGTCTGCTTCCAAGAACGCGTTTCACGACGAATCGTCGCCAATGTCGAAATGCACTGCGGTGCGTAGATAAACCAAATCAGCAAGGAGAGCGCTGTGGCAAGCGACCACTGTTGAGACACGATCTGGCCCAAGGCCTGCGCAGTGGCGTCGTCACTTGCCGCTTGCACCGCGTAAACAGTGCCGAGTGATGCAACGACAACTTCGCGCGCAGCCATCCCCGGAATCAAGGCAATACAAATTTGCCAATTGAAGCCCAAGGGTGAAAACACGACGGTCAGCAGATGGCCAAGGCGACCCGCATAACTGTAGTCAACAGCCGGGCCCGCAAAATCTGAAGGCGGTGTCGGGAAGTTGAGCAAGAACCACAGCAACACGGTCAGCGCCAAAATAATGCCGCCGACGCGCTTCAAGAAAATCATGGCGCGTTCTTGAAGACCGATCAGGACATCGCGAACGTTCGGCACACGATACGAAGGCAACTCCAACAGCAACATGTGCTCACCAGCGTCACGACGCCAGCGCTTCATGACCCACGACACCATCAGTGCACTCAGAATGCCTGCCATGTACAAACCAAACAGCACCAGGCCCTGCAAGTTCAAAATGCCCAAGATGCGCTGCTGGGGAATGAATGCACCGATCAACAATGCATAAACAGGTAAGCGCGCCGAGCACGTCATCAGCGGCGCCACCATGATCGTTGCCAAACGATCGCGTGGATCTTGGATGGAACGCGTCGCCATGATGCCGGGCACAGCGCACGCAAAGCTGGACAGCAGTGGAATGAAGCTACGTCCAGACAAGCCCGCTTTAAACATCAAGCGGTCCATCAAAAACGCTGCACGTGGCAAGTAACCACTTTCTTCCAGCGCAAGAATGAAAAGGAACAGAATCAGGATTTGCGGCAAGAACACCAGAACGCTACCGACGCCGGCGATGATGCCGTCGACAAGCAAGCCGCGCAAAGGCCCGTCAGGGAGCATCGTTCCAACTTGCGTGCCGATCCAGCCAACGCCCGCCTCGATGCCATCCATCATCGGCGTCGCCCAGGCATAGACCGCTTGGAACATCACAAACAGAATGACGGCAAGAATGGCGAATCCGAGCACCGGATGTAGCAACCAGCGGTCCAACGCGTCATCCAACTTGGTGGATTGCGCGGGCATGATGACCGACTTCGCCAACACATCGCGTGCTTCATGGTGCAAGTCGATGGGATCAAGTGAGGCCGGTTGCACAGGCACATGCAATACGTCGACTTGTTCCAGTGCTGCCGCCAATTCCGCTGCGCCGTTTGAACGCACGGCCACGGTTGGTACGACCGGAATACCCAGCGCGGCTTGCATCGCGTCGATGTCTATTTGAATGCCGACCTTTTTCGCGGCATCCATTTGATTCAACGCCAAGATCATCGGCGTGCCTAGCTGCTTCAGTTCAAGCGCAAACCGCAAATGCAATTGAAGATTCGTCGCATCGACGACGCACACCAATACATCAGGCTTACCTTCGCCGGGGTAGAAGCCACGACACACATCCCGTGCAATCGCTTCATCCAAACTGGTGGGATGCAAGCTATAAGCGCCGGGCAAATCAAGCACGGCGATCTCACGACCGCTCGGCAGTTTCATCCGACCTTCTTTGCGTTCCACGGTCACGCCCGTGTAGTTCGCAACTTTTTGCCGACTTCCGGTCAGCAAATTAAAGAGAGCGGTTTTGCCTGAGTTCGGATTACCGATCAGTGCGATCCGCAGCGCCGGGGTTGTCACAGGTGCCCGCCTTCCGTCCTGATCTTGATCCGACGGGCTTCGTCAAGACGCAATGCGAATCGAGCAGAACCGATGCGCGTCACGATGGGGTCATTGGATATCGGTGCCACCGCAATGACGTGAATCGCCTCACCTGGCACAAAACCCAGTTCAACAAGGCGTCGCGCAATGGGGTCGTTGTCGGAACGCGGTTCGATGCGCTCAACAATGGCTGGGGTGAATGGGCTTAAGTCGGTGAGTGTCACGATGACTTCCAAACAATAATCATTCTCATTCTAACACTCGGCTGAACCGGAAAGACAAAGCCAAATGGGCTCAACGGCTATCATTCATGGGTCTCCCACCGTAGGTCCGGCATGTACGCATCCTTGAATCTGAACCGTCAAGACGCTGTCGCGCGTATTCGTATGCAGCGCGGTGAGGTTCACAACGCGTTTGATGCGCAACTGATCACCGACCTCACGGAAACCTTCAAGGCTTTGGACACCGACGACAGCATTCGCGTGGTGGTCCTCGAGGCTGAGGGCGCGTCCTTCAGCGCCGGCGCCGACCTCAATTGGATGCGCGGCATGGCCAAGATGTCCGAGGCTGAAAATCGGGTTGATTCGCTGGCCTTGGCACAGCTGATGCGGACCTTGGACGAACTCAGCAAACCTGTCATTGCCCGCGTGCAAGGCTCTGCATTCGGCGGCGGTGTCGGCCTCGTGGCCTGCTGTGATATCGCCATTGGCAGTACAGCGGCTAAGTTTGGTTTGACCGAAAGCAAACTCGGGCTCTTACCCGCCGTCATTTCACCGTATGTCATTGCGGCGATCGGCGCACGACAATCGCGTCGCTACTTTGCGACGGGTGAGATCTTTGATGCGAATGAGGCACATCGCCTAGGGCTCCTCCACGTTGTCACTGCACCCGAACAGCTCGATGAAGCAGTCGACTACATGATTGCCTCGCTACTGAAAGCTGCACCCATCGCTGCAGGTGCCGCCAAACAATTGATACGCGCCGTCGCAAACGACGCCGATGCACTTGCGCAAGACGCACGCAACGCTGCGCTGATCGCTTCGTTGCGCGTGTCTCCTGAAGGCCAAGAAGGCCTTGCTGCATTCCTCGAAAAGCGCAAACCGAACTGGATCAAGAACTGATGTTTGAAAAAATTCTGATTGCCAACCGTGGCGAAATCGCTTGCCGAGTGATTCGCACCTGTAAAAAGTTGGGCGTTAAGACCGTTGCGGTCTACTCCGATGCCGACGCACATGCACAGCATGTCTTGCAGGCAGATGAAGCTTGGCATATTGGTGGCGCACGCCCGCAAGAAAGCTATTTGTCTGCAGAAGCCGTTTTGGATGCTGCGCTGAAATCAGGCGCGCAAGCGATTCATCCCGGCTATGGTTTCTTGAGTGAGAATGCCGATTTCGCCGACGCGGTGGAAGCCGCGGGTTTGGTGTTTATCGGTCCGCGTGCCGCATCCATGCGCAAGATGGGGAGTAAAGCGGGCGCGAAGGATTTGATGGATGCCGCAGGTGTGCCGGTCGTCCCGGGATATACCGGTGCAGAACAAGCGCCTGATCTTTTGCAACAAGAAGCCAACCGCATTGGCTACCCCTTGATGATCAAAGCGGCACACGGCGGCGGCGGAAAAGGCATGCGAATCGTGCGCCATGCAGACGAATTCGCCGCCAACCTTGAAAGCTGTCAGCGCGAAGCAAAGAACGCATTTGGCCGTGACCGCGTGTTGCTCGAACGCTATATCGAAAATCCGCGTCATATCGAGATTCAGATCTTCGGCGACTCAAGCGGCGACGTCATCCATTTGAATGAGCGCGAATGCTCGGCGCAGCGCAGATATCAGAAGGTGCTCGAAGAAGCGCCCTCACCTTTCTTGACGGATGACATGCGTCAAGCAATGGGGCGCGCCGCGATCTTGGCCGGTGAAGCCATCGCGTACGAAAACGCAGGCACGGTGGAGTTCATTGTCGGCGCTGACGGCAGCTTCTACTTCATGGAAATCAACACGCGCCTGCAAGTTGAACATCCGGTCACCGAATGGGTCACCGGATTCGATCTGGTCGAATGGCAGTTGCGCGTGGCAAATGGTGAGCGCTTGCCCGCAACGCAGGAAGAAGTCCTGCACTATGGACATGCCATCGAAGTGCGTTTGTACGCAGAGGATCCGGATGCGGGCTTCCTACCGGGCTCGGGCACACTGAAGCGTCTGCGCTTGCCGGCACCTTCGCGCAATGTCCGCATTGATTCCGGTGTGGTGGAAGGCGACACCGTCACGATTTTCTACGACCCCATGATTGCCAAGTTGATCGTGTGGGATACCACGCGCGAACGTGCGCTCTTGCGCATGCAAGAAGCGCTGTCCGAATGTGAAGTCGAAGGCCCCAAATCCAACATTGCGTTCTTGGAACGTTTGGTTCGCCACCCTGCCGTGTGCGAAGGTCGAATCGACACCGGCTATCTCGACCGCCACCTTGACGAGTTCGTTGGCACCCAGGCCGTATCCGACCTGGCTGAAATTCAGGCGATTGCGGCCGCACTCTTAACGACTGACATCGGTGACCAATCCCAGTCGCCATGGGCGCGCAATGATGCATGGCGCATCGGTGGACCGGCGGTGCAATCCGTGCGCATTGCCTATGGTCACGCGACGCATTTGGCCAAGGTTGCCCGAAACAACGCACAGGTGACCGTGGCAATTGACGGTAATGCGCATGTGTTTGATGCATTCCATGTAGACACACAGTCGGTCTCCGTGACGCGTGCCGGTCAAACGCGCAATCTTCGTTACCGCACGCACGGCGATGTGCTGACAGTGTTTGCAAACGATCAACGCTTGAATTTCGAAAGACGCCCCCTGCATGAACTGGCAGATTCTGCGTCGGCCGCCAGCGGCAACCAAATTGTCGCGCCGATGCCCGGGCGCGTCGTCGTCGTCAACGTCGCGCCTGGCGACACCGTGGCAGCGGGAGACATCTTGATGGTGATGGAAGCCATGAAAATGGAACTCTCACTCAAAGCCGCCAAGGCCGGCAAAATTGCCGAAGTGCGCGCAGAGGCCGCCGCCTTCGTCGAGGCCGACACCGTCTTGGTGGTGTTGGAGGATGACGAATGAGCACCGCCCCGTTCATTCGTATTGTCGAAGTCGGCGCACGTGACGGCTTGCAGAACGAAAAAGCGAATATCGCCACCGCCGACAAGATTGAATTGATCAATCGATTGTCGAGTTGTGGATTGCAGACGATCGAGGCGACGAGTTTTGTCAGCCCGAAGTGGGTGCCGCAGCTCGCAGATGCCGCTGAGGTTTTCGCTGGGATCACGCAGAAACCCGGTGTGAACTACCCGGTGTTGGTACCCAACCTGCAAGGCTATGAGCGTGCGATGGCTGTGGGCGTCAAAGAGATCGCGGTGTTTACTGCCGCTTCTGAAGCCTTCAACCTGAAAAATATCAATGCAAGCATCGACGAATCGATCGCACGCTTCGAGCCCGTGATGGCACGCGCACTCAGTGATGGCATCAAAGTGCGCGGTTATGTATCGACTGTGCTTGGCTGCCCCTATCAAGGTGCCGTGCGGATCGCTGATGTCGTCCACGTGGCTGAGCGTCTGTTTCAGATGGGGTGCTACGAGATTTCATTGGGCGACACGATCGGCGTCGGCACACCGGCGAAGGCACGCGCGATGTTGAAGGCCGTCGCGGGTTCGGTACCGATCGCGCACTTGGCCATCCACTTCCACGACACCTATGGCCAAGCCTTGGCCAATATTCTGGCCTGCCTCGAAGAGGATGTCCGCGTCATCGACAGTGCTGTTGGCGGGACGGGTGGCTGTCCCTATGCAAAAGGCGCTAGCGGCAACGTGTCCTCAGAAGATGTGGTCTACATGCTGCACGGCGTAGGTTTCGACACAGGGATCGATATCGAATCTTTGAGCGACACCGGCCGCTGGCTGTCTGCCCTGCTCGGCCGCCAAACCTCCAGCAAGGTTGGCAAAGCGCTTGGGGCCGCAGACTGACCCCTTTTACTTGCTGACGGACATGACGTAAGGTTGATGGACGCGGGGGGAAAACGCGGCTCCAGCAAATCCGGGGACAGGCATGAGTGGTCACCAGAGTGATCAGGATGCAAAATCAGAAGACGGTTTAGCCGTACTTCTGGCTTCGCTTGAGCGCGCCGCGAACGATCGTCGCCTGGACAATGGTTCCCGCTACTTGTTTTCGCGCGCACATCATCAAATTCTTAAGTCGCATGTGGCGCACACGGTCGCGCAACGCGAGTATCGGATTCTGTTTGATGCCGTGCCCGACCCGGTCAGCCTGATCGCCTTTGATGGCACCGTGCTCGACTTCAACGCATCTGGTCAACGCCTGTATGGACGGACCTTGGACGAAGTCGTTGGCCGCGATATCGCAATCTTGAATCCAGAGGTGCCGCCCGATCATCTCTCACCCGTCTTGGATGCGATTGGTCGCGGTGAGTCATACGTGGTGCAAGTCACCAACCGGAAATCCGATGGCACGCGATTCCCGGTGGAAGTGCACTCCGCGCGCGTTGAGTTGCAAGGACGCGATTGCATTTTGGCGGTGGCGCGGGATCTCTCTGCGCGATTTGAAGCGGAGCACCGCTACGACACCTTGGTGGATTCGGTCGACCAAGGCATCGTCGTGAGCGACGCGGAACATGAGGTTGTGAGCGTCAACGGTGCTGGGATGCAAATCCTTGATCTCGAGCCCGGCAATTCGCCTGACGCGACATTCACTGCTGAGTTTTGGATCATCGTCGATGAAAATGGCAACGTATTGCCGCGCGATCAACTCCCTGCATCAATTGCGTTGCGGACCGGCGAAGCCGTACGCAGCCAAATCATCGGCCTCTATCGACTCTCCGACAACCGCTTTAGATGGTTGCGTGTCACCGCCATTCCGCAGTTCACCTCGATGGCAGATCGTCCCAATCAAGTGATCTCGATTTTTTCCGACATCACCAGTTTGAAACGTGATTCCGCCATGTTCGATCGCGTTCAACAGCTGAGTAATGTCGGCAGTTGGGAATGGGATCGCACCACCGAGCATTTGCATCTCAGTCGTGGCGCCCTGCGTATTTTCGGCTTTCAAACGCCGATGGACGATATCGCGAACTTCTATGCGCGCCTGCAGCCGGTGGATGCGACGCGACTCGCAATGGCATTGAGTGCGCCGACCGTTGACGATATTGCGTTCACTCTGGAATTGAGAGGTTGGCGTGTAGACGGCAGTGAAGTGTGGGTGCGCATGCAAGGCGAAACGGATGCACGCGAGCCTTCACCGCATCGACTGACGGGCACCTTCGAAGACATCACGGAACATAAGAGCATCGAACACGGTTTGCGCATCCAAGCGCGCACCGATGCATTGACCGGCCTGCTCAATCGCGATGCCATCCACGATGAGTTGAACGCGTATCTCGCGGGCACACATCCTGAGTTGGCTGTGCTTTATATCGACCTTGATCGATTCAAGGTCATCAATGACGCATTGGGCCACAGCGTTGGTGACAAGCTGCTGGTGCAAGTGGCGCGACGCTTGCAGGAGGTTGTCTCCGGTCAGGGCGAATGCGCACGTTTGGGGGGTGATGAATTCCTGGTGGTCTGCAAGACGCAGGGTGATCAACACATCGAAATGGCGGAGCGCATTCTTGCAACGCTCGCCAAGTCTTTTCAGATCGATGAAGAAGAATTCACGATTAGCGCGAGCATCGGGATCGCTGAATCCCCTTCAGACAGCGTCATCGGCGTTGAGCTGGTGCAACAAGCAGATGCCGCCATGTACGAAAGCAAACGCCGAAGCAATAACGGCTGGCAGCACTACAGTGAAGATCTGGCGCGCAGTCAAAGAGAGAAGTTGCAACTCGATCAACTGATGCGCGGTGCACTGTCGAACAAAGAACTGCACCTCGTGTATCAGCCGCAGCTCGATCTACATACGGGTCGCGTGATTGGCGCCGAAGCGTTGATGCGTTGGAACAATCCTTTGCTCGGCACGATGCGCCCCGATGTATTTATTGGCCGTGCAGAGAGTACCGGCGAAATTGTTCGCCTCGGCGCATGGGCGATAAACGAAACTTGCCGCCAAATTCGCGAGTGGTTGGATGCGGGCTTGCCGCAAATTCGTGTGGCTGTGAATGTGTCGTATCGTCAATTTATCGCCGACGATTTGGTCGGCACGGTGATGGATGCGCTTGAACGCCATAAGGTGCCGCCGCAGAGCCTTGAGCTTGAGTTCACCGAGCGCGTCTTGATCGAGGACGCACCGGAAACCACCCGCATCTTTTCCGACCTCGACAAGCTGGGGGTGACCTTGGCCATTGACGACTTCGGCGAAGGGTATAGCGGCTTGAACTATTTGCGGCGCCTCCCCATCCACGTGTTGAAGCTGTCGCAGCTCTTCATCAAAGGTGTGCCCGGCAATGCGTCGGACGTTGCTGTCTGTGAGGCCGTGGCAGGCATCGCGCGCGGCCTGCGCATGACGATGATCGCCGAGGGCGTGGAAACCGATATGCAGCGCCGCTATCTGGTCAAGCTGGGCGTCCCTGTGGGTCAAGGCTTCTTCTTCTCCCATGCCCTGAGCCCGCAGCGGTTCCTAACCTATATGCGCGCGCAAACCGGCGCAAAGTAAGCGGGGTCTCGGGCCGTCAATGCCCTAAAATGTGCGTTTCCCCGTTTGTGGATACCCCATGAAACTCAATTCCGCGCGCGCCATTGTCACTGGCGGTGTCTCCGGCCTTGGCTTTGCAGTCGCCAAGCATCTAGTAGCGAATGGCGGCAAAGTCGCTCTATTCGACGTCAATACAGAGAAGGGCGAAAGCGCCGTTGCCGAACTGGGCGAAGCCAATGCAAAGTTCTTCAAAACCGACGTCAGCAATGAGGCGGAGGTTGTCGCGAATGTGGCCGCGAGCCAAGCGTTTTTGGGCGGTTTGAATGCATGCATTAACTGCGCCGGCATTTTGGGTGCGGGTCGCGTGCTTGG
This sequence comes from Lysobacter sp. HDW10, assembly GCF_011300685.1. Taxonomy (NCBI): domain Bacteria; kingdom Pseudomonadati; phylum Pseudomonadota; class Gammaproteobacteria; order Lysobacterales; family Lysobacteraceae; genus Lysobacter; species Lysobacter sp. HDW10. The sequence continues at coordinate 1,999,324 of NZ_CP049864.1, forward strand.
CAAAACCGGACCGATGGCGCTCTCGCAGTTTCAAACGACGGTCATGGTGAACTTGGTGGGTAGCTTCAACGTTGCCAAAGCCTGTGCCGATCTGATGCAACACAATGACGCGAGTGACGACAACGAACGCGGCGTCATCATCAACACCGCATCGGTTGCGGCCTACGAAGGCCAAATTGGTCAGGCGGCGTATTCAGCGTCCAAGGGCGGCGTTGTCGGCATGACCTTGCCAATGGCACGCGAACTGGCACGATTTGGTATTCGCGTCGTCACCATTGCGCCGGGTGTGTTCTGGACACCGATGGTGGACGGCATGCCGGAAGACGTTCAAAAATCGCTGACCGCGACGATTCCGTTCCCCTCGCGCTTGGGTCGCCCGGAAGAATATGCCGACCTCGCGGCGTACATTTTGACCAATACCTATATCAACGGCGAAACCATTCGTCTCGACGGCGCGACGCGCCTTGCACCCAAGTGAGAAAGGCATGAAGGCTTACGACATTAAGAAAGGCAATGTGGTCGAACACAACGGTGCTGTTTATCAAATCCGCGACATCGAACGAAGCTCGCCGCAAGGCCGCGGTGGCAACGTCAAATTTCGTTTCACCATGTATAGCGTGCCGGGTGGCAGCAAGCTCGACTTGAGCTTGGGTGGCGATGACGAATTGCGCGAAGTCGACTTGGCGCGTCGTCAATCGACGTTCTCGTACAAAGACGGCGAAGCCTTCGTGTTTATGGACGACGAAGACTACACGCCGTACACGTTAGACGCAGACGTCGTCGGCGACGACGCGGGTTACATCACGGACGGTTTGTCAGGCTGCTATGTGCAAGTCATCGACGACCAACCGGTCGGCCTGCAATTGCCGCAATCGGTCATCTTGGAAGTAATCGAAACGCCGCCGGAATTGAAAGGCGGCACTGCCACTAAGCGTCCGAAACCCGCACGCTTGTCGACCGGCCTTGAAATCCAAGTACCGGAATACATCGCCAACGGTGAACGCGTGTGGGTGAACACCACCACCGGTGAGTTTGGCGGCCGCGCAGACTAAGCACGACTACCCGATTGATCGCCAAAGCCGACATGTTTCACGTCGGCTTTTTTTATGGCCTTGCGTGACGACGTGTTAGCCAGCGTTGCGCCATTCGACGCAGCGATGTATCTGCGCTGTCATCCGCTGCGAGTGACGCGATATCGCGCCACGCCAGCGCATGCGATTCGTCGCTGACCGCAAAGCGCTCGTCGCCATTTGCCACCACAACAAAGCGCGCATCGTAGTGCCAATGCCCTGGCACACCCTTGTGTTCGGGAATGAAATGCAGGTCGATGTCAAAGATCTCAGGTTCGACACTTAAGTCCGACAAACCCGATTCTTCTTCCGCTTCTTTCAAAGCCACCGCGGCCAAATCCGCATCACCGTCTGCATGGCCGCCGAGCTGCAACCATCGATCCAATTTCTTGTGATGGGTCAACAACACGCGCAAACCGTCCGCACTGACGAGCCAAGAAGAACCCGTGAAGTGCCCCTCGAGGCGTGATCGCGCATAGGCCTGAGCACCCTCTTCCGCCAGCGCAATGAATTGGGCGCGCCAATCGCGAATTTCCGCATCGTCCACAAATGGAAATGCCGCAAGTAACGCCGAAGTGTTGGAGTCCGCCATGCCCCAATGCTGCGCTGCGTCAATTCTTTTTGCAAGCAATCGGACAGAAAACCCTTGTGCCCGCGGCAACATAACGGTTATGTTTCGGTGAATGTCCACCGTGTCTCTTTGGGGAACCGAATGTTGTTTCAACGAATCAAGCCGCTCGACAAAATCCTAGAAACTGCCGAGAAGAAGTCGCTGAAGCGTCAGCTCGGCGCGTTCCAACTCACCATGCTCGGCATCGGCGCCATTATCGGTACCGGTATCTTCGTGCTGACCGCTGAAGCAGGCCAGAAAGCAGGTCCGGCCATGATGGTGGCATTCGTGATTGCGGCGATCGTGTGCGCACTTGCGGCGCTCGCCTACTCCGAATTGGCTTCGATGGTGCCGGTCTCCGGTTCCGCTTACACCTACACCTACGCCGTGATGGGCGAAATGCTCGCTTGGGTCGTCGGTTGGGCTTTGGTTCTCGAATATGCCGTCGCCGCAGGCGCGGTTGCCGTGGGCTGGTCCGGTTACATGAACGGCCTGTTGAGCAGTGCAGGCATGGAATTACCTACCGCACTCAAAACCGGTCCGATGGACGGCGGCGCATTCAACGTGCTCGCATTCGGTATCGCTTTGGTCGTGACCTTCTTGTTGGTCATCGGCACCTCGAAGTCGGCCAAGGTCAACGCCATCTTGGTGTTGATCAAGGTCATTGCCTTGACCGCTTTCATCTTTATCGCTGTACCTGGCGCGAAAGACGCAAACTTCCAACCGTTCTTCCCGACCGGCTGGGGTAGCCCGATGGGTGGCGTCGGCGTGTTGGGTGCTGCGGCTTCCATCTTCTTTGCGTACGTCGGCTTTGATGCCGTGTCGACCGCAGCAGAAGAAACCAAGAACCCGAATCGCAACATTCCGATCGGTCTGATCGGCTCGCTGCTCGTGTGTACGATTTTCTACATGCTGGTCGGCTACGGTGCCGTCGGCGCCATCGGTGCGCAACCGATGATGAATGCTGCAGGCATGGCAATCCATCCGGGTACACCGGAAATGGCCGCGGCCTGTGCTGCCGGCGATCCGAATGCCTTGGTGTGCAGTAAAGAACCTTTGGCACACGTCTTGAAGGTCATGGGCTTTGCCAAATGGGGCAACCTGATCGGTTTGGCCGCTGCATTGGCCCTGCCGTCTGTGATCTTGATGATGATCTACGGCCAAACGCGCATCTTCTTCACCATGTCGCGTGATGGCTTGCTGCCGGAAGTGCTGTCGAAAGTGCATCCGAAATTCCACACCCCGCACGTGGTGACGATTTTGACCGGTATCTTCGTGGCATTGTTCGCCGCCATGTTCCCGGTGGGCATCTTGGCGGACATCTCGAACTCCGGCACCTTGTTCGCATTCATGGCCGTTGCCGTGGGTGTGTTGGTCCTGCGTAAGCGCGATCCGGGCCGCAAGCGTCCGTTCCGCACGCCGTTTGCATGGATCGTTTGCCCGCTCGCCATCCTCGGCTGCTTGCTGCTGTTCTTGAACTTGTCGGTTTACACCATCGGCATGTTCGTCGGCTGGGCTGTGATTGGTCTGATCGTCTATGCCGTGTATGGCTATCGCCATAGCGACATGGCGCGCGGCATCACCGGTCCTGAAGGCGGCCCGAAGATCGATCCGGAACCGCCGTTCCATGAAGGTCCGCAAGCCTAATTCAGGCAGGACACTGAGATAGAAGAGGAGCCCGGGCAACCGGGCTCTTTTTTATGCGCTTGATGCCTACTCGGCCCCCAGTCACATGCGCTTGATTAAACTAAAGCCATGAACGACACCCTCCCCTACGATTCGCAACACCTCCGTCATCTCGCCGTCGAACTCATCACCAATATCCGTGAGCTAGGCCATGCAGGCTGGACACCGGCCACCAGTAGCAATTTCTCCATGCGCCTGGATGACAAGCACGCGGCGATTACCGTGTCGGGCAGAAACAAATCCAAGCTCACCGAAGCCGACATCATGGTCGTGGACTTCGATGGCGCAGCGGTTGGCAATCAGTTGCGTCCGTCGGCGGAAACGCTATTGCATACACAGCTCTACAAACGGTTTAACGAAGTCGGCTGTGTCTTGCATACGCATTCCATCACGCAAACCGTGGCATCACGCTTGTTTGCTTCTGCGGGCAAGATTCGGTTTGAGGGTTATGAGTTGCAGAAAGCCTTTCAAGGCAATACAACCCATGACGACATCATGGATGTGCCGGTGTTCGCCAATACGCAAGACATGACAGTGCTCGCCAAGCAGGTCGAAGCGCGTCTGGAAGAAGGCCCTATGTGGGGCTATCTCATCGATGGTCATGGCTTGTATGCGTGGGGTCGCGACATGCACGAAGCGCGACGCCATCTGGAAGCCTTCGAATTTCTACTCGCCTGCGAACTCAAGATGCGCGAGGTGAACCGATGAGTCGCCTTCGCATTTTCAAAGAGACGGATCCAACCTCGGTGTTGTTCGAAACAACATCACAAGACGAGATCGCTCGACGTTTGAAAGAGATCCATGTCGATTTCGCGCAATGGACCGCTGACAAAGCGGTGCGTGCAGGCGACTCACCCGAAGCGGTGATGGACGCCTATCGCACAGAGATTGATCGTTTGGTTCACGCACACGGGTTCAAGAGCATCGACGTGGTCAGCATTGCGCCAGACCATCCGAATCGCGATGAAATGCGCGCGAAATTCTTGGACGAGCACGCCCACAAGGAAGATGAAGTCCGTTTCTTTGTGGACGGTTCCGGGCAGTTCGTCCTACATGTGGACGACCATGTGTATGAAGTGGTGTGCACGAAAGGCGATTTGATTTCTGTGCCCGATGGCGTCACGCACTGGTTCGACATGGGACCGGCACCGCATTTCGTGGCGATTCGCTTCTTTACCGCAGCCGACGGCTGGGTCGGCTACTTCACCGGCACCGATATCGCGCAACGGTTCCCCCGTTACGACGCACCTTTGGAATACGTATGAAACCGCTGGTCCTCACCGACATCGAAGGCACGACCTCGTCGATCTCTTTTGTAAAAGACGTTCTGTTTCCATACGCGCGACAGGCACTCCCCGACTTTGTTGCGCGTAACGGACATGATCCGCATGTGCGTCCCTTGTTGGATCAAGTGGCGGCGGAATGCGGCGGCATCTGCCAAGACGCCATGATTGCCGAGACGCTGCAAGGTTGGATCGATGAAGATCGTAAACACACGGCACTGAAAGCACTGCAAGGCATGATTTGGGCGGCAGGCTATCGCGAAGGTGACTTCAAAGCAGACATCTATCCGGATGTCGCGCCCGCGTTGCAGGACTGGCATGCGCGCGGCATTCCGATCGCGGTGTATTCATCGGGCTCAGTGCCTGCGCAGAAACTTCTGTTTTCGCACACCCAGGCCGGCGACTTGACGCCTTTGTTCTGCAACTACTTCGACACCGAGGTCGGTCATAAGCGCGTCGCGGACAGCTATCGTTTGATTGCAGACACACTTGATCGCACACCCGACACGATCTACTTCTTGTCTGACGTCGTCGAAGAATTGAATGCTGCACGTGAAGCGGGCATGCATACGGTGCTTTTGGATCGTTTGGAAGACTATCCCGAACCGCGCAGCGACAGCGCGGCTAACGGGCATGCGCGTGTCACTTCATTCGCCGACATTGCACTGACCTGATCAAGGCGCTGCGTCCTGCAACTCGTAGGTGCGCTGTGCGCTTTGCATGGCACCATTGATGTCTGCATACCGCACGGTCACGGTGTGCGTGCCTAGCGCCAACTGCGTAGGCAAGGCACCCCGCCACAAGTGTTCAACGTTCTGCGCCTCTGGCGATCGGTCGTAAGCGCGCAAGCTGAGAGCGGCATCATCGCGTGCATTCTCAGCCAGCAAATTCGGATCGGGTCGACGCACACGCTGCATGGTCTTCCAAGCACCGTCGTCTACTTTGAACTCGACTTTCGCGCCGGGCGCAACCATATACGCGTTCACGTACAGCCCCCAAGCCGGGTAAGCGCCCCGTCGCAACGCGTGAGGCGCGCTTAAGTGCATCGCCGGCTGCGCCGCATCGCGCGCGGCGTGCCACACAAGTGAATAACGCCCGTCACGTTGGATCTCAAGCGTGGCCCAACCATTGGGTGTGCCGTCTGCCATGGTCGTATCAGGAATGCCCTGCGCATCTTTGACGCCGGACCAAAATGCGCCGCATACGGCACCCACGTTGTATTCGTGCAAGGGCGTCGACCCTTGCCAGCCTGAGCTACGGTCGTGAAATACGTGTTGCTGCGTGTGGTTGTGCGCACTCAATACGAGCACATGTTTGAAACGGGCGAGCAGATCGAATAAGGCTTGGCGATCTGCGTCGCGAAAGGAGTCGCGGCCCTCTGCTTCAAACAAGGGAATATGCATGCCCAAGATCAGCATTCGGTCATCCGGAAGCGTTGCCAAATACGCGCGCAGGAAGGCCAGCTGATCTTGTCGGAACCCGCCGGTATAGCCAGATGAAGGCGCGCCTGTCCAAATCACATCGTCGAGGCCGATATAGGTGAAGTCGCGCTCGTTCCACGCGAACGTATCGGGCCCATACGTGTTTCGGAATGTGTCCAATGCGTGCAAATCGCTCGACGCATCCATATCGATATCGTGATTTCCTGGAATGTGCAGCCACGGCACACCCATGCTTGCCGTGATGGCATTCATCGACGGATACAGTGACAAGTCATCGTTCACGATGTCGCCGAGGCTGGTGCCAAACAAGAAGTTCGACTTTTGACGTTTTTGCAATTGCTTGACGTCGGCGACGACGTCATCTCGGTAGTAGCCCACATCTGCCGCATTCTTGGTTTGCGGATCGGCAAACACCAAGACCCGGCTCGGACCCGAGACAGGCTTCACATCGGGCACGAATCCAATATCAAAACGCAAGCTGCTCTGAAGATCGAGTCCGCCAAATTTCAATCCTGATTCGCGGGTGGGTTGATAGGCCTGCCAGAACGCAGGCATGCCATTGACACCCCGGCGCGCCGCGAAGCCCGCTGGCTTGACGGCAAAGACCACCTGCCCCGTTTCAACCGGAATCACATACGCGCCTTGCGTATCGGTCAGTACGATGTCGCGGCCATTCGACACGACCACGTGCGCGATGCCCTTCTCACGTGCTTCTTGAATGCCATTGCCGTTTGCATCTGCAAAGACGCGCCCGTGCATTGACTCGGCTGCCGCAAGCGGTGCGGCGCATACCAACACGATCGCCGCGCAGAGAGTTTGCATCGCACGTGAACCCATCGCCTTACACCTCACATCAATTCACAGACATCCCATTTTCTGCCCATCGCGTCGCGCGAGCGACCACTTGGTCAAGTGCCATGTCGCGCTTCATGTAAGGCACCAAGGTTCTGAACTGCGCCAGCACTTCAGCCACCTTCGGCGACGGCGCAAAGGGCGGGCGCTTCGCCAAATCAACGCGCAGGGCTTCAATCTCTTGGATAAAGTCGGCGTCAGCAGCGTGGACGCTTGGGCATGCATGCTTGGCAAACGCAGCACCTTCGGTTTGCTGTGCCAAAGTGCGTGCGGCTTCCAGCATTTCAACGCGCAAATCGATGGCCTGCGCCGCGACCAAAATTTCCAAGCCGAGCACTTTGGCGAGATCATTTGTCATGGCTAAGACGTGGCGCGCTTCATTCGCGCCCATTGACACATGGTCTTCGGCATTTGCACTTGTCGGAATGGAATAGACGCTCGCCGGCATCGCACGTGAGGTCAGGTCATTGACGATCGCCGCGGCCGTGTATTGCACGATCATCATGCCGGACTCGGTGCCATCTTCGTTGCCGATCAAGAACGCAGGCAAGCCGTCATTGGTCGCGGGATCCACCAACTTGTTCAAACGACGTTCGCTGATCGACGCCAGCACTGGAATCGCAGCTTTCACCGCGCTCATCGCCAAGGCCAACGGCATGCCGTGGAAGTGGCCTGCTGAAATCACCTGTGCATCCACATGGCTCGCGTTGGAGTCCGGGAACACCAGCGGGTTGTCAGTCACGGCGTTCAATTCAATTTCGAGGACGCGTGCCGCATGCGCGACCGCATCGCGCACCGCGCCATGCACCTGCGGCACGCAGCGGAGCGAATAACTGTCTTGCGGTTGATGCTTCTTGCCACCACGGAAAGGCATGAAGCGCGTATAGAACTTCTCGCGCCCATGGCGTTCTGAGGTGGGCACCCATTCCCACTGGATATCGAAGGTGTGTTCGTCCAGTGCCGGGGTTGGCCAACGACCTGCTTGCCAGGTTTTGAACTTTGGCACCAAGTGATACGGCACATCTGCCAAACGAGAATCTTTCAAGAGCTCGCGCAGTTGCGCGGCCACGTGAACTTGACCCGGATGTGGACGCAGAGCGTGCACTTCCTCTGCAAACGCGCCGGTGCGACCGGCAAAGCCTTCGAGTGTCATTGCAGCGGCACTGTCTGCGACGTCTAGCAAGCGCTCCAATCGCGCGACAGCCAGAACGCCGGTCGCAAGCATCTGCGCAGTACCGTTGTTCAGTGCAAGTCCTTCCTTGTGCTGGAGTTGCACAGGTGCAAGGCCCGCACGCTTCAGTGCTTCGCCGCCGGCCATGCGTTCGCCGTTGAAGAAGGCTTCGCCCTGCCCTAACAACACGATCGCCAAATGCGACAGCGGTGCAAGATCGCCCGAAGCGCCCACGGAACCCAGCTTCGGCACGACGGGCACGACACCCGCGTTCAGTAGTGCGGTCAAGGCTTCCAAGGTTTGGACACGAATACCGGAATGGCCACGCAACAAGGTGTTGATGCGGATTGCCAACATCGCACGCACAACATCCGCTTCAAACGGTTCGCCGACACAGACCGCATGCGTCACGATCAAGTTCTCTTGCAGTTCGATCATCGGTTGCACATCCGCGCGCGATGCACGCACCGAGTGCGCGCCAAGCAACTTGTCTGCATTACTGCCGAACCCTGTGGAGATACCGTAAATCGGTTCACCACGGACGACTTGTGTGTCGAGGAAATCTGCGGCTTTGCGTACGTGTGCAATCGCCGAATCGGCCAATGCGACCTGTGCACCCTCTGCAATCTTCAGCAAATCAGCGCGGTCTAGTGAAACACCGTCCAGAACAACTGTGTGCATCATGCATCACCCTTTAGATGTTGAAGAACAGCGGCCGCATCTTGCACGCCTGCATAGGGCAACACCACTTGCTCACCGGTCTTCAAATGTTTGATTGTGACTTGATTGTTTTCGCGCTCACTGCCGCCGCGCATGACGACATACGGAATGCCCAACTTGTCCGCATATTGAAACTGCTTGGCCAATTTGCGCGCTTCGAGTTGCGTTTCGACATTCAAACCTTGCGAACGCAGCGCCTGCGACAGACCGAGCGCGTCTTCCAAATCCGCTTCGTCCATCAGCGCGACCAAAACATCGACGCCGGACTCACCCGCCGAAACGATACCGGCTTCACGCAACTGCCAATACAAGCGCGACAAGCCAATCGAAATGCCGACGCCTGGCAGTTTGGATTTCGTGTAGCTGCTGGCCAAGTTGTCATACCGTCCACCGGAACAAATCGAACCGATACCGGGATGCGCGTTCAAGGTCGTCTCGTAGACGATGCCGGTGTAGTAATCCAGACCACGTGCGATCGACAGATTCAAGGCATAGCGTGATTCGGGCACGCCCAAGAACTTCAACTGCTCAAGGGTTTCCCGCAGCGCGCTGCGACCTTCATTGAACAAGTCTGTGCCCTCGCCCAGTGCGTCCAGTTTGGCAAGGGCGTCGTCATGCGAGGTCGAGCGCACGCGCGAAAACGCCAACAAGCGACCCGCAGTTTCAGCGGACAGATTGAAGGCTTCGCCGGTCAAAGTGTCACGCACAGCGTCTTCGCCGCGCTTATCGAGCTTATCGATTTCACGCAAGACTTCATCTTGTTTCGCGCCTTCGATACCCAAAGTCTCGAAGAAGCCGCGAAGCAATTTGCGGTGATTGAATTGAATGGTGAACTCGCCGATCTGCATACGCTCGAACACCGCATTGATGACCGCCGGAATTTCCGCGTCATACCGTGTGCTCAAACTGTCCTTACCAATGACATCGATGTCGCATTGATAGAACTCGCGGAAGCGACCCTTCTGCGCACGCTCGCCGCGATAGACGCGTTGCATTTGATAACGGCGGAAGGGAAACGCCAGATCGTGCTCATGCTCGGCGACATAACGCGCCAATGGCACCGTGAGATCGAAGCGCAATGCCAGTTCCGGGAGGCCCGGTTCATTTTTTTCCAGTGCCCCGGTGGATTGCACGAAGTACACCTGACGCTCGGTCTCGCCACCGCTCTTGGTCAACAACACTTCGGAGAGTTCGAAGACCGGTGTCTCTAACGGCAAGAAGCCAAAGGACGCATAGGTGTCGCGCACCACATCCAACATGCGCTGAAAAACGACTTGTTCCCTGGGCAATAACTCCAAAGTGCCCGAGGCGGTGCGCGGTTTGATCATGTCGAGTTCCGGCTGCAAAACACTCATTGTAAATGCCGCTTGCGCCAACTCAGAACCCACTTTAGAATGATCGGCTCACATCGGGGTGTAGCTCAGTCTGGTAGAGCGCTACGTTCGGGACGTAGAGGTCGTAGGTTCGAATCCTGTCTCCCCGACCAAAAACGCAAGTTTTGCGCGAAAACCGGCCTAAAGCCGGTTTTTTCGTTTCTGGCGAATGCCGCCCAGCGTGTTTAAAGGCGGGTCAATTCTGGCCCTGACAAGCGCCCTCAGGCCCCTCTAAGCTTTTCCACGTTGACTCAGCGTTTCGCGAACGTCCTGCCAAGTGAGCCCGCGCGCCTGCAAAAGCACTAAAAGATGGTAGGTCAGGTCGGCCGCCTCGCCGCACAGCGATAAATCATCCGCCGCGACCCCGGCCAAAGCGGCTTCCACGCCCTCTTCGCCCACCTTTTGCGCAATCCGAATCACCCCCGCATCAAACAGGCTGCGCGTGTAACTCGCATCCGAGGTGCAGGTCTTGCGTTGCGAGATCAGCGCGTCCAACTCAGCGACAACGTCCGTTGGCGCGTTCGCAAAGCAACTGGGCTCGCCCGTGTGGCAGGTCGGACCCCGCGGCCTGACGAGAACGAGCAGACTGTCGTTGTCGCAGTCCGCCTGAATAGACACAAGATCGAGCACGTGACCGCTGATTTCGCCTTTGGTCCACAAACGTTGCTTACTACGACTGAAAAACGTCACCTGGTCGCGCTCCAGGGTGACCTTCAGTGACTCACGCGACATGTAGCCCAGCATCAGAACGCGCAAACTGTCGACGTCCTGCACGATCGCGGGCATGAGGCCACCCTGCTTCTCCCAGGCAAGCGCGTCGATGCCAGACACTTGAACGAATTCCTCAGACACGCCGCACCTCAATCGTTTCTTCGTGGAGTCGCTGTTTGAGCAGTGGTATCTCAATGGCGCCTGTATGAAACACGCTGGCCGCCAGCGCAGCATCCACGTCGGCATCTCGAAAGACGTCTACGAAATGCGCGATCGTGCCCGCGCCGCCGGATGCCACCAGCGGAACGGCGCACGCCGCACGCGCCGCACGCAGTTGTTGAATGTCGAAACCATTGCGCATGCCGTCGCTACCCATGCAATTCAGGACGATCTCACCCGCGCCCAAGTGCTGGACTTCTTCGATCCAACTTAAGGTGGGCCGCTCGAGCGCTCTCATGCGCGCAGGGTCTCCGCTGAACTGCCGGACCCGCCATTCGCCATCGTCATCCCGCAGGCTATCGATCCCGACAACCACACACTGCACACCGAACGTTTCTGCGAGTTCGGATATGAAGGCCGGGCGCGCAAGTGCGGGCGAATTCACCGATATTTTGTCGGCCCCTGCATTGAGGAGCCTGCGTGCATCCGCCAACGTGCGTATGCCGCCCGCGACACAAAAAGGAATATCAATGATGCGCGCCACACGCGCGACCCAATCGGCGTCCGCACTGCGATTCTCGGGGCTTGCGGCGATATCGTAGAACACAAGTTCATCTGCGCCTTGGTCGCGGTAGCGTGTCGCTAATTCAACGATATCGCCCATATCCACGTGATCGCGAAAACGCACACCTTTCACAACCCGACCATCGCGGACATCCAAACACGGAATGATGCGTCGACTCAACATGCGCGCACCACGTCGTTCAAATCCATGAGGCCATCGAGCAAAGCTTTGCCAAGCACGACACCCGCGCAACCCGCTTCGCGTAAGGCGCCGATATCCGAGAGTTGATGCACACCACCCGACGCTTGAACGGCGAGCTGTGGCCAATCGCGGGCCAAGCGCGCATAGAGGTCGACGTTGGGCCCGCCGAGCATGCCGTCGCGATGGATGTCGGTGCACAGCAGATGACGGATGCCTGCCTGTGCATGTCGATCCAACAAGCTGTCCAATTCGATGCCGCTGTTCTCAGTCCAGCCGTTGATGGGCAGCCGCCAAATGCCACCACTGTCGCATCGCGTATCAAGTGCAATCACGATGCGCTCCACCCCAAAGCGGCGCAGCCAAATGGCCACACGATCCGGATCACGCACCGCAAGTGATCCAACAACAACGCGGTCCGCACCTGCGTCAAACAGGCGCTGTATCTCATCGTCGGAACGAATGCCGCCGCCGGTTTGCACGCGGAGCGCGGTGTGCTGCTTGATGTTTGCCAATAGCTGCGTGAGCGTATAGCCGCCGGCACGCGCCGCATCGAGATCCACCAGGTGCAACCAATCTGCCCCCGCCCGCGCATAGTCCTGCGCAAGGGCAAGCGGCTCACTCGGATAGCGCGTTTCATTTGAATAGTCCCCTTGACGCAAGCGGACGACACGGCCATCGCGTACGTCAATCGCGGGATACGGCGTAAAGACCGTCATGCCGCGGACATCGAAACAAAGTTTTTGAGCAGGCGCGCACCGAGATCGCCCGAACGTTCTGGATGGAACTGGACGCCGTGGAAATTTTCACAACGCACAACTGCCGCAAATGCATCGGCATGCGTGCTCTCGGCCAGCGTAAAGCGATTCACAGGTGCCGAATAGCTATGCACAAAATAGGCGCGTGCGTCTTGCTCAATCCCGGCAAGTAAGGGCGCGTCCGTACGCACTTCCAAAGTATTCCAGCCCATATGCGGCACGCGCGCGTCGGGCGCAGCACGCATCGCGCGGACGCGACCGGGAATGAGTCCCAGGCATTCAACGTCCCCTTCCTCGGATGACTCAAACAGCAGTTGCATACCCAGGCAGATCCCAAGTACGGGTTGGGTCAGACGCCGAATCACGTCCACAAGCCCACGCGCGTGCAACTGTTGCATCGCGGGACGCGCAGCACCTACGCCCGGCAAGATGACACGCGCCGCGCTTTCAATTTGAGTGATGTCATCACTCAAGTTCGCGCTTACGCCCAAACGTTCAAACGCATAGACGATAGACCCGATATTGGCACCGCCCGAATCAATGATGAGGACATCCGAAGATTCAGCGCTCACAAGAGACCCTTGGTGCTTGGCAGGTCAAAACCTTCGCGTCGAATGGCCTGACGTAAGGCGCGTGCGACGGCCTTGAAGCACGCCTCAATCTTGTGGTGATCGTTTTCGCCGGTGACGCGCAAGTTGAGATTCATACCTGCCGCATCACAGAGCGAACGAAAGAAGTGCGCGATGAGTTCCGTCGGCAGCCCACCCACGCTGTCTCGCGAGAAAGTGCCGTCGAACACAAAGAATGCGCGCCCCGAAAAATCCAATGCCGCCGTGGCCAGCGCTTCGTCCATGGGCAGGGTGAAACCATAGCGATGGATCCCGCGCTTATCGCCGAGTGCTTCGCGAAGTGCTTGACCCAAGGCGAGTGCGCAATCTTCAACGGTGTGATGTTCATCGACATCCAAGTCGCCCTCACAGCGCAGCGACAAGGCAAAGCCGCCATGTGTACCGAGTTGCGCCAACATGTGATCGAAGAAGCCAATACCGCTCGCGATCTGCGGCGCCGCAACAGCATCCAAATCAATGTCGACAACGATGTGTGTTTCTTTCGTGCTCCGGATCACTTGGGCGCGACGCGGTGCCGTGACCAATGTGTGTGCGATGTCGGCCCAATCTGTGCCTTCACCGAACTGCGGCGAACGCAACTTGAAACCACTGATGCCCAGGTTGTCCGCGAACTGCATATCGGTGTCACGGTCACCCACCATTGCGCTCCGCGACCAGTCGATCGAGCGGTCCTTCAATAGGTGAACCACCATGCCTATTTCCGGCTTGCGACTTGCCGACTTTTCGTGCGCGTAGCTCGCATCGATGAGGACTTCGCGAAAGCGGATGCCTTGGCTTTCGAATATGTGCAGCATCAAGTGATGCGGGCCGTCAAACGCTGCGCGCGGAAATGCGTTCGTGCCCAGACCGTCTTGATTCGTCACGATCACAAATTGCCAACCGGCAGCTTGTAAGCGCAAGAGCGCAGGAATGACACCATCGACAAAGCGCAGCTTCTCAAACGCATCGATTTGAAAATCGTCCGGTTCGGCAATCAAGGTGCCATCACGATCCACGAACAGGACAGGTACTGGCGACGTCATGCCTGCACCCTCGGCTGCGTGAGCGCAGAAATCACACAATCGATTTGTTCGGCTGTCCCAATGCTAATCCGCAGCGCATCTTCCAGACCGGGCGTTGCGCGCATATCGCGCACGATGACACCCGCGCCAAGCAGGCATGCCAACACGGACTCCGCATCTTCAAAACGCACGAGTAGAAAGTTTCCGTGTGAGGGATAGACGCGCCGCACACATGGAAAACGCAACAACGCATCTCGCAAACGCGTCCGCTGCTGCCGAACGACCAAGACCGCATCACGCGTCGCGGCTAACACCCGCGTCGTAAGTGCGTCCAATGCTGCCTGTACCGCTGGCTGTGCAAGGGGATACGGCGCTTGGCTACGTTTGAGCATGCCGATCAACGTCGGTGCGGCAATCACGCTGCCAATGCGCGCACCCGCAAGTGCGTGCGCCTTGGACAGTGTGCGCAGCAGAACAAGGTTGTCATAGGTATCGACGAGCGACACGCATGCATCCTCGTCTGCAAACTCCGCATACGCAGCATCGACCACGACCAAGGCCTTACTCGCTAAGCGCGTTGCGAGCTTCGCAATGTCTTCCAAGGCGATGCACTCACCGCTTGGATTACCCGGGTTGCAGATAAAAACGAGGGGGGCATCGTTGCTCAGGGCTGCCGTGGCCATCGCATCAAGATCGCTTCGCCAACCTTCGGGCGTATCCAATGCGGGCACTTCAATGACACGCGCACCTTGGAGCTTTGCGACCACCGCATACATACCAAATACCGGCGGCGCTATGACAACCGCACCCTGACCCGGCGCGCAAAATGTACGAACAAGTAGATCGATCCCTTCGTCGCTTCCGCGCGTCAACAAAAGTTGCGTTGGCGCAACGCCATAGAGTTCAGAAAGCGCTTCGCGGAGTGCGCTTGGTTGCGGATCAGGATATCGACGGAGTGTTCCGCTTGAATCACTTAAGGACGCCGATGGAGATTCATTGGCGTTGAGCCAAATATCGCCATCCAACACATCGCTGCGTGCAGAGCGATAGCCGCCAAAAGCACGGAGGTCCTCGCGCAGCAATATCTCCGCCGTGCTCATGCGCTTGCCGCCAATCGAATTTGCACTGCGCGCGCATGCGCATCGAGGCCTTCTGCTTCCGCCAAACGTGCCGCACACGGGCCAATCGTGCCAAGCCCCGAACGACTCGCCGTCTGTACCGTCAAGGCCTTCATAAAGCTCGAGACTGACAACCCACTCCATGCGCGCGCCGCGCCACCCGTCGGCAAAACGTGGTTGCTACCGGTGCAATAGTCGCCCAACGATTCAGGTGTCCAATCGCCCATGAAGACCGTACCGGCATTCTGTACGGATGACAGCCATTGCTCGGGTTCGCGTACGCTCAAGATCAAATGCTCAGGCGCGTAGTCATTGCTGACGGCAATCGCTTCTGCAATGTCCGCGACGCGAATAAAACGCGCATGCGCCAAGGCAAGACGCGCAATCGCCGCACGCGGGAGCGTCGCGATCTGTCGCTCGACTTCCAGCGCGGCTGCTTCAAGCAGTGCATCGTCGTCGCTCAGCAGAATCACTTGCGAATCAGGTCCATGCTCCGCCTGTGACAACAGGTCTGCAGCCACATAGGCCGCATTCGCGCCGGCGTCTGCGATGACCAACACTTCCGACGGGCCGGCGGGCATATCTATTGCAGGCCCACCCTGACGCTGAGCAACCTGTCGCTTGGCTTCGTCTACATACGCATTACCAGGACCGAAAACCTTATCGCACCGCGGTACGGTTTCCGTCCCAAGACTCATTGCAGCGATGGCCTGTGCGCCGCCTAGTTTGAATATCCGAACATTCGGTGCAAAGTGCGCGGCCACCACCACGGCCGGATCTGCTCGCCCGTCGGGTCGTGGCGGCGTGCACAGTACGACTTCTTCGCAGCCGGCCAGCATCGCTGGGATGGACAGCATCAATGCCGTCGACGGCAGGGGCGCACTCCCTGCCGGGACATAAAGACCCACCGTAGTAATTGGCCGCAACACGCGTTCACAGCGCACGCCTTGTGTCGTGTCGACCGCATAGGGTAAGGGCATCCCTGCACGGTGAAAGCATTCGATGCGCGCAGCCGCTTCTTTGATGGCTGAAAGCAGATCGGGCTGAAGTACATCAAACGCGGCTTGGCGCTCCGCCTCGTCCACCTCAAAATGATCGAGAGACACCTTGTCGAACTGTTCCGTCAGCGTGCGAAGCGCGCGATCGCCGTGCGTCGCGACTTCGGCAATGATTTCGCTCACGCGAACGCTTGTTTCCAAAGCAATGGTGCGCGCAGGACGCGCGAGGAGTTGCGTACGAAGCGTCGTATCGGCTTCATTCCAATGGATACGCCTCACGCCAACATCCTTTCAACGGGTAGCACCATCAACCCGCGTGCACCCGCACGTTTCAAGGCTTCCAATTGCTGCCAGCTGACCAAGCCATGACACAGCGCCTGCATCGCCAACAGTTCGCCGCCATCGACGGAATAACTTGTCGGTGGCTCGGAGTTCGGCAACAGCTTCAACACATCGGCCGCCGCCTCACGCGTGGTTTGAAAGATCAACAGTTTGCTGTCGCGTATGCGCAGTACGCCGTCGAGTCGCTGCAACAACACCTGCGCAATCTCATTGAGATCCGGATCGAGTTCGGCCACGGGTCCGGCAAGCACAGCTTCGCTTTGAAGCACATCACACACGGGCTTGAGCTGATTTGCTGCAAGCGTTGCCCCACTTGAAACGAGGTCGCAGATCAGGTCTGCTTGCCCAAGACGCGGCGCAATTTCGACTGAACCCGAAAGGACAACGACTTCCGCGTCCACCGATTGCTGTTGCAACCAAGCGCGTGTCAACGCCGGATAAGAAGTAGCGATGCGCATGCCGCTTAGTTGCGCAACGCCTTGCCATGTCCAGTCGTTCGGGATCGCCAACGAGAGCTTGCAACCGCCGAAAGCAAGCGCGCGCCATTCGCTGAAATTTGCGGCCTGCCCCATTTGACCTGCGTGTTCGGCCAACACGTTGCGGCCGACAATGCCTAAATCGCACAGCCCACTGTGAATCAGGCCGGGAATGTCGTCGTCGCGTACCAATAGCAGATCAACAGGTACGTTTTCGCCGTAGCAAAACAGTTTGTCTGGACGCTCGCGCCACACCAGTCCACATGCGCTGAGCAAGGCACGCGCCGGCTCACTCAGACGACCATTCTTTTGGATTGCAATGCGCAAGCGATCGCGGCGCATTGGCGCGGGCTTTGGGTTCATGTTGAACATCTCAAGGGGAAGGTGTTTGTGTTGCGAGTGCCGCGGCGTAACCACCTGCGCCCTGCTCCAAGGTGCGCGCAACGCGACCGATCGTCGTGACACTGACGCCGGTTTTGTCATGAATCGCGCGGTACGGCTCACCGGAGGCAATCTGCGGCACGACCTTCCATCGGTCACACATCGATTCAAGTTCGGCCGGCGTACAGAGGTCGCGCAGGAATGCAGCGACCTTTTTCGGATCGTCGAGTGCCGCGAGTGCACGCGCGAGCGAATGAAAGTCTGTGTCGGATTCACGCTTCGTGGGGCTATAGGGCCGGATTTTCATACTTGACTCAATGTGTTAACACGTTAATACATTAACATACTATGGGCACAGGATTGCAGCCGTCAAGTCCTATTTGGTTTTCCCGCCCGTTAAACTGTGGGCTTACCCTACGAGCCGTTTATGAGCCTGCATCTTTACAACAGCCTGAGCCGGACACTGGAACCCTTCGCACCCGCGGACCCCGATTGCCCGACCCTGTATCTCTGCGGGCCCACGGTCTACAACTACGTCCATATCGGCAATGCGCGCGGCCCCGTCGTTTTCGATGTGCTCGCCGCCCTCCTGCGCCGCCGCTACAAGGCCTTGAAGTACGCGCGCAACATTACGGACGTCGACGACAAGATCAACGCGGCGGCCAAAGAAGCCGGCGTGCCGATCAGTGTCATTACAGACAAATACGCCCATGCGTATGTGGAAGACATGTCAGCGCTCGGTGTGCAGGCCCCGGACATTGCACCAGCGGCAACCGCGCACATCGCCGAGATGATCGCCATGATCGAAACGCTGATCGAGAACGGTCATGCCTACGCCGCCGAAGGCCATGTGCTGTTTTCCGTGAACGCGTTTGCTGACTACGGCAAGCTGTCACGGCGCGATATTGAAGACATGCGCGCAGGCGCACGGGTGGAAGTTGCGCCCTACAAACGCGACCCGGGCGATTTTGTCCTGTGGAAGCCTTCGACCGACGACTTGCCCGGCTGGACCTCGCCTTGGGGCCGCGGTCGCCCCGGCTGGCACATCGAATGCTCAGCCATGGCCGCCAAACACTTAGGCGAAACGATCGACATCCATGCAGGCGGCGTGGATTTGCAGTTTCCACATCACGAAAATGAAATCGCGCAAAGCGAGTGCGCCCACGGCGGCAAAGTGTTTGCGCGCTGGTGGTTGCACAACGGCATGCTCAATTTCGACGGCGCCAAGATGAGTAAGTCCGTCGGCAATATCGAGCGCGTGCACGAACTCATTCAGAAGCATCCGCCGGAAGCCCTGCGCTTGGCATTGCTGTCGGCACATTACCGTCAACCGCTTGAATGGTCTGACCGGCTTGTTGATCAAAGCATTCGGACGCTGGATCGCCTTTACGGCACCCTGCGCGAGCTCGACGGCATTGAGGCACAGGCAGTGATTCCAGACAGCATCGAAGCGGCCTTGAATGACGATTTGAATACGCCCGCTGCGCTCGCAGAGATCGCACGCATTGCGGCGGATGCGCGCAAAGCCACTTCAATGGAAGACAAAGTGCGCTTGAAGTCCGAACTACTCGGCGCAGGTCTTGCGCTGCGCCTACTGCAACAAGAGCCCGACACTTGGTTCTCGCGTGGCGCGACTGAAGACGAAGATGCAAGCATTCAAGCCTTGGTGGATGCGCGCACTGAAGCCAAACAGAACCGCGACTTTGCGAAGGCCGATGCACTGCGTGCACAGCTCGATGGCTTAGGCATTCAATTGGAAGACACACCACAAGGTGTGCGCTGGACCAGGAAAGCCTAATGTCACTTTTCCCGATGGAAGCGTCCACGCAAGAAGCGCAAGCGGCAATCACCGACGAATTCACTTTGTTCAGCGATTGGTCCGAGCGCTATCAATATTTGATCGACCTCGGCAAAAAACTGCCACCGCTGGACGACGCGTTCAAGACAGAAACCTATCGCTTGCATGGCTGCCAATCCAATGTATGGATAACGCATCGCCTTGAGGATGGCCGTCTGTATTTTGATGCCGCCAGTGATTCAACCATCGTCGCAGGTCTGATTTTTCTTGCCCTGCGTGTGTATTCCGGCCGCGCACCTGACGAGATTCTTGCAACAACGCCAGATTACGTTCGTACCATCGGACTGGAACGCCATCTTTCGCCGACCCGCTCCAATGGACACGCTGCATTACTACAGTTCATTCAAGACCGCGCGAGCGACGCCCAGTGAGCGACACGATTTCGGCTGAAATCGCGCCCGCACCCTCGCCTTTTACGGTCACCGGCTTCCGATGGTTGATGGTGTACCGCATCGCCACGATGCTTTCCTATCAAATCGTGGCGGTGACAGTCGGCTGGCATATCTACAGCCTGACGCGTGATCCATGGCAATTGGGTTTGATCGGATTGGCGGAAGTGATTCCGTTTTTTTGCGTCGCACCGTTTGCGGGACATCTGGTCGACACACTGCCGCGTCGCAAACTCGGTATGGCGGCGAGCACCCTGCTTGGCATCAATGCCATCGTCCTCACATTCATCGCTAGCGGACATATTTCTTTTAATGGCACCTGGCCGATTTATGCGGCCGTGATGGTGGGTGGCGTGGGCCGCGCCTTTCTGGGCCCGATTTACAACGCATTGTTTGGACGCGTGCTGACGCGCGCACAATTTCCCAAAGGCGCAAGCTTGGGCAGCGTGATTTTTCAACTCGGTCTCGTGCTCGGCCCGGCCATTGGCGGTTTGATTGTTGGGCATTTTGGAAAAGCCACCGCTTACGCCACGTCAACCGTATTCGTCGTATTAGCGATTTTTGCGCTTGCGGTCATGAAAGTGACCGAGCCTGTGCAAACGCAAAATCGTGGACCAGTGTTTCAAAGCATCGGTGAAGGTCTGAAATTCGTATTCGGACATCAGATCTTGTTGGCTGCTTTGGCACTCGACATGTTTGCCGTTTTGTTTGGCGGCGCGATTTCACTCGCACCTGCCTTTATCAAAGACGTGTTGAATGCAGGTCCGGAAGCTTTGGGCATGTTGCGCGGCGCGCCCGCCTTGGGTTCGGTCTGCGTCGCGCTATGGCTGTCGCGTCATCCCTTGGATAAAAACGCCGGCAAAATCATGCTGTTTGCCGTGGCGGGGTTTGGCGCCTGCATGATCGGTTTCGGACTCAGCAAAGTCCTTTGGCTGTCCATTGTGTTTTTGTTGATTTCGGGCATGTTCGACGGCGTGTCAGTGATCTTGCGCTCGACCGTGTTGCAACTTGCGACGCCGGACGACATGCGCGGGCGCGTGTCATCGGTGAATAGTGTGTTTATCAGCAGTTCGAATGAACTGGGTGCGTTCTATGCGGGCTCAATGGCCAAGTTGCTGGGACTGGTGCCCGCCGTGGTGCTCGGCGGCTTTGTCACGATTGGCATTGTGACTGCGACGGCTACATTGGCGCCGCGCTTGCGCAAACTCAATATGCGGGAATTGCACTAAACATCTGAATTCCCTGTCCGCGAGACGGACAGGGAATCCCCGTTCGACTTAGTCGCTGAACTGACGTTGCAGGTGTTCGCGACGGCCTTGCGCATCCAAGGTGCGCTCGGCTTCCGGGCGTGCTTCCAAACGTTCGAGGCCGATTTCTTCACCGGTATCGACGCAGTAGCCGTAGTCGCCGTTATCGATGCGACGCAAGATTGAATCGAGCTTGCCGATCATTTTGCGGTTGCGATCGCGTTCGCGCAGTTCCAACGCATTTTCTGTTTCACGGCTGGCGCGTTCGGCATCATCACCCACATCGCGCACTTCTTCTTTCAGGCTTTCGATCGTTTGCTTCGATTCGGCCACCAAAGAAGCGCGACGATCGAGCAACTTCTGACGGAAGTACTCGATGTGCAGCGGATTCATGTATTCCTCTTCCACCGACGGCTTGTAGCCGGCCGGCAAAATCGGGCGTTTGGTTTCGCGATCAATGTCGTATTTGACGACTTTGACCTTGGACGACTTCGGCGCGACTTTTTCGGTCGGCGTCTTGGCGATCAGGGTTTTGCCGGTCGGGCGTTCGCGCGGCGGTGCCGGCGGAATCGGACGCGGTGCCGGTGCCGGTGCGACGGCCTTCTTACCGCTCTTCTTTGCCGGAGCTGCGACGCTGGCCGACTTCTTGACCGGTGCCGGTGCCGGTGCCGGCGTCGGTGCGGGCTTGGCAACGGGTGCCGGTGCAGCTTTCTTAGCCGGTGCTTTGACCGCCTTTACGGGCGCGGCTTTGACCGGTGCAGTCTTCTTCACTGCAACAACGGGGGCCTTCTTGGCAACGACGACTGCTTTCTTCGCAGGCGCTTTGCTCGCCGAGGGCTTTGCAGCCTTCGCCACAGCCTTTGCAGGCGCAGCCTTTTTCGCAGGTGCTTTGGCAACGACGGGCTTCTTGGCGACCTTCACAGGTGCTTTCACGGTCTTTTTGGCCGCTTTGGCGACTGGCTTAGCAGCGGGTTTGGCCGACTTGACCGCTTTCGCGGCCGGCTTCACCACTTTCTTTGCCACGACCGGTTTCTTTGCAGGTGCCGACTTCTTGGCGGGCGCCTTGGCCTTGGTGCTGGTCTTCGCAGTGGTTTTCACTGCTTTCTTTGCTGTTTTCTTGACTGCCACGAATCCGTCCTTACTGAAGTCCCTTGAGCGCGGGACGTCGGCTGTTATAGCCTAAGTACCCCTCGCCCGCAAGCCGGAGATACTGCGCCACGCGGCGTTGAATTGCTGTGATTTCAGAAATCCTCATTTTTTGCATTCGCATTTACAAGCGATTGCTGAGTCCGCTGTTGGGACCACGCTGCCGTTTTTACCCCAGTTGCTCTACGTATGGTATCGAAGCGATTCAACGCTTCGGTCCACTTCACGGCGGTTGGCTCACAATGAAACGTATCGTGCGCTGTCATCCCCTCAATCCTGGTGGGATCGATCCCGTACCCGAAAAAACCGACAAGGAGCCGAAATGTCATCGACATTGATCACCAACGCGCGCATTGTGAACGAAGGACGGGAGTACGTCGCCGATTTGCGTATTGAAGGCGACCGCATTGCATTGATTGGTGATGCCTTGGCGAGCAAACCCGGCGAAACAGTGCGCGATGCCAAGGGCGCGTGGTTGATGCCCGGTATGGTTGACGATCAAGTCCACTTTCGTGACCCCGGCCTGACGCATAAGGGCGACTTGGCAACAGAATCGCGCGCTGCGGTGGCGGGTGGCATCACCAGCTTCATGGATATGCCGAATACCGTGCCGCCCACGCTGTCCGCAGACGTCTTGGAAGCCAAATATGCGAATGCCAAAGGTCGAAGCGCTGGCAACTATGGCTTCTACATGGGCGCAAGCAACGACAACTTAGAACACATCAAAGTGATTGACCCGCTGGCGACACCTGGCGTCAAAGTGTTTATGGGTGCATCAACGGGCAACATGTTGGTGGACAACCCGGAAACCCTAAACGGCATTTTCGCCGCGGCCCCTGTGCCGATCATTACGCATTGCGAAGACACCCCGATGATCGACGCAATGATGGCCAAGTACCAAGCGGAATACGGCGATGCATTGAGTGCCGAGCAGCATCCGGACATTCGTTGCCGCGAAGCTTGCATCAAATCGACGCGCTTGGCTTTGGAACTCGCCCGCAAGCACGATGCGCGATTGCACGTGCTGCACATTTCGACAGCAGATGAATTGGCCTTGTTTGAACGCGGCCCGTTGATTCGTGCGGATGGCACGCGCAAACGCATCACGGCAGAAACCTGCGTGCACTTCTTACATTTCGATCGTGCCGACTACGCCACGCTCGGAAACTTCATCAAATGTAATCCGGCGATTAAAGACGAATCGGATCGCTTGGCCATTCTGCAAGCCTTGGCGGAAGACGTGCTGGATGTGCTGGCCACCGATCATGCCCCGCATACCTTGGAAGAGAAGCAATCGCCCTACGCGAAAGCGCCCAGCGGCTTGCCATTGGTGCAATACGCATTGATCTCGGCCCTTGAGCGCGCACATGAAGGTGCCCTCACCCGCTCGCAAGTGGTGCAGAAATTCGCGCACGCACCGGCGCAACTTTTTGATGTCAAAGACCGTGGCTTTATTCGCGAAGGTGGCTATGCCGATTTGGTCTTGGTTGAATCCAAACCCTTCACGGTCAAACGTGAAGAGGTGTTGAGCAAATGCGGTTGGTCGCCGTTTGAGGGTCAGACCTTTCATCACCGCATCGCATCGACTTGGGTGAACGGTGAATTGGCGTGGGACGGCACGGCAATCCTCAATGCATCGGCGGGTCGACGCATGGAATTTGCCCGATGAGGCACCTGTGGCGCCTGCTGTTTTTTGTATTGGCGAGCGCCACCGCACATGCACAGTCGATCGACACGTCGCGCGTGATTTCACTGCCGACTGAAGCGCTGGAAGGCAGCCTGGTGATCGGTCATGCACCTGTGGGTGCACGCGTTTCAGTTTTTGACAAAGATATCCGAGTCGGCGCTGACGGCGCATTCGTTTTCGCGGTGCCCCGCGAAACGAAAGGCAGCGTACGCGTCACCTTCACCACGACGGCTCACGAATCCTATTCAAAGCAAGTCAAAGTGCTGCCTAAAGAATGGGTGGAGCAGCGCGTGAACGGTGTGCCGCCCGCGACCGTGAACCCACCGCCTGCCATTGCCGAACGCATTGCGCGCGAGCAAGCCAGCGTGGTCGAAGCACGCAAGCGCAACGACAACCGGGAAGACTTTCTGCAAACCTTTATTTGGCCCGTCAAAGGCCGAATCAGTGGCCAGTTCGGCAATAGACGCGTGTACAACGGACAGCCGGGCGCGGCGCATTCGGGTGCCGATATTGCTGCGGCCAAAGACACGCCCATCAAAGCACCCGCAGATGGCGTCATTACGTTCGCGAACCCGGATCTATATCTCACCGGCGGCACAGTCGTGCTCGATCATGGTTTCGGCGTCAGCACCAATTACCTGCACATGTCGCGCATCGACGTCAAAGTCGGCGATGTGGTGAAACAAGGCGATATTCTCGGCGCGGTGGGCGCTACCGGACGCGCCACGGGTCCCCATTTGCATTGGGGCATGAGCTGGTTTGAAACGCGCGTGGACCCGTTGTTGATGGTGCAAGGCCAATAACGCGCCCGCGCCTTATTTGGCGATGATCTTCCCGCGCACCGATGCCACTGCATCGTGCGCATGCAAGCTTTCAATATGTGCCACGCGCACTGCGAATTCGCAGCCCAAGTCTGTGCGATGCGACAGTGCGGCCGCAATTCGACGCGATGCATCTTCACAGAACATCAGGTTTTGCGCGTTGCGTTCGGCGAAGGCTTGCTCGTCTTCCCGCTTCACGGCGGTTTGCACAGGTGTGCCCAATGCGTCTTCAACGATGTCGATGAGCGCTTCGATTGGCAACGCAATGGTGCAGGTATTCAGCGTCAGCGTGACTTCGGCGCGACTTCTTTGCGCATGCGGCGTGGCCGCCATGCCCTCACTGGATCGCATCCATTCTGAAATTGCGTGTGAATCCGTCGGCGTGTCACCAAACTTCGTCAAGAACGCTTCTGCATTCTTTTGACGTGACAACGCAGCGGATGCAGGACACGTACTTGAATAGTCGATGTCGACGCGGAGTTCGAACTGTTCAATCGCTTCCTTGCGCACCGCACGCACACGCACCGGATACTGTTTCCAACCCGAGTATTGGCTGATCAACGCCTTGCGATCAATCAAGTGGAGGAAGCGCGCTTGAATCCGTGCAGCGTTTGCCAGACCACTTTGTGATGCCACGCAATCCGCCAACACTTCAGACAGACGCTGGGTAGTGAATAAACCGTTTGCGACGTCTGATTGCAAAGTGAGATACAGACGCGACATGTGAATCCCACGTGCCTCTGCATCATTGAGATTGACTTCGACATCCACCATCGCCGGCACACGCACGCCTTCAGAGACCTCAATGGGCATGGCCATGCCAGCCATTCCGACCCAATCCAAAGGTCTTGCAAAATCAGCTTGATCAAATGCCACATCGGGCAAGGCCTTACGCGAAACGCTTGTGTCTTTCATTTCACTATTTTAGCCGCTACGTGCTGCACGCCAACTGGCCCATAGCACACTGAAACGTCCGACCTTGCCGTTTGAGGCTGTGACGCGACGATCGGCGACCGAATCCAACAGGCGCCGCGCACGTGGGCCATGCGCATTGCCCTCACCGAGTGTGGCGTTCGGCACACGACCGGCTGAAATCATCATCGTTCTGAGCAGTCGTTCAGGTTGAACGGCAAACGTGCCGCCGAATACCCTGTGCTCCGCCATCGCGACAGATCGCGCAAAGCCATCCAGTGTTCGCGCGACGGCGTCGATATCGCCTGAGATGCCCGCATCGCGTTCTCTGAGTGCACCCATTTCGTTGGCAATGCTGCCCCAATCAACGTTTAAAGGCTGCAGCACACTGCTCAATGGGTGACGACGCGCGCCCTTGGCCCAGCCGCGCAGTTCTTCTTGCCACCAGGCGAGCTTGGCCAAGCCCGGTGTCGCATCCTCGCCCGACCAAGCGGCCATCGCCAACTCATCGAGCCACGCAAACCAGACCCATGCCATTTCGCGTGTATTCGCAGGCACAAAAAGCTCGGCGATTTCCCATTCGGGCCAATGTGCACACCACTTGTCACGCGCGGCCTGCAGCGTCACCGTTGTATCCGACATCAGGGCCACACGTCTGCAGCAACAAGTGTGGAAATGTCATCGATCATCAGATCGGCACCCCAAGTTTCAGGATCATCGCCTTCTAATCGGTAACCCCACAACGCGACGATCGAACGCATGTCGGCGGCGCGCGCGGCTTGAATATCGCGCTCGTCGTCTCCGACGTACACACACTGGTCGACTGAGACACCCATGTCTGCAGTAGCGTGCAAGAGTGGCATCGGATGCGGCTTGCGTTCTGCCAATGTGTCACCGCCGATCAATACTTCGCTGCGCGTCATCCAGCCGAGTTTTTCGACGATATCGCGCGCAAGACCTTCGGGCTTGTTGGTAATGATGCCCCAACGCACGCCTGCGTCTTCGAGTGTTTGCAGAAAGGCCTCGACGCCCGCAAACGGACGCCCGTGTGCACCTGATTCTTTGGCGTACACCGACAAGAATTCCGGCACGTGTGCAATGCGAGTGGCTTCATCCCATTCCGGGAATGCCGCACCAATCATGGCGCGTGAACCTTTCGACACATGCGGACGCAGATCGACCAAGGCCATAGGCGCAGCATTGCGTGCGGCTTTCATCACATTGATCGTCGCCAACATATCGGGCGCGCTGTCTAACAAAGTGCCGTCTAGATCGAACAGCACAACCTTGGGAAAACCCGCCATCTCAAACAGGTTTCCGCGCAGTCGCGAGATAGTTGATGTCGGTTCTCGTGCTCAAGCGCGCACGGCTCACCAACGGCAGGTACTCAATGCCGCGCACGTCGTCCAAGCTGAGCCCTGCATCGCGCACGCCTTGTGCCAATTCAGCGGGCTTGATGAAGTCACGGTACTGGTGCGTGCCTGTCGGCAACAGTCGCGCCACGTACTCGGCCCCGACAATGGCCAATGCAAAGGCCGCAGGCGTGCGATTCAATGTGGACATACACAAGGTGCCACCGGGCTTCAACAAGCGCGCACAGGCCGCCAAAATGGCACCGGGATCTGGGACGTGCTCGAGCATTTCCATGCAGGTCACAACGTCGTACTGGCCTGCGCGTGTTTCAGCCAAGTCTTCTACCGGTGTCAGCAAGTACTCGACATCCACGCCCGCATCCAAAGCGTGCAACTTCGCCACTTCGATCAACTCATGTGCCAAATCAATCGCGGTGACGTCTGCACCATTGCGCGCCATGGCCTCACTCAATAGTCCACCGCCACAGCCGACATCCAGCACCTTGGCACCGGCAAGCGGTGCTTGCGCTTCGATATAGGCAAGTCGCACCGGATTCAGCACGTGCAGTGCTTTTTGTGGGCCTTGCGCGTCCCACCAGCGACTGGCCAGTGCACCAAACTTATCGAGTTCGGCTTGGCGTGCGTTGACGTGCACCGTCATCGCGCGGCTCCCACGGCAGCGATTTTTTTCTGCCACGTGCGGGCGTTGGCCAATACGGCTTGCTCATCCATGTCGACCAAGATGCGCTGTTCCAATTTTTGCTTGCCTGCAATCCAAACGTCGCTGACATCATTGCGCGTAGCCGCGTAAACGATTTGAGAAATCACGTGATACAGCGGCTGCGTTTCGACGGATGACAAATCAATGCAGGCGAGATCCGCTTGTTTGCCGATTTCGATGGAACCAATGGCATGGTCCAGATGCATGGCCTTTGCGCCACCCAGGGTCGCGGCACGCAAAGCCTCGGGCGCGGACAGTGCTGAGGCGTCGTCTGCCACTGCCTTGGCCAAAATTGCCGCCGTGCGGGTTTCGCCAATCATGTCGAGGTCGTTATTGCTGGCGACGCCATCGGTACCGATCGCCACATTCACGCCGGCCTTCATCAAGGCACATGCCGGGCAGAATCCAGAAGCCAACTTGAGGTTGGATTCGGGGCAATGCACAACGCTGACACCGTGCTCAGAACACAAATGAATTTCTTCGTTGGTGAGTTGCGTCATATGGACCGCCATCAACCCTCGGTTAATCAAACCGAGACGTCGCAGGCGTTCAATGGGCCGCACACCGTAGTCGGCGATGGATTGCTCGACTTCTTGCGCTGTTTCGTGCAAATGCAAATGCACCGGAATACCGAGCTTTTCCGACATGTCTCTGACACGCGCGAAATTGTCATCGTCAACGGTGTACGGCGCATGTGGTGCCATGGACGTGGTGATCAGCGGCTTGCCGTTCAGCGCATGATGCACTTCTTCGGCGCGCGCAAAGTACTCATCGTCGTCCTTTGCCCACGCTGTGGGGAAATCAATCACCGGCAGCCCGACTCGGACACGGAAGCCCAGTGCCTCATAGGTCTTGGCTTGGATGTCCGGAAAGAAGTAGTTTTCGTTACAGGTCGTCGTGCCACAGCGCAGCATTTCAGCGACCGCATGCGTACAGCCCGCTTCGACAAAGTCCGGCCCGATCACGGCACCTTCGATCGGCCAAATGTGTTGTTGCAGCCAAACCTTGAGCGGCAGATCATCGGCCACGCCCCGCATCAGACTCATCGGGTTGTGCGTATGGGCATTCACGAAGCCTGGAATCAATGCGGCATTCGGGCGACGCACGGTTTTCGCAGCGGTGTACTGTTGATGCGCCTCTGCAATCGGCAGGATATCGACGATGGCGTCGTCACGAATCACTACGGCATGCGCTTCCAGCACGACCGCGTGCGGCACCACCGGCACCACATAGCCGGCTTCAATCAGAACATCACAAGCTTGCGGTGCGTTTTCTTTTTGCATCTTCTCTCGACTCTTCCAAATAGCGGCGCTTTGCGTAGCGCGTCAACATGCTTGACGCGACGCCAAGACACCTTCTTGGAACTGTATTACTTCACGCGGCTCACGTATTCGCCGCTGCGCGTGTCGACTTTGATGATTTCTTCTTGACCGACGAACAAGGGCACACGAACGACCGCGCCGGTTTCCAACACCGCCGGCTTACCGCCGCCACCCGAGGTATCACCACGGACGCCCGGATCGGTTTCGGTAATTTTCAATTCAACAAAGTTCGGCGGCTGCACAGCGATCGGCGTGCCATTCCACAAGGTCACGACACAGTCTTCTTCGCCCTTCAACCACTTTTCAGCGCCGCCCATACCGGATTTGTCGGCTTGCACCTGTTCAAAACTCTCCGGATTCATGAAGTGCCAGTATTCGCCATCGCTGTAGAGATACTGCATATCGGTGTCCATCACGTCCGCGACTTCTACGCTATCGGTCGCCTTCATGGTGATTTCTTGCACGCGGCCGTTCTTAATGTTGCGAAACTTCATGCGCGTAAAGGCTTGGCCTTTGCCCGGCTTCACGTATTCGGTTTCCGTAATGACGCAAGGGTCGTTGTTGACCAAAATCTTTTGGCCGTTCTTGACGTCGTTCATACCCAAAGTGGCCATCGCCGGTATCTCCTGAAGCTGGGGGTCGAAGCAACGTGCCGCAACCGAATAAAATAGTGTCCCCGGACATCCTGCCCGGAATTAGACCGTCAATGATACCTGCAGCCCTCCCCGCCCAAAAGTCCGAACCGAGCTGGCAAGCCGCTTGGCGCAATGCCGTGACCGACCCCTACGACTTGCTCTCGCGCCTGAACTTGGGTCATTTGTCGGCCACGGTGTCCGCCGAGGCACGGGCGCAATTCCCCTTGCGGGTTCCGGAAGCTTTCGTGGCGCGCATGGTCTCGGGTGACCCCCACGACCCCCTGCTCCGGCAGGTGCTGCCATTGGACGCCGAGTGTTTGGACGTTCCGGGCTTCAGTTTCGACGCAGTGGGCGACGGAAAAGCTCTGGCTGCGCACGGGGTCCTGCACAAATATGCGGGCCGTGTCTTGCTGGTCACGACCGGCAGTTGTGCCATCCACTGCCGCTACTGCTTTCGACGCCACTTCCCCTATGCCGACGAAACGGCCTCGATCAACGACTGGGATGCTGCTGTCGCCTACATAGCGTATGACAGTTCGATTACGGAGGTCATCTTGTCAGGGGGCGATCCCCTGTCGCTGTCTACGCCCAAGCTATCGGCACTCACCACCCAGCTCTCGCGTGTCGACCATGTGCAACGTTTGCGCATCCACTCGCGCCTGCCCGTCGTGTTGCCCGAGCGTGTCGATGATGCGTTGGTCACTTGGCTCAGTACCATTGAGCGACCCGTCACTTGGGTCGTGCATGCGAACCATGCGAATGAATTCGACCGCGCGGTTGCCGAAGCGCTCCAGCGCATTCGATTGCCACATGTCACGCTGTTGAACCAAGCGGTCTTGTTGCGTGGCGTCAACGATTCGGTAGACGCGCTCGCAGATTTGAGTGAAAAGGCTTATGCGCAGGGCGTCTTGCCTTACTACCTACACTTATTAGATCGTGTGCATGGCACCGCGCACTTTGAAGTCAACGAACAAGACGCAAAAGCGTTGATAGTGGGATTGCGCGCACGTTTGCCCGGTTATCTGGTGCCCAGACTTGCGCGTGAAACCGAAGGCCACGACAGCAAAGATTTGTTGGCCTGAAGGACGACGACTTCATAACAGACTAAAATTTCGCTTATAAAGAGTGTGTCTGCTTTCCAAAGATTCAGCCCCAGGATCCCAGTGCAATGGCAAAACAGGAAAATCTAACCATCCGCGTCCTTGTCATTGATGACAGGCCAGAAGATGCGGAAGCGTTGGTCAGCGGCTTGCGAAATGAAGGGCTGCCTGTTCGTGCCACCCGTCCTGCCTCCACTGATGAGCTCTTGAGCTGCCTCACCCAACAATCTTTTGAGTTGGTCATTTCCCAACAGAACAGCACGCTCGTCCCGTTCAAACTCTTGGTTGAAGAAGTCCACAAGACCGGCAAAGACCTGCCCGTGATCATGGTGTTGGAGAAGTTCGAACAAGAAAGCGTGTCTGAAGCGATCCGCATGGGCGTCGATGCTTTGGCCCTGAGCTGGGTACCCGGCAACGTCTTGAAGGTCGTCCAACGCGAATTCCAATTGTTGACCGGCCGCCGTGACCTGCGCCGACTTGAAGCGAGCTTGCGCGAAAGCGAGCGTCGTTGCGATGCATTGATTGACTCCTCGCGTGAGCCGATCGCCTATGTGCACGAGGGCATGCATATTCGCGCCAACCCGGCTTATTTGGAAATGTTCGGCTACGAAGATTTCGAAGACGTTGAAGGCATGTCGATCCTTGACATGATTGCGCCCTCGGATTCCGATCGCTTCAAGAAACTCCTGAAAGGCTTTTCCAAAGGCGAAGTATCGACGGATGATCGTCAGGAAGTTCAAGCACGCGATGCAGAAGGCAAGAACTTCGCCGCGTCGATGGAGTTCTCGCATGCCGAATATGAAGGTGAAGCCTGCCTTCAAATCATCTTCCGTCGCCAAGAGCTGTCTGCCGATCTTGCCCAAGAGATCGATGATCTGAAGCGCCGCGACGTGGCGACCGGGTTGATCAATCGCCCGACCTTCTTGCAATCGCTTGAGCACGCCGTGTCTGGCGCAGCGAGCAATGGCGATGTGCATGGCCTGTTGCAGATTCAATTGGATCATTACAGCCAGTTGCTCAATCAGCTGGGCATGGATGCGGCCGACAAATTCATGCGTGCCTTGGGCGATCGAATCCGCCCGCTCATGACGGAAAAGGCGGAGCTTGCGCGCTTGGGTGAGTCTTCGCTTGCGATCTTGGTTCGTCATGCGCCGCACACAGAAACGCGCGCGCTCGCCGAATCGATTGTTGACGTGGTTCGCGCAAATATCTTCAAAATTGAAGACCAATCGATTACAGCCACGGCCAGTGTCGCTGCGGTGCAAATCGGTGAACGCAATGCGCAAGTGACGCGTGTCTTGCGCCGTGCTGAAGACCTCATCAATACCGCCGTCGGCCTTGGCGGTAATCGCTTTGAAATGTTCGATCCAAGCGAAGTGGACCGTGCCGAAGAGGCGCGTATCGAAGCGTGGGTGCAACGCATTCGCCAAGCGATCGATTCGAACCAGTTGATTCTGCACTTCCAACCCATTGCGAACTTGCTCGGCGATCCGCAGCCCTTCTATGAGTCTTATTTGCGCTTGCTCGACGTGTCCGGCGAAGCCATCGCACCCGGCGCATTTTTGGCGATTGCAGAAGAACGCGACATGATTCGTGAAATCGACAGCATCGTGATCGATCGCGCCGCGCAAACTTTGGCTTCGAACGTGACCGAACCCCTCACTCGAATTTTGGCGCAAATCAGTAAATCCGCCTTGTCGGATCCTGCGCTTGCGGATGAAGTGGGTGCCGTCATCTCGAAGTACAACTTGCAGCCGGGTCAATTGCTGTTGCTCACGCACGAGTCCAGCGTGTCGACACAACTCGTGCAGGCCGCAGAACTCAAGACGGCTTTGGACAAAATCGGTAGTGGCTTGGTCATCGGTCAGTTCGGTGCCGGTCTTAACTCGTTCCAACTGATGGCGCATTTGAAGCCGAAATTCGTCAAACTCGATGTCAGCTTCATGACGGACTTTGCCAAGTCACCCGAACAGCAAAACAAAGTGCGCCAGTTGGCAGAAGCGGCCAAAGCCGCAGGTATCCCGACCATTGCACCGCAGGTGTCAGATACCGCTTCGATGACCACCCTGTTCACCAATAGCGTCGAGTTTGTCGAAGGCAACTTCCTGTCACCCCCCGGACCGAATCTCGAATTCGAGTTCTAATTCAGCCGCATTGCGATGCACATCAGCGGCCGATTCGCACCCTCGCCTACCGGTCCGCTGCACGCGGGCTCGGTGGTCGCGGCACTCGGCAGTTACGTACACGCCAAACGTGCCGGCGGTACGTGGCGCGTTCGAATTGAAGACGTCGATCGCACACGCGAAATCCCTGGCGCAGCGAGCCAGCAGCTCGAACAGCTCGGCGTACTTGGATTCCATGCAGACGGCGACATTGTTCGCCAGTCTGACCGTGGCCACCTCTACCAAGACGCGCTCAATGCGCTGATTGCGCAAGACCGTGCATTCGAGTGCCACTGCAGCAGAACTGACCTCATTGCGCAGGGCGGTATTCATCGCCACTGCGTGGCCGGACAGCGTCGACCGGATCCCGCTTGGCGCCTCCGCGTGCCTGCACAGTGCACGATTCAATTTGAAGATGTTCTGCGCGGCTCGCAGTCTCAACGTGTCGACGAATGCGTTGGCGACTTCGTCCTGAAGCGTTCGGATGGTCATTGGGCTTACCAATTGGCGGTCGTCATCGATGACGCAGCGCAACAGATCACCGAAGTTGTGCGCGGTGCAGACCTGCTGGATTCAACGGCGCGACAGAGGCTTCTGCAACAGTATTTGTCACTGCCAACACCCACCTATCTGCACCTGCCACTGCTGCTGGACGACGAAGGCAAGAAATACTCGAAAAGCCTTAATTCCGAGGCAATTACCGCAGTGAATGCAACGCGACACCTGCAACAAGCGTGGCAAATTCTAGGCCAAGAAGCAGTACCTGACGACGCACAACTCCCAGTTGAAATTTGGTTGCAACGGGCGATTGATCGCTTTGAGGTCCATCGCATTCCAACCGATTCGGTACAGGCTTGAGACGCACTAACGCGAATCGAAACCTTTGAAGCCTAGAATCAAAGACATTGAATTCCGAATGGTTCCAGGAGGCTCGTTATGTCATCACGCGTTGCATTTGTCACCGGCGGTATGGGCGGAATCGGTACCGCAATCGTCAAGCAGCTATCGCAGCAGGGCCATCGGGTCGCCACCAATTACCGAAACGAAGAACGCGGTCGCGCATGGCAGGCTGACATGAAAGCGCAGGGCTTCGATGTCTTTATCGTCAAAGGCGATGTCACCTCGGCCGAAGACGCCGAGTCGATGGTGAAAGCCGTTGAAGCCGCACTGGGTCCCATTGAAGTGCTGGTCAACAACGCAGGTATCACCCGCGACAGCACCTTTCATCGCATGAAGTCCGACCAATGGGGCGACGTCATCAATACCAACCTCAATTCTTGCTTCAACGTGACCCGGCCCGTGATTGAAGGCATGCGTGAACGCAAGTGGGGCCGAATTATTCAAATTAGCTCTATCAATGGCTTGAAAGGCCAGTACGGCCAAGCGAACTACGCTGCCGCCAAGGCGGGCATGCACGGCTTCACGATTTCACTCGCGCGTGAAAATGCCCGCAACGGCATTACCGTCAACACCATTTCTCCGGGCTACATCGCCACCGATATGGTTATGGCCGTGCCCGAGGAAGTCCGTAACAAGATCATTGCCGACATCCCCACGGGTCGTCTGGGCACCCCCGAAGAAATTGCCTATGGGGTGGTGTTCTTGGCCGGTGACCAAGCCAGCTGGATCACGGGGTCGAATCTGGATATCAACGGCGGCCACCACATGGGTTGGTAAAGCGCTTGAAACCATGCACAATGGTGCAGCGCGTCATCTACGGCGCCTGCATCAGGTCAACGCATGAATAAGCTACGAGTCATCAAGAAGTATCCGAACCGTCGTTTATACGACACAGAAATCTCCAGCTACATCACCGTCGAAGATGTTCGCCAGCTGATTCTGGACGGGCTCGATTTCGAAGTGCGCGATGCCAAGACAGGCGACGATCTGACGCGTCAGGTGCTGCTGCAAATTATTGCCGAGCACGAGCAGTCGGGTGAACCCGTGTTGACGACGCCGATGCTGAGTCAAATCATTCGTTTGTACGGTGACAGCATGCAAGGCTTCATGGGCAACTATCTTGAACGCAGCATGCAGCTTTTCATGGATCAACAAGCACAGTTTCGGCAGCAATTCGGCGGCATGTTAGGCCCATCGCCTTGGACCATGATGAATCAACTGGCCGAGCGAAATATGGAAGTGTGGAAGGACATGCAATCGCAATTCCTCAATCCGTCCAACCCGCAAACGAACAAAGACGAAGAAACACAGAAGCGCCGCAGCGGAAAATAAGATGTCCACCGAACGCAGTTTCGTTGACTATGTGTTCGAACAAGCCGCGCTTGGTGATGCGCTGACCTGCAAACCGATGTTTGGCGAGTACGGTGTGTATTTGGAAGGCAAGATCATCGCCTTCATTTGCGACAACAGTCTGTTTATAAAAGCGGCAGACGGCACGCAGCATTTGACGCGACATCTGCCCATGCGACCGCCCTACCCTGGCGCAAAAGACTATCCGGTGGCCGATGAGTTGCTCGATGACACCGATGCCTTGCGCACGCTGTTGATCGAGACCGAAAAGGCACTGCCGGCCCCGAAAATCAAAAAGCCCAAACCTGAGCGCAGTCGCGCACGCAAGCCGAAGAGCTGAACCTAAACCTTGCGTCGTTCAGCCATTCACATTCCGCTCTAAGTCGACGCGCCACACTGTTTTCCAGCAAGCGGCACCCGATGTGTCGTGGGAGTTTCCAAACATGACGATTCGTTTCTTGACGCGCTTGGCCGCAGTTGCACTGACTGTGCCCGCACTCGCTTCAGCTGCCGGTCTCGATGCCGGCAAGCAGGCCTCGCAATGCTTTGCCATGTACAAAATTGCCGAGCAAGTGCCCGCCAATGCATCGCACCGCAACGATCTGAAAAAGCTGCAAGGCTTGATGTCTTGGTCAATGCAGAAGAGCGCAGTGACGCAGAAGCAATTCACTGAATGGTCGGGCGAAATGATGGACAAGATGGGCTCGCCGAAAAAGCCCAACAAGACCTTTATGAACGCAAAGATTCAAAGCTGCAATGGCTTCGCCAAAGCGCAATATGCAGAATTGGCGAAAGAAAAAGGCGCGAAGTAATCGCGCCTTAGTGCACCGAGTTTCGACCCTCTAATTTGCGCGAGACGCCCAGAGCTCTGACACCTTTGTCGGCGGGGCAAATGTATCCGCGCGCGCTTCACGCCAAAAGTGTTGGAACACGGCGTGATCCGGCAAGGTATCGCCCAATAGCGCACCTGCATGCACGGCGGGATACAAGCTGGCCAAGGAACGAATTTCGGTCGGCGTGACGCGACGCAAGATATGTTCCGGCCCCAATTGACTGGGATGCTGCAAGCCTGCGGCACACAACATGTCGCGCAATGCCTTCAAGGTGTTTTCGTGGAAGTTTGCAACGCGCTGTGCTTTGTCTTCCACATCAAGGCGCGTCCAACGATGCGGATTCTGTGTGGCAATCCCCGTCGGACACAAATCGTTGTGGCAACTCAGCGATTGAATGCAGCCGAGCGAGAACATGAAGGCACGACCTGCATTACACCAATCCGCCCCCAAGGCCATGGTGCGCGCAATCTCAAATGCACCGGTAATACGCCCCGCTGCGCCGAGATGGATCTTGTCGCGAAGCCCTGCGCCGACCAGCGTGTGTTGGACGAGCATCAAGCCTTCGCGCATCGGCAGGCCGACATGGTTGATGAACTCAGACGGCGCCGCCCCTGTGCCGCCTTCCGCACCATCCACCACGATGTAATCCGGCAACAGCCCGGTTTCCAGCATCGCTTTGACAATGCCAAACCACTCCCAGGGATGGCCGATCGCAAGCTTGAACCCTGCCGGCTTACCGCCGGACATCGTGCGCATATCGTCGATCAATTGCAGCAATTCGATCGGTGTCGAGAACGCGGAATGTCGCGCTGGCGAAACACAGTCCTGCCCCATCGGCACGCCGCGCGTGATTGAAATTTCTTCCGTGACTTTGGCCGCAGGCAAGACGCCACCATGACCCGGCTTCGCGCCTTGGGACAACTTCAACTCAACCATTTTGACTTGCGGGTCTTGCGCGTTTTTCGCAAACAGTTCCCGATTGAAAGTGCCATCTTCGTTTCTGCATCCGAAGTAGCCGGAACCCACTTCCCACACCAAGTCGCCGCCAAATTCGCGGTGATAGGGAGAAATCGATCCTTCGCCCGTGTCGTGACTGAAATGACCCATCTTGGCGCCCTTGTTGAGCGCACGAATCGCATTGGCCGAAAGCGCGCCGAAGCTCATCGCCGAAATGCTGAAGACGCTGGCCGAATAAGGTTGCGTGACCTTCTCGCCGCCAATGCGAATGCGATAGTCGTGCTCGTGATGGGGTGTGGGCGCCATCGAATGGTTGATCCATTCGTACTTGTCGCCGTACATGTCGAGCTCGCTACCAAACGGCACGACGTCTGAGACGCCTTTCGCACGCTGGTATACCAGTGCGCGCTGATCACGCGAATACGGCACTTCTTCAATATCGCGCTGGATGAAGTACTGCCGAATTTCCGGGCCAATGGACTCGAGGCCGTAGCGAAAGTGCGCCAACACCGGATAGAGCCGGCGCAAGGTGGTCTTTTTCTGCAGCAGATCCCAAGTCCCCAAGGCGGACAGCGCAGCGAAGATGCACACCAGAATCCACCAGCCGTTTGAATGCAGCATCAGGCCCGCAAGCGTTGAAAGCACCAACCCTGCGAGGGAGATGAAGTAGGCCGAGTATCGGAGCATAGTCACGCGGAATTGAGAGGACACCTCAGTTTCGCAGCTTTGGGGAAAGACATCATCAAGGCACCGGCCGAACGCACCCGTTTCACGCGCTTGACATTCCAATGATGTCAACCTTCATCCTGTCAGGCACCTGATAAAGAAACGGATGCAGATCACCATGAAATCCACAGACGCGCCCATTGAAGTCGCCATTGAAGGCATGACCTGCGCTTCCTGCGCCGCACGGGTAGAGAAGGCCCTGAACACCCTCCCAGACGTGTCCACGGCTGCCGTCAATCTGGCCACCGAACGCGCCACCGTGCACGGCACTGCCAGTTTCGAGGCCCTTCGCCAAGCCATCGAAAAGGCGGGCTACAGCGCTCACCCTGTCGCGTCCACGGCACAGGAGACCGCGGCTGCAAAAGAAAAGAAGGTCGCGGAAGGTATCCGTATCCGTCGAGACCTTGTGTTGGCCGCCGCGCTAACGCTGCCTGTCTTCGTCCTGGAAATGGGTGCGCACATCATTCCGTCCATGCATGCATGGATCTCAAACACGATCGGCATGCAGAACAGCTGGTATCTGCAATTTGTACTCACCTTGCTTGTCCTTGCCGTGCCAGGCAGGCGTTTCTTCAGCACAGGCATCCCCGCCCTCGTACGTCGTGCGCCCGATATGAACGCCTTGGTCGCGGTCGGCACCTCTGCAGCGTTTGGCTACTCCACCGTGGCCACCTTTGCACCTTCCGTGTTACCGGCAGGCACTGCCAATGTGTATTTCGAAGCTGCAGCGATGATTATCGTGCTCGTCCTGCTCGGGCGATATCTCGAATCACGTGCGAAAGGTCGTACTTCGGAAGCGATCCAACGTTTGGTAGGTCTGCAACCGAA
The DNA here is from genome assembly GCF_011300685.1 of Lysobacter sp. HDW10. NCBI lineage: Bacteria > Pseudomonadati > Pseudomonadota > Gammaproteobacteria > Lysobacterales > Lysobacteraceae > Lysobacter > Lysobacter sp. HDW10. Next base: position 2,037,813 of record NZ_CP049864.1, read on the forward strand.
CACCGCGCGCGTGCATCGAAATGGAAAAATCGAATCTGTGCCGATTGAACAGGTGAAGGTTAACGATGTGCTTGAAATACAGCCGGGCGCGCGTGTTGCCGTGGATGGTGAAGTGCTGGATGGCGAAAGCTATGTAGACGAATCAATGATCACAGGCGAACCCGTGCCGACACTGAAACGCAAAGGCCAGCGTCTTATTGCCGGCACCATGAATCAAAAAGGCAGTTTGACCCTACGTGCCACTGCGGTTGGCAGTGAAACCTTACTCGCGCAAATCATCCGCATGGTTGAGCAAGCGCAAGGCGCGAAGCTTCCGATTCAAAGTTGGGTTGACAAGATCACACTGTGGTTTGTGCCTGCCGTGATGGCCGCGGCCACACTGACATTTTTGATCTGGCTCGTCTTCGGACCCACACCTGCCCTCGCCTTCGCTCTCGTCAATGCGGTTGCGGTGCTGATCATTGCCTGCCCCTGCGCCATGGGGCTCGCGACACCGACGTCGATCATGGTCGGGACCGGACGGGGTGCCGAGCTTGGCATTCTGTTTCGCAAGGGCGAAGCGCTGCAGACGCTGAAAGATGTGCAGGTGGTCGCCTTCGACAAAACCGGCACCCTCACTGAGGGCAAGCCCGTGTTGGCAGATCTGGAAGTGATGTCAGGCTACGACGCCAACGATGTACTGGCGAAGGTTGCGGCCGTCGAATCGCGCTCTGAACACCCGATTGCGGGTGCCATTGTCGCTGCGGCAGAAGCACGCGCATTGGCCTTGGGTTCGGTCACGCAATTCGAATCGGTCACCGGATTCGGCGTACGCGCCGATGTGGACGGCACACGCATCGAAGTCGGCGCGGATCGATTCATGCGTCAATTGAAGTTGGACATCAGTGCGTTCGCCGCGACTGCTGCGCGGATGGCTGAAGAAGCAAAATCACCGATCTATGTGGCGATCGATGGCGCACTCGTGGCTGTCCTTGCCGTTGCCGATCAAGTGAAGCCCGGCACACGCAGCGCGATTGCGTCGTTGCATGCGCAAGGCCTCAAGGTTGCGATGATCAGCGGCGACCATCAACGTACTGCGGAGGCAATTGCCAAGCAGTTAGGCATCGATGAAGTCATTGCCGAAGTACTGCCGGACGGCAAAGTCAGTGCCGTTCGCCGCTTGCGCAAGGCACACGGCGTTGTGGCATTTATCGGTGATGGCATCAACGATGCGCCAGCACTCGCTGAAGCGGATATCGGCATCGCTGTCGGCAGCGGCACCGACATCGCCATGGAATCTGCAGACGTTGTCTTGATGTCTGGCAACTTGCACACGGTGCCTACTGCCATTGCCCTATCGAAGGCCACGTTGAAAAACATTCGTCAGAACTTGTTCTGGGCATTTGGATACAACGTTGCGTTGATTCCGATTGCGGCCGGCGTCTTGTACCCGTTCAACGGTGTCTTGCTGTCGCCGGTCTTTGCCGCGGGCGCCATGGCGCTGTCGAGTGTCTTCGTGTTGGGCAACGCTTTGCGCCTTCGTCGATTCCAACCCGAAGTGATGCAGGTGATTGAATGAACATTGGTGAAGCATCCAAAGCCACCGGCGTGTCAGCCAAGATGATTCGTTACTACGAGCAGATCGGTTTGATTCCGAAGGCAGACCGCACATTTTCGGGCTATCGCGCTTACGGGCCGTCCGACATTCACAGACTTCACTTCATTCGACGCGCACGCGATCTCGGATTCTCCGTCGCCGAGATCACGACATTGCTCGAACTGTGGCATGACACCGATAGGCAAAGCGCAGACGTCAAACGTTTAGCGCAAGCGCACATTGAAGATTTGGAAAGTCGGATGCAACAGATGCAGCAAATGACGGATACATTGCGCAACCTGGTCAAGTGTTGCGCCGGTGATAGTCGCCCGGACTGCCCCATCTTGGAGGGGCTTCAACACAGCCAGTGAATCAGTGGTGGTGCTCGGAGTGGGAATCGAACCCACATTCCCTTGCGGGAGACGGATTTTAAGTCCGTTGCGTCTACCAATTTCGCCATCCGAGCCCGCGTTGATTTTCTCACACTGAACGGCTTGACTCACAGCCATTAAAAAACCCGGCTAAGCCGGGCTTTGAAATCCATCTTGCGATGGAGGCCGAGGTCGGAATCGAACCGGCGTACACGGATTTGCAATCCGCTGCATAACCACTCTGCCACCCGGCCGGTGACTGGAAAAAGAAACCCCGGCAGTGCCGGGGTTTCGAATTTGGAGCGGGAAAAGGGACTCGAACCCTCGACCCCGACCTTGGCAAGGTCGTGCTCTACCAACTGAGCTATTCCCGCATTGAGTGGGCTATTTTAGCCACTGAAACGAACTTGTCAACTATTTGGATTGCCTTCGCCGCGCGTAAGCGTCGGCCATGCCGCCGCGAGATAGGCCAATCCTGACCACAAGGTCAACAAAGCCGCAATCGCAAGTAAATAGTCCGAAATTCTGAAGACAGGAATACCGAGGAAATTGTCTTCATACAGCAGGCCAGTTAAGGCCACCATTTGCGCAACGGTTTTGAATTTCCCGATGGCTGCGACTTTGACTTTCCCGCGCTCACCCACTTCGGCCATCCATTCGCGCAACGCAGACACGGCAATCTCGCGGCCAATAATGACGGCCGCCCACATCGCCATCCAGATGGTGGGATGCTTTTGCACAATGATCAGCAAGACCACGGCCACCATGAGTTTGTCGGCGACCGGATCAAGAAATGCACCAAACGCCGAATACTGGTGGTAGCGACGTGCGATCCATCCATCTAACCAGTCGGTGATCGACGCCAAGGCAAAGAGCGCGGCGGCGGCGATGTTGGCCCACTTATACGGAAGATAGAAACACACCACCAAGACCGGGATCATGACGATACGCGCAATCGTCAACATGGTGGGAATTGTGATTCTCATCCTTGCGTTCCGTCTGGGTCCATGGCCTCAATGCCATGGAGACCAGCATAAATCCTTTCGGCCAAGGCTTCACTGATTCCTTCCACCTTTGCGATGTCGAGCACGGATGCGGACTTCAATCCGCCCAATCCGCCGAAATATTTCAGCAATGCAGCGCGTTTTCGCGGCCCAATGCCTTCGATTTCTTCCAGTTTGCTCGACGTGCGTGCTTTTTGTCGTTTGCCTCGATGGCCTGTGATTGCAAATCGATGCGCTTCATCGCGCACTTGCTGGATGTACTGCAGCGCGGGGGAAAACGCACCCGGCTGCACTTCCCGCCCGTCGTCCAAGATCAAGGTTTCGTGCCCTGCCTTGCGTGCTTCACCTTTCGCGACACCGACGAGCACCACGCCTTCGACGCCGAGTTCACGCATCACGTCACGCGCTTGTTTGAGCTGTCCTTCCCCGCCATCAATCAAGAGCACATCTGGCAAGCGCGGTCCTTCTGATGCTTCTGCGACGCGCTCAGCTTCGGTTTCTTGCAAGGTGTCCTTGGGACGGAAACGACGCGACAAGGCTTGGTGCATGGCGGCATAGTCATCACCTGGTGTAATGCCGGTGATGTTGTAGCGGCGATATTGGTCGCGCACTGCGCCTTTCTCGTCAAACACCACACATGACGCCACCGTCGCCTCGCCTTGCGTGTGGCTGATATCGAAACATTCCACGCGCTTGGGTGTTGCTGTGAGGCCCAAGAGCTCAACCAACGACGCCACACGTGCAGCCTGCGCACCTTGGCTTGCGTTTTCTGTGTTGACGGCGGTGGCGACATTTCGACGCGCCATATCGAGCAGCACGGCGCGTCTTCCGCGCACTTGCGTCCGCACTTGAACCGCGCGCCCAGAAGCCTCCGTCAGCGCAGCCTGCAGAATCTCGCGATCGTCGAAGTCTCGGTCCACCACGATTTCGCGCGGCGGCGCGTGTTCGAAGTAGTACTGCGACAAAAACGCACCCAAGGCATCGGACACATCGGAATGTCCATTGAGCTTCGGAAAGAATGTGCGCGTGCCTAGATTGCGACCGTCGCGCACCGAGAGCAAGACGACGCACGCGGTGCCGCCGAGAATGCTTGCGGCGAGCACATCCAAATCCCCTTCCGGATTCTCAACACTCTCACGCGCTTGGAGCTTACGAATACTGCCGATCAAGTCGCGAAGTTGAACCGCGCGCTCGAATTCCAAAGCTTCACTCGCTTCATGCATCTGCGTCGTGAGTTCTTGTGTCAGTGCATCACTTCGACCCGACAGAAAGTATTCGGCCCGACGTACGTCTTCGGCATAGTCTTGCTCTGAAATCAAACCGACACAGGGCGCAGTGCAGCGACCGATCTGATACTGCAAACAGGGACGGCTGCGATTCTTGAAGACGCTGTCCTCGCAATTGCGAAGCTTGAACAAGCGATGCATCAGATTCAATGTGTCGCGCACCGCAAGCACGCTCGGGTAAGGCCCATAGAACCGCCCTTTGCCCGCGCGCGTGCCGCGATGCGACTTGATGCGCGGCCACGCACCTGCGGTCACCAACACATAGGGATAGCTCTTATCGTCACGCAGCAGAATGTTGTAGCGCGGCTTGTGCGCTTTGATCAGTTCGTTCTCAACGAGCAAGGCTTCGCTTGCAGAACGCGTCACCGTCACTTCCATGCGCTGGATCTGCGAGACCATCAGCGCAATGCGACCGTTGTGCGCCTTTGAGAAATAGCTTGAAACGCGTTTCTTGAGTGAAGCGGCTTTGCCGACATACAGCAATTGATCGTCCGCACCGTACATGCGGTAGACGCCAGGCGCATTGGTCAGATGTTTGACGAACGCCTTACCGTCGAAGGGCACGGGCGGTTGCTCAGTCATGATTACAGTCGATGCATCTTCTGGAAATGGACTTCTGCGCGTTGCAGGTCCGCTTCAGTATCCACGCCGGGTGGGAAGGCCACCGGTGTGCGTGTCACTGCGATCGCGTGCCCTGCCTGCAATACACGGAGTTGCTCCAAGGATTCGAGTTGCTCCAACCGCGAAGCGGGCATCGCCGCAAATCGATTTAAGAAATTGACGCGATACGCATAAACGCCGATATGTCGAAGCCATGCGTCTTGCGACAAGTCGATCTGTTGCGTGTCGAACTGCCCGCGTTGCCAAGGAATGGGCGCCCGACTGAAATACATCGCCGCATCGGTGTCCGACGCGACCACCTTGACCACATTGGGATCAAACACTTCAGCCTCATGCGTGATGGGCGTCGCGAGTGTCGCCATATCAAAGCCCGTGCGCGCCAAGAGTTCGGCCACTGCACGAATACCTTCAGGCGGCGCAAACGGCTCATCCCCTTGCACGTTGACGACGATCTCGTTGTCCGCCCAACCACTCAATGCGGCACATTCTGCCAAACGGTCCGTGCCACTTGCATGATCGACACGCGTCATGACGGCTTTGAAGCCCGCCTCGGTCACTGCCGCATAAATGCGCGCGTCATCTACGGCGACCACGACCTCGCGCGCTCCGGCCTGGCTTGCTTGGTGCGCCACATGCACCACCATCGGGATACCGCCAATCAATCTCAGTGGTTTATCCGGGAGGCGGGTTGCCGCCATGCGTGCCGGAATCGCAACAACGAATTCAATCTCGCTCATGGGGCGCTCTGCTTCAAGGACGCAAGCCGTGCATCGAGTGCGGACCAGAATGCGTCCGGCAGTTCGGCTTCCACCGCAATCTCATACCAATGATCACGCGCGAACGCTCGGCATTTGGCCGCATCCTTGCTCGTCATCAGAACGGGTAGATCACTCGAAAACTCGAAATCACTTTCGCTAAAAACATGATGATCCGGAAACGGGTGCGGAACAACTGCAATGTCGTGCCGCTTCAACATGTCAAAGAAGCGCTGGGGATGTCCGATACCTGCAACCGCATGGACGCGCTGCCCTTCGAAGGCCGCGAGCGTCGCGGTACGCGCACTGTTCATTGATTTGACCTGCGTGGGTCTCACAAACATCGCTTGAAAGTCTGTGCCGATTCTTTCTGCGGCAGCATCTGGCAATGCCCCCAAATTGACGACACGAAAGTCAAAGCGCGTGGCGCCAAGCGGCGACTCACGCAGCGGACCCGCAGGCAACAAGCGGCCATTGCCATAGCCGCGCATCGCATCGATCACTTCGATTTCGATATCGCGTGCCAAGCCATAGTGCTGAAGGCCGTCATCGCACACGATGACATCGCAACCTGCCGCCACCAACGCGCGTGCAGCGGCAGCGCGACGTGCATCTGCACGAATGCGCACGCCTGTCGCTTGCGCGATCATCACCGGCTCATCGCCGCCTACAAGCGCAGGCGTCGTCGCATCGACCCAGATCGCTTGCTTGGGATTTGATCGACCGTAACCGCGCGTCGCAAGACCCGGCGTGTAACCCGCGGCCTGCAAATGTTTGATCAGCGAAAGCACGAGCGGCGTCTTGCCCGTCCCTCCCACGGAAATATTGCCGACGATAATCACCGGCACGCCGGGATGAAAGGCCTTCTTCCACCCTTTTGCGTAGGCCCGCGCGCGAAGACCGCTGAGGGTGCGAAAGAGTGCCTCACCTGCGTGTGCCCAGAATGGCACCAAGACTTCAGCGTCGTACCACCAAGCAGGCGTCTGCCGTTTCGCGCTCAACGCAGCTTGCCTTCGCGGAACTGCATGCGATGCAAATGTGCGTACACACCATCGTTCGCAATCAATTCTGCATGTGTGCCTTGTTCGACAATTTCGCCCTCATCGAGCACCAATACTTGGTCTGCGTGTTCGACTGTCGAAAGGCGATGCGCAATCACCAAGGTCGTGCGGTCCGGCATCAAGCGATCTAGCGCTTGTTGCACCAATCGCTCGGATTCGTTGTCGAGGGCTGCGGTGGCTTCGTCCAAGACCAAGATCGGCGCGTCCTTCAACATGGCGCGTGCAATCGCAATGCGCTGACGCTGACCCCCGGAAAGCTTGCTCCCACGTTCGCCGACATCAGACTGCGCGCCCTCGGGCATGCGATCCACGAACTCAGCGGCATTCGCATCACGAATCGCCGCCGCAATGCGCGCATCATCCGCATCGCCCATTTCGCCGTACGCGATGTTCTGCGCAATGCTGCCGTCAAACAAAGTTACCTGCTGACTCACCATCGCGACCTGTCGACGCAGATCGGCCAATGGATACTCAGAAATGGAATGTCCATCCAACAAAATTTCACCCGAATCCACTTCATAAAAACGCGGAATCAGTTTCACCAAAGTGGACTTGCCACTGCCTGAACGACCGACGATCGCAGTCACCGTGCCCGGGCGCGCCGTAAAACTAATCGCGGTCAATGCGTCGCGTTGCTGCCCGTCATAACGCACGCCGACATTGCGGAACTCAAGCAAACCGCGTGAGCGCGCCAAGGGGCGCGTGCCCGTGTCTTTTTCTTCCGGTGCATCCAACACGGTGAAGACACGCGATGCAGAATCGATCCCGCGTTCGAGCATGCTTTGCACATTGGTCAGTTGCCGCAACAGCGGCACGATGCTGATCATTGCGGTCAACAGCGCAAAGAAATCACCGGCTGTCAGTCGGCCATTCAAGGCCTCATGCCCTGCAATGATGAGCATGACCGCCACACCGACCGCACCAAACACTTGCACAAACATCGACAACAGGCCATTGGTGACTTGCACCTTCAAAGCCAAGTTAACGTTGTGTTTCGTTTGCGTACCGTAGCGGTCCATCTCGGCCGCTTGTGCGCCGTAGGTTTTGACTTCTTGATGCGCGCGCAGTGCTTGATCGGCCGACTGCAAGAGGTCGGCATTCGACTTCTGAATTTGTGTGTTCAATAAGCGGTAACGCTTGCCGACCTTGCCCATCGTCCAGCCCATCACGGGCGCCAGCACAAACAAGACCAACGACACGCGCCAGCTCGTCCAGAACATCACGCTGACATAGGCAATGATCGACAGCACATTGCTGACGATGACCTTCAATGCGTCGACGGCCGCTTGCGCCACCATTTCGGTATCGCCGCTCAAACGCGTGATCATGGTCGGCACGTTTTCACGATCAAACGCTTGGCCGGGCAAGTTCAAATACTTGCGCATCAAACGCATGCGCAAATCGCGCACCACGTTGCGACCGGAGCGCACGATGGCATAGTCACCGATCAAGCCACCTAGCCCGCGAATGAATAAGAACGCCACCAAAGACGCGGGCACCCAATAGCTAAACACGCGGTTGACCAACATTTCGTCGATCATCGGCTTGGTCAAGCGCAAGATGCCCGCACCGGCGGCCGCTTCAACGGCCATGCCGAAGAAGCCCAAGAAGATCCACAGCCGATACGGCTTGGCGAACGCCAAAAGCCGCTTGTAGATCTCCCAGGATTTGCCTGTCTCGACCATCAGCCGCCGCTCGCTTTGACGTCCTTTTCAGGCGTCGGAGGTGCCGTTGCGATCATGATCTTGGTAAAGCCCAATTGCCCTAACGCTTCATAGGCCGTCACCACCGACTGGTGTTGTGACCGACCGTCTGCACGCAGCAACACTGTGCGTGAGCGGTCTGTGCCCGCGACGTCGGTGATCGTCTGTTTCAAAGAATCAAGATCGCGCTTGAGGACTTCGCGGTCTTCAAAGAAATAGCGGCCGTCCTGACTCACGAGCAGCGTCAACGGTTTTGCCATATCCGGTGTTGCGATGCCGTCAGCCTTCGGCAACTGCAAGCGCAGTACCGCACGCGAATCAAATGTCGTGGTCACCACAAAGAAAATGATGAGACACAGAATGACATCGATCAGCGGCACTAGATCAAGGTTGGGCTCGTCGTCTGAATGTGTTTTGCCAAACTTCATAGGTCGCTCAGTGCGCGTCCTTGTTCAGTGCATCATCGAGGGCCATCGCGTCGTGTTCCATATCGATCATGTAGCCCGCAATGCGTGCGCGCAACGTGCGGTGCATGATCAAGGCTGGAATCGCAACGATCATGCCGGTCGCCGTACACACCAAGGCCTTACCGATACCGCCCGCCAATTGGTTCACATCGCCCATGCCGTGATCGAGGATGCCCAAAAACATTTGGATCATGCCGACGACGGTTCCGAACAGACCGAGCAGTGGACCGACTGAAGCAATGGTCCCAAGTGCCGGCAGAAATTTCTCCAAACGATGCACGATGTGGCGACCGACGTCTTCAATACGTTCGCTGCGCTGCAAATGGTGCTTGCCCCGCACTTCGACAACGGCGGCTAGAAGCGCGCCCAAGGGCGAGTTGGCTTCAAGTGCAGAGAGGTGACCGGCTTCGATCTTGCCTTTCATCGCCCATTGCGTCACTTCAGTCGCTAGGCCTACGGGCATCACGGTTGACTTTCGCAAAGCCCAGAAGCGCTCAATGACGATGGACAAGGCTGCTAAAGACAGCAGCAACAACGGAATCATTGGCCAGCCGCCGGCCTTTACAAGTTCAAGCACGTTTACCTCGGGTACGGGGGAAGGGGTGAACCTCGCTGTCCATAGAATAGCCCAGAGCCGCCGTTTACCCCATCGCCCGCCATGGCATCCCACACCCGCGTGCGCCGACTGCGCTCTTGCGTCACCTCAATGCCGTCAGCCGAGAAGTCAAAGCGCACTGCGCCTGAGGCGGGCGTATTGAGGGCCAAGGTGCCGGCATCCAACCAGCGTTGCCAGACTTGCTCACGCGGGTGCTTGAACTTGTTTCGATAGCCCGACGACGCCACCGCAAAGCGTGCCCCCACTGCACGTACAAAGGGAAAGGTCGAAGACGTCTTACTGCCATGGTGGGGCATCGAGACCACGTCTGCGCGCAAGGCGTTCCGATTCTCAGCGAGCATGCCGTGTTCGCCTTCTGCCTCGACGTCACCGGTCAGCAAGACCGTGCCATGGGGACTGGTCACCTTGAGCACGCAGCTGCTGCCATTGCCTGCGTAGGGCATGTTCGGCGCCGGTGCGAGCACTTCAAACTGGATGCCATCCCAGCGCCAACGATCACCACGCTTGCATTCCGCGTCGTGCGCAATGGGCGTTTCGAACGGTGCTTGGACCTGTTTGGGTCTCATGGCCTTGACCACCGCTGCCGCGCCGCCTGCATGGTCTGCATCTCCATGACTCAGCATGAGCATGTCGAGTTGGCGAATGCCCAAGGCTGCCAATGCCGGGACCACGACTTTCTCACCCGCATCAAAGCCTTCTTGTGTTTTCGCGTCGCGGCCGAACTGGGTTTGCGCCTTGGGTCCTGCGTCATACAACAGCGTGTGATGACGGGTTTGCACCAAGATCGACAAGCCCTGCCCTACATCTAAAAAGGTCACGATCATGCCTGAGTCGACTGGACGCGGCACTGCAGGCGCTAAGAGTGGCAGCCACAACGCTGTCGACAGCAGCCGAAGTGGCATGCCTCTCGGCATCAAAAGCCAAAACGCGCCGAGCAACGCGAACGCCAAGGCCCAGGGGCTCGCCTCTGCTAGCGTGATCTCAGCACCTGGCCACGACGCCATGTGTTGAAACAAGGGCCACGCACAGTCAAACAGCCACGCTGCGATCGACCACAGCACCTGCGATAGGCCAGCACTCACGGGCGCACAGACCACACCGGCAATCGACAAAGGCACAATCACCAAACCCCAGAGCGGCACAGCCACCAAATTCGCAAATGGCGCGATCCACGAGGTTTGCCCGAAAAACAAAATGCACAGGGGTAACAAACCGATTGTGGCGATCATCTGCGCGGATAGCATTTCTTTGACCTTGCCGTGTTTTACACCTTGAAGGCACCAAGCAAGCCATGCCACACCAAGGAAGCTCAACCAAAATCCGGGGCGCAGAAGATTGAAAGGATCGATCAGCGCCAAACTGATTGCCGATGCGGACAAGGCCTGTGCGACGCCAAAACGTCGACGCAATAAAAGCGCGCCTGTCATGCACCACATCATGAGCAAGGTACGCACCGTAGGTACTTCGCCGCCGGCCAGCAAGGTATAGGCAATCGCGACACAGGCACCCGCGGCAGGGGCGGCGATTTTGCGCGGCAAAAAGCCGCCCAGCCACGGGCAGAGCCACCACACAGCTGCGGCAAAGCACACGCCAACCAAAGCTGCCATCGCGACATGTGCGCCGGAGATCGCAATGAGGTGGGTTAATCCGTTCGCGCGCAGCACGCGCCAGTCGTCATCTTCGATACCGCGTGTGTCGCCGACCGCAAGCGCGCGGATAAAGCGCGTCGCGGGCGCGTTCGATTGCGCGATCGAAAGTCCAAGTGCATCGCGCACACCATTGACACCTGTGCCCTCGCCGACCGCGTCCAGCGAACTGCCACGCACGATGGTGCCTGTCGCGACGATGCGTTGGGTAAACGCCGTGCGTTCTGAATCCAAGCTGCCCGGATTTCGATAGCCGTGGGGTCGCTTCAGCTTGACTTGAAACGACCAGCGCGTTCCTGCATGCACGACTGGCAATGATTGGCGCGGCTTCGCGTACCAGCCCAGTCGAATGACTCGGCCACGCAACGCTTGCGGTGCGCCGGTGTCATCGACACGAAACAAGAAGCTGCGCCGCCCTTCTTCCTGCTGTGGCAGATCTTGCACTTGGCCTTTGACGTGAATCGATTTGCCTTCCATGGCAGCGGGCATCCACGCCGCTTGCATGGCGGTGACGTGGAGTGACGCCAAGCCCCAACCCACGAACACGGCACTCAGCCCGACAGCGCGCGCCGGCCACAGCCAGAAGCCCGCGCCGACAACGACAAAACACACTGCCAACCAATCTGGCAAGGTGCCCGCGAAATACACGCAGAACACGATGCCTGCCAACAACCCCGCGGCTGCGCGCGGACCTAAAATCGGCATCCTTGCCGAAGGTGACGCCATTTACACCTCGTCGAGTGTGACTTCCTTTAATTTGCCATTGGTCAGTTCAAGCACGCGGCCCAAACGCTTCGCCAACTTTCTGTTGTGCGTGACCATGACCAGACTGGTTTTTTGCGCGCGATTCAGTTCGAGCATCAGATTGAACACGGTGTCCGCTGTTCGGTCATCCAAGTTGCCCGTCGGTTCGTCACCCAGCACGCATGCAGGTGAATTGACCAATGCGCGCGCAACAGCAGCGCGCTGTCGTTCGCCGCCGGACAACTCACCCGGCTTATGTTCCAAGCGTGCGCCCAAACCCACTTGCTCAAGCAATGCTTTGGCCGCCGATGCCGCACCGTGAGGATCTACACCGCCCAACATTTGCGGCAGCATGACGTTTTCAAGCGCGGTGAATTCCGGAAGCAAGTGGTGGAATTGATAGATAAAGCCCAAAGATTTATTGCGCAATACACCGCGCGCCGCATCGTTCAACGCAGACATCTTTTGGCCCTGTACGTACACCTCTCCTGCGCTGGGTACGTCCAGGCCACCCAAGATATGCAGCAAGGTACTTTTGCCTGCGCCGGAAGCGCCGACGATGGCAACTGATTCGCCCGCTTCGACTTTGAAATCCAATTGCTCGAACACTTGCGTATTGAGCTTGCCTTCGCTGTAGGTCTTGCTCAGCGCATCCGCACGAATGATCTCACTCATAACGCAAGGCCTCCGCGGGCGGTGTGCGCGCAGCACGCCATGCCGGATACAAGGTGGCAAGAAATGCCATGGTCAATGCAATCAAAGCAATCCATACGACGGAACCCGCTTGCAAGTCGGTTGGCAAACCGGTGATGTAATACACATCTTCAGGCAACAAATCGACTTTGAAGACACCTTCAATCAGCTTGAGGATGGACTCCAAATTCAAGGTCAACAAAATCCCGCCGATCACACCTGCCACGGTGCCAATCAAACCAATCAAACTGCCTTGCACCATGAAGATGCCCATGACTTGGCGAGGCGTCATACCGAGTGTGCGTTGAATGGCGATGTCGGCTTGTTTGTCCGTCACGAGCATCACTTGAGACGACACCAAGTTGAAAGCGCCCATCGCAATAATGAGCGACAGCAAGATGCCCATCATGGTCTTTTCCATCTTGATGGCGCGAAAAATATTGCCGTTCTGCTGCATCCAATCCAGCACCAAATACGTGCCACCTAGGCGCAGCGCCAGATCCCGTCCGACTTCCCATGCCAAGTTCATGTCATAAAGCTTGAGGCGCACGCCGGTGACGGCGTCGTCCATTCGCAAGACACGCTGCAGGTCATGCATCTCCACAATCGCAAGCCCGGCATCGAATTCTTGATGGCCCGCTTCAAACACGCCACTCACCTTGAAGCGTTTTAACTGTGAGACCGCACCCATGCCCGTCACTTGAATGCCGGAGGTCGTGATCACGACGGAGTCGCCTACGTCGACACCCAGGGCCTGCGCCAATTCGGCGCCCAACAAAACATTGAAGCTGCCCGGCTGCAAAGATTTAAAGTCACCGCGCACAACTTTCTCGCCAATCACCGACACCTTGACCTCTTGGCTCGGCACGATGCCGCGTACGACGGCCGGACGCTTTTCACTGCCCGCAAGCAAAGCCTGCGTATCGATGTAAGGCGCAACGGCTTCAACGCGTTTGTCTTGCATCGCTAGCGACATCGCGCGCTGCCAGTTGTCCATCGGCCGCCCTTCAGCCGTCACCGTGACATGGGCCGCCATTTGCAAAAGCCGATCGCGAATTTCTTTCTGGAAGCCACCCATCACCGACAAGGTGGTGATCAATACGCAGACGCCCAGCGCGATGCCGAGAATCGATGCGAGTGAAATAAAAGAAATGAACCCGTTGCGTCGTTTGGCACGCAGGTAACGGAGCCCGATGGAGACAGGTAAAGGTTTGAACATGTGGGAAGACCGAAGGTGAACCCCTATGTTGACAGCAAAGGTGTGTGGACCGCATCCACGCCCGTGTCGCGCAGGGACCGGAGTTCACGAAGCGCGGCGGCTGAAAGGTCGCCCGGGCAAAGTAAGAGCGATTTTCTACGCATCGCCGCATCGCGCCATGCGAGCAGTACCCATTGACCTCGCATATTCAAACGGAAGCCGGAAACACGCCCCCCGCGCACCCGGATCTGCAGGCCTGATTCGTTTTTGTCCCATTGCAGGACACCGGTATGCCAGCCAGACATCGCTTGATGTGCGCGTAAGGCCTCAACCAACAAAATCAAAGAAAGCACGCCTTTCAATGCAATGTCCAATCCGGACACGCACGTAGCGACGGTTGCCAGTGCGAATGCACTCCAAGGAAGGACGCGAGATAAGCGCCCTTTGCACCACTCAATACGGCAGCTTGCGCATTCGATCGAGGAATTCCGATAGTTCCGCGTCATCACACGCCTCGTAGCCCATCACCCATCGCCACAGCGTATCGTCTTCGGTTTCCAATAAACGTAGGAAAACGATGCGATCGTTGTCGGATTGATGCGCCCAAGCGTGCTTCAAATAACGATCGAACAATTGATCCAACTCACGCATGCCACGACGACAACGCCAGCGGATGCGTGAGAGATCGGATTCACCCATGAGTACAGGTCTTACGGCCGCGTATTAAACGCGGCGCGCAAGCATCAACTTCTTGATTTCTGCAATCGCATGGGCCGGGTTCAAGCCCTTCGGACAGGTCCGTGCGCAATTCATGATGGTGTGACAGCGGTACAAGCGGAACGGATCTTCAAGATCGTCCAAACGTTCGCCGGTGTCTTCATCGCGCGAATCGACAATCCAACGATAGGCTTGCAACAAGATTGCCGGACCCAGATAACGATCACCATTCCACCAGTAGCTCGGGCAGCTGGTGCTGCAGCATGCGCACAAGATGCACTCGTACAAACCGTCGAGCTTCTTGCGGTCTTCCGGCGACTGCAAACGTTCGCGATCTGACGGCGTCGGGCTTTGCGTCCGCAGCCACGGCTTGATCGATGCGTATTGGGCGTAGAAATGGGTCAGATCCGGCACCAGATCTTTGACCACTTCCATATGCGGCAACGGATAGATCGGCACTTCGCCACCGCGGCAATCTTCGACCGCCTTGGTGCATGCCAAGGTATTCGTGCCATCGATATTCATGGCACAGCTGCCACAAATACCTTCGCGGCATGAACGACGGAAGGTCAGCGTCGGATCGACTTCGTTTTTGATCTTGATGAGCGCATCGAGCACCATCGGACCGCAGCGGTCCATGTCGAGCTCATAGGTGTCCGTGCGCGGGTTTGCGGTGTCATCGGGACTCCAGCGATACACCTTGAAGGTGCGCTTGCGCTTTGCGTCCGCGGGCGCAGCAAAGTGCTTGCCCTTTTGTACCGTCGAATTCTTGGGGAGCGAAAATTCTGCCATGTTCGTGCCAATCCTCAGTACTTGCGCTCTTTCGGCGGGATGTAACCCACTTCGTCCGACAAGGTGTACGTATGCACCGGACGATAGTCGATTTCGGTCTTACCTTCGCGATTCACGGAACACATGGTGTGTTTCATCCATTGTTCGTCGTTACGCGTCGGGAAGTCTTCGCGCGCATGCGCACCGCGTGATTCTGTGCGGTTTTCTGCAGACACGATGGTGACGAGCGCTTGATCGAGCAAGTTCTCGAGCTCCATCGTTTCGATAAGGTCCGAGTTCCAAATCAGCGAACGGTCGGCCACTTTGACGTCTTCAAACGAGGCGTGAATTTCACGCATGGCTTTGACGCCTTCAGCCAAGGTTTCGCCGGTACGGAAGACCGCGGCGTCCTTCTGCATCGTGCGTTGCATGCGATCGCGAATCACTGCAGTCGAGGTTGAGCCATTTGCATTGCGCAGTTTGTCCAAGCGCGACAGGGCTTTGTCGGTGGCATCATCCGCCAACTTGGCGTGCTTGCTGTCCGGCTTGATGATTTCTGCGGCGCGATTGGCCACGGCGCGACCGAACACCACGAGATCAAGCAAGGAGTTCGAACCGAGACGGTTGGCACCGTGCACCGACACGCACGCTGCTTCGCCGATCGAGAACAAACCCGGTACGACAGAATCCGGATCGCCATTGCGCAATTGCACGACTTCGCCGTGATAGTTGGTCGGGATACCGCCCATGTTGTAGTGCACCGTCGGGATGACCGGAATCGGTTCTTTCTCGACGTCGACGCCGGCGAAGATACGCGCGCTTTCGGCGATACCCGGCAGTTTTTCGTGGATGACTTCGGGGCCCAAATGGGTCAAGTCGAGCAAGATGTGATCTTTGTGCTCGCCGACGCCGCGGCCTTCGCGAATTTCAATGGTCATCGAACGGCTGACCATGTCACGCGGCGCGAGATCTTTCACGCTGGGTGCATAGCGTTCCATGAAGCGTTCGCCGTTGCTGTTGCGCAGAATGCCGCCTTCGCCGCGCACGCCTTCGGTGATCAAACAACCCGCACCGTAAATGCCGGTTGGATGGAACTGCACGAATTCCATGTCTTGCATTGCAAGACCTGCACGCAATGCCATACCGCCACCGTCACCCGTACAGGTATGTGCAGACGTCGCAGAGAAATACGCACGACCATATCCGCCGGTGGCGAGCACCGTGCCATGTGCGCGGAACAAGTGAAGCTCACCCGTTTCCATTTCCAAGGCAAGCACACCGCGACATTCGCCGTTGGCATCCATGATCAAATCGATCGCGAAGTATTCGATGAAGAACTGCGCGTCGTGTGCCAGTGATTGTTGGTAGAGGGTATGCAGAATGGCGTGGCCGGTGCGGTCAGCCGCGGCACACGTACGTTGAGCTGGCGGGCCTTCACCGTAACGCGTGGTCATACCGCCGAATGGGCGCTGATAAATCTTGCCCTCTTCGGTGCGTGAAAACGGTACGCCGTAGTGTTCGAGTTCAATGATGGCCGGAATGGCTTCTCGACACATGTATTCAATCGCGTCTTGGTCGCCCAACCAGTCCGAACCTTTAACGGTGTCGAAGAAGTGGTAGCGCCAATCGTCTTCACCCATGTTACCGAGCGCGGCAGCCACACCGCCTTGCGCCGCCACTGTGTGCGAGCGGGTCGGAAAGACTTTGGTGATACAGGCTGTTTTCAGACCCTTCTGGGCCAGACCGAACGTGGCGCGTAAGCCAGCACCGCCGGCGCCGACGACGACCATGTCGAAATCGTGTTGATGAATTTTGTAAGCAGACATTTCTCAGTTCCCCATCGCGCCGAGCGATATCTTGAGTACCGCCAAGACGCCTGCAATCGCAGCGATGGCAAAGATGAATTTGTTGAGCAGGATGCTCGTGATCAACCACTTCGGCGAATGCACGTAGTCTTCAATCACGACTTGGATGCCGAGACTGGCGTGCCAGCACATGGCAATCAAAAAGGCGATCACGACCACCGCACTGATCGGATGGGCCAAGGCCGCATGCATCGCGTCAAAGCCACCCTGCAAATTGCACAGCAACAGGCCGATCACATATGCGCCCGTGAGCAGCAAGGCAACGGCAGTGATGCGTTGTTGAATGAAATGTTCGGTGCCCGATTTGGCCGAACCGAGGCCACGGACATTCTTGAGGGGTGCGCGCAAACGACTCATTGGACACCGCCTTGATGCATCATCGCGACGCAAAAAATAATCGCCGTCAGCACAACGCTGCCGATGATGGTGAACCAGCTATTGCGTACAAAGGCCGCAATCGCGTAGCCCTTGCCGGCGTCTTGGAACAAATGACGAATGCCGTTCAACAAGTGATACGAGAAGGCCCAGGTCCAACCGAACATGAAGACCAAGCCGAGCGGTGATCCGAGACAAGCAGCAAATGCGTCCCATGCCTGGCGACCCATCGCGAGCTGGACGGCGCCGTACACCGCAATCAAGGCCCCCGCCGCGAGCACGATGCCAGTCGCGCGATGAAGGATGGACGTCACCATTTGCACTTGCCAGCGATAAACCTGCAAATGCGGTGACAACGGGCGGTTGGTTTTCGCCATGAGCGCGGAGTCTCCGAGAATTAAAATGCGTTACGAAATGAGTCTGTTCAGAAGTCGATGCAGCGACCATTCTTCTCCCAATCTCCGTAGCGCGTGGGCTCGAGCCCCTCGCGGCCACCGAACTCGGGGGGCGTCTGTTTGGCTGCGTCGGGCGGGGGTTGCGGGACGGGCTGATCTGCCTTTTCCACGCCTTCGCCTATGATTTCTTTCTCGCTCACCTGCTGATTCTACGATCCGGCCGCCATGTCACACAACCTGAACCCGCCTGACTCACCGGATTTTGCGCTGCCCGCGCTGGCCATTGTGTCCGTCGAAGGCCCTGATGCCAGCCGCTTTTTGCATGCGCAGAGCATGAATGATGTGGCGGATTTGTCTGTCATGGATTGGCACTTGGACGGCTGGCTGACACCTCAAGGGCGGCTCGTTGCGCTGTTTACGGTCATCAAGTTGTCTGCGGAGCATCTGCTTTTAGTGACGCCATCAAGCGGCGTGACCGAACTCGTGGCAGGGCTGCAACGCTTTGTATTTCGTAGCAAAGTAAAGCTTTCAACCATGCCCGGCGCAACAGTCGCGGGTGCCGCTGCAGAGCTGCCCGCAGGTACGCGCGTGCAAGTCAGTTCCGATGTCGTTCGAGTGCGTTGGCCCGGTGAGGCGCGCAGTATGTGTTTGCATTTGACTGGCCCCGCTGCGCCCGTGGATGCGATGCAGGCGACCCATTGGATGCGCCAAGACATGCGTCTTGGCATTCCGTGGATCGGTGCAGATGCGACGCCGGCTTGGACGCCGCAACAACTGTCTTTGGAGCGGTGGCCCGCTTTCAGCGTGAAAAAAGGCTGCTATCCCGGCCAAGAGATTGTGGCGAGGACGCATTTCCTTGGAAAGGGAAAGCGTCAATTGCACCGCATTCAATGGGCGACCGACCCAGGAGACTGCACTGAGTCGGCCATCGTTCAACGCTTTGGCACAGAGGCGCTCTGCGTGTTGCCCATCGACGCGAAAGACCACCCCGACCTGATGTGCGGCGTGGCTTTCGACGTTTTGCCGTTCGACCCGCGCTGAGGTTTAAATCATCAGGGCATGCTTAGGCTGCGCAAGCGTATTCAATTGCGCTTGCTTGAGTTGGAGGTTGCGCTCATCGCTCTGTGCTTGAACGAGTTGTGCGAGGCCCTCTTCAAAGCCAACGCGTGTAAGTGCTTCTAAGGTTGTCGGTTCACGACGCGCTGCCGGACCCGTGGTGGCCGAATCACTCAAGACGACATTGGTTTGACCATTCTGTCCACGCGCCAAGGTGACTTCCGTAAACATGCCTTGGGCACCTGTGGATTTCCAATGATTCATCGCACCCGTGGCCAATTGCGGGGCAGACATGTGTGCGAGCTCTGGATGACGCGTCTTCAAGCTTTCCATGGCCGCGATGGCGGAATGCAGCACGGGCTTTAGACCCGGCGACTGCAGCGTGTCGTTCAAGGGATCGATGCTGACGTGACCCGGTCCATTGGTTTCGCGCACCGGTGCGTGTTCTTGCGGTCGATAGTGAAACTGTTTTTGCATCGTCGTATCTACCGGGTCAACGCGATAGCAGGCCTTGGGGTCTTGCTCGCACTTTGACTCAGGTGCCAACGACATGCGCGCCTTGCGTGCGCCAGGGTCTGTGTCGCCAAAGAGTTCGCCGAGTGTCGTCGGCAGATTCCATTGTGTGTCATGCAGCTTCGAGTAGGCATCTTTTGATTGCGGCACTTTCTCGAGAATGCGCTTACCGGAGAACCCGTTCACGACATCCACCAATGCGTTTTCGATGCGAACGGACGCGGCATCTTTCGCGTGCCCGTGTGCGGTGTCACCATGACCGCCTGGCACCGTGACAGACAGATAGCGACCGTCTTTGCTTTGACCGTCGGGCAGAATTGGATTCGAATCAAAGCCCGCACGTCGCTCATCACGCGACACCACTTGCACACCGTACAGCGTGGAGGACGGCAAGCGACGGTCGGTGTTCTCCAGCGCACCGGTCGCGACCGGATCCAACAGGAGCGCGGCCTGCGGCACTTTGCCCGGCTCAACCAAATACTGCGTTTTGCTGCCGGGTTGAAGCACACCGCGCTCATGCACGAGGCGCAAGAAGGCAGCGGCTTGATCACCACCGCGGCTAAACCCCATGCCAACAACGCGCAATTGCGCTTGCGGGTCTTCTTTGCGCCATTCGGCCATTTGTTGGCACATGCGCTCGTATTGGCGTTCGATCTTTTCGACCGCGCCGGTGCCATCTGCCAAACCGCGAATGCGTTCCAAGGCGTTGCCTTCTGCGCCTACACCCGTCTGATAGCCGACCGAAATGCCATGCTTGCGTCCCGAGACCTCCAACGCATCCGCAAAATAGCCGACGGCCGTGCGCACCTTACCGTCCTGCGCGTTCTGGACACGATCGCGCGTTTGATTGCTGCCATCGAACATGGCGTAGAAGAGCCGCTCATGACGATTGTTGCCATGCAATTTTGGGACGCGCGTTTCCGCAATCTTGTCGACGGCATTGGCGAGTTGCCAGTTGTCTTCTACCGAAGGATTGCGTTCCTTTGTGCGGTCCAGTCCCGATGTGCTGCCCATGTGCCCTCCCGAGCATGTCTCTGAAATGAAATCGCCGACTGCGATGTATTCAAATTAGAGATTTGGGTCAGACGGGGAAACTGGATAAACCCGCTTAGCGTGTCAGAAAAGTCCTAATGCTGCGTCGACAATATCTGCCTCTTTTGGAATCACCAAGAAGGCAGCGCCTGCGAGCGGGGTATAGGTGTCAGCACCCGAGATGCGATGCATGGGTTTGCCACCCTGCCCGCCTTCCGTCAGTGCGGTGATGACACCCTCGCCGACGCCGGCACTGTGTCGACCTTCATCGACCACCAGGATGCGTGCGCATTCGCGTGCTTCGCGCACAATCGCTTCGGCATTCAAAGGCACCAACCAACGCAGATCGACCACACGGACCTTGCAGGCCTGCTTGCGCTCGATGTCGCGCGCTGCACGCAAGCTCATGGGCACGCCATTGCCGTAAGTGAAGATCACCAGGTCTTTGGCTTCAGGCGAATAGACACGTGGCTCACCGATGACCAAGGCTTTGTCAGGTGTCGGATAGTGCGTCAGCCAAGCGCCATCACCTGCTTCGTACAAATCTTTGGTCATGTACAAAGCGATGGGTTCAAGAAACACACTGACCCGTCCATCGACCTTCGACAAAGCGGCCAAGGTCCGCAACATCATCGCTGCATCATCACCGCGCGAAGGACAGCCCACGACAAGACCGGGAATATCACGCAATGCCGTGATCGAATTGTCATTGTGGAAGTGACCACCGAAACCACGCTGGTAGCCAAGCCCAGCGATACGAATCAGCATCGGGTTCGCGAACTGATTGTTGCTGAAGAATTGCAGACTGCATGCTTCGCCACGCACCTGATCGATGGCGTTGTGCAAATACGCCAAATATTGAATCTCGGGAATCGGCAGCATCCCCATGTTGGCGAACCCTTGGGCCATGCCGAGAATCATCGTCTCATCGAGCAAGGTGTTGAAGACGCGCCGATTGCCAAACGCTTTGTGCAAGCCTTTGGTCACGGTGTAAACTCCGCCCTTCTGCGCGACGTCTTCGCCGAACAGCAAGGTTTCGGGATACTTCGCCATCAAGTCATGCAGACCTTGGTTGATCTGCACCGCCAAATGTTTCGGGGCTTGTGCTTCAGGCAGCTTTTCTTCGCCACCAAACACTTGTTCGCGCGTGGCCTGGTAGTCATTGCGTTGCGCTTCCACCATGACCTTGTCTGGCGTGTAAGGCGCGAGCGGCGCAACGACGTGTGCCAAGGTTTCAATGCGCGGTCGCTGATCCGCGTCTTCCGCAGCTGCAAAACACCGTTTGCGCGTGTCTTCGTACAAGGCAAGAATTTCCATCTTGCTCATCAAACCCGACTCAAGCCCAATGGCTGCAGAACGCAACAGCGGATCGCTCGCTTCTACCGCGCACAGCTCTTCGAACGAACGCCATTCGATTTCAAAATCTGTACCTGCATGCCCCATGATGCGCGTTGTGCGCAAATGCAAAAAGGTCGGACGACGCGTGCGACGACAATGTTCGACGGCTTTCTCAACATCGGCATAGCCGTTGGCCAAATCCAAACCATCGGCATAGAAGTAGTCGAGATCAGGACGGTTGCGGAAAGACGCAGCGATCCAATCATTCGGCGTTTTCACCGAAATACCAATGCCATTGTCTTCGCACACAAACAAAACCGGTGCCGGCAACTTCTGATACGCAGTCCAAGATGCTGCGTTGAATGCGGTCTGTGCCGTCGCGTGATTCGCCGAAGCATCACCGAAAGAACAAATCGCAATGCTGTCGTCCGGAATCGGCAAGCCACTACGCAAGCGCTTACCGGCCTCGATGGCGATCGCCGTCCCCAATGCCTTCGGCAAGTGCGATGCAATCGTTGACGTTTGCGGCAACACCCAAAGCGGTTTGCTTCCCCACACTTTATGGCGGCCACCACTTGCGGGGTCTTCTGCACTCGCGGCAAAGCTCAAGGCCGAATCCATGATCGGATCCATGCCCGGCAGCTTGCGGAAACGTTCGGCCATGAAACCACCGCTGCGGTAGTGCAAGAACGCCGGATCTGTGTGGCGTGTCGCACGCGCCACCATCGCATTGCCTTCGTGTCCCGACGAGCCGATGGTGTAGAAAACTTTATTTTGAACGCGTAACTCGCGCGCCATTAGATCCAGATGTCTGGAAATCAATTGCGATTCGAACAACTCTCTGAAACCACGCGCGTCCAAGGCACTGCCTTCGAGAATGGCTTCATTGGGCGAAGGTTTGGCGTCTTTCGGGCCGTCCCAGGCTTTGACGAACTCCATGAAGTTGACGTCGCAAATCTTTGCGCGATTCAAATCTTTCATACGCGCAGGGATGGGGTTCGGGACAGACGCAAACATGAACGTGATTCCAGTTAAGCGGTGATAGGCGCACGTTGGGCGCGCCATTCTGAACGGGTTTGACCCCAGATATTGATTTCTGTTTCTTCGAAGGGCGCGGGCAGAAAATTGCCTGTTTTCAACAAGCGTGCACCCAAGCGTTGTGCCACCTGTGCAGATGCCGTGTTATTCGGATCCACGCTATGAATGACCTCGGTCCAATTCAGTACATCGAAGGCCCAATCGATCGCAGCCGAACACGCCTCAGTGACGTAGCCCTTGCCACGACACTCCGGATGACAGGCATAGCCCACTTCAGTCCCCGGCCAGCCTTCTGGCTGCCACGGACCGGCCTGACCCACAAACTGGCCGGATGATTTTTCAATCATGGAGAACATGCCAAACCCCTGCGTCCACCAAGCACCTGGCATCACCAAGAAACGACGCCATGCCTCACCGCGCTTGAGCGGACCGCCAATAAAGTGCGTACCCGGATCAGCCATCATTTCGGCGAAGCGCTCAAAATCCTCTGCGTGCGGCACACGCAGCCACAAGCGCTCCGTTTCAATCGCCGGCGCACCTTCTCGCAAACGTTCGAACCATTGGGCGTGCGTGGCAGCCATGCGCTTGCTCTTGTTTAGAACGCGTTGATGCCTGTGAGTTCGCGACCCACGACCAACTGATGGACGGTCTCCGTTCCTTCATAGGTGATCACGGATTCCAAGTTCAAAGCATGGCGAATCGGACAATGTTCAGTGGTGATACCCGCGCCACCCAACAGATCACGTGCTTCGCGTGCAATGTCGATGGCCATACGCACGTTGTTCCACTTGGCCAAGCTCACTTGCGTCGGTTGCATGGTGCCTGCGTCTTTCAATCGACCCAACTGCAAAGAGATCAACTGCGCTGCCGTGATACGACGCGCCCAGTCAGCCATCTTCAATTGTGCGCTTTGTGTTGCCGCCACCGGACGATCAAACAGGATGCGTTCTTTCGAATACTTCAAAGCTTCGTCAAGACACGCAATGGCTGCGCCGATCGGTCCCCAAGTGATGCCATAGCGCGCTTGCGTCAAGCATCCCAACGGACCTTTCAAGCCTTTCACGTTAGGCAGTCGATTCGATTCGGGCACACGCACATTGTCAAAGAAGAGTGCGGACGTCACCGAGGCGCGCAGGCTCATCTTGTGTTTGATCAGTTGCGCGTCAAAGCCCTTCATGCCCTTCTCAAGCAAGAAGCCCTGAATACCGTCTTCGGTTTGCGCCCACACAATGGCGACGTCGGCGAGGTTGCCATTGGTGATCCACATCTTCGATCCATTGATCACCCAGTCATCGCCGTCGCGCTTGGCATGGGTCTTCATGTTCGCGGGATCAGAACCACCGTGGGGCTCGGTCAAACCAAAACAGCCAATCGCTTTGCCTGCAGCCATATCCGGCAACCAACGACGCTTCTGTTCTTCCGTGCCGTAGGCGTAGATCGGATACATACACAGCGAACTTTGTACGCTGGCAAAACTACGAATGCCGGAATCACCGCGCTCGAGTTCCTGGCAGATCAAGCCGTAGCTGACACCGTTCAAACCTGCACAGCCGTATTCCTCAGGCAATGACGAACCCAGCAAACCGAGTTCGGCCATTTCAGAGATGAGTTCTTTCGGGAATTCACCACGGTCGAAATAGTCGCCAATGATCGGCAGGACGCGCTCATCCGTAAACCGCGCCACGGAGTCTTGAACGGCACGCTCCTCTTCGGTCAAAAGGGAACGGACATCGAAAAGATCGTAAGGATGCAAGGCCATGGCAAGGTAGAAAGTCGTGGTGAAACGAACATTCTACCCGTCCCCCAAATTGAAAACGGGACCGCAAGCGGTCCCGTCAGTTGAACCCAGCAGCGAATGGCTTTAAAGCGATGTCACGACGCGGCCATCGACCACTGGAAACGCATTTCCGCTCGGACGGTCATCCAAGCGCACCGTGCGCTCCCGTCCGGCAAAGCTATAGGTCACGTCATAGGCAGACTTCGTCGCACCGGCGACGTCAATACGTGTCCCCGGCTTCTTGGTGACGCGCTTCACACCGGTCTCGCCTTCGGGGGTGCGGTAGGTGACGTTGTAGGCAATGGTCTTCTCAGACGTTGTGCGGTCGTTGACCGTTTGACAGCGTTGCTCAGTACGATTCACCACGCGTCCGCCCACATGGCGACGGTCGATGCGGTTGCCGATGTAGCCACCTGCTGCGGCACCGGCGACGGTTGCGGCATCACGACCGCGACCATCCCCCACTCGATTCCCGGCCAAACCGCCAATCACTGCACCAATGACGGTGCCACCAATATTGCCGTCGCGTTCTGGCAGTCGCTCTTGCACGACTTGGTCATGACACGATTGGCGCGGTGTGTTTTGCGCAACGGTCTTCGTGACTGGCGCCACTTCCAATACGCGCGCAGACACCGTGCCGCCTTGCTTGACTTCATTCACCGCCAAGATGGGCGCACGTGTTTGCGCGAGCGTTGCTGCAGAGGGTGTCAGGGGCGCTGCGGCCATCGCCAAGTCATTCGTGGGCTGCGATGTGAGCGCAGAGTGCGCCACGGCCGGCTCAACCTTGTTGCCAGATGCGCGCATTTCATTAAAAGCCGCTACCGCGCCGCCGCCAACAAGCAATGCAGCGCCAATTGAGGCGGCAAGAATTTTATGGTCGGTGGTCATATGGAAGTCTCCTTGGACTCTGCGTTTTACGGCCTCCATTAAGGACCTCAGCGCCTGAACGTGCGCCGGATTCCGCCGCTATAAACTGTCGCCCTGCTGAATGTTCCCGATCCGTTCAATTGTGTAAACACGGGCTGACCCACGCCGTGCTAGCGTGATCTTGTCGAGTTAAGGAGTCCGCCTCATGGCAACATTTCTCTTGCGTCCCCTGCTGAAGTGGGCGGAAAAATTGAGTCATCCGCGTTTGTTTGCGGTGATCGGCGCCCTGTTCTTCTTCGACATGATCATTCCTGATTTCATTCCATTCATTGATGAAATCCTGCTCGGCCTGGGCACCTTGGTCTTAGCCAATATGAAGCGCAAGCACGTTGATACGAGTCGCACTGACAACGTGATCGATGGCGAAGCGCGCTAAGGCTTGGGCGAAGCCTTGTTGCAACTTTTTGATACGCATAGCCACTTCGACGTCGATGCATTCGATGCAGATCGCGATGTGGTGCTTGTACGTGCAAAAGCGGCGGGTGTGCATTGGCAATTGGTGCCAGCAATCGAACGCCAAGGCTGGCAAGGTCTAGCCGACGTCTGCAGCACTGACGCGGGCTTGCTGCCTGCTTTCGGATTGCATCCGGTCTACTTGAACACGCACTGTCAAGCAGACCTCGATGCATTGCCCACTTGGATCGCGAACCACACGAGCCTTGCCATTGGCGAAATCGGTTTGGACTATTTCATGCCCGAGCTCGACGTGGACATGCAACATCATTACTTCGAATCGCAACTGCACATCGCGCGCGAGTTGCGCTTGCCCGCCATTATTCATGCGCGCCGTGCGGTAGACGCGGTGATCCACGCACTTCGACGCATCAAGACAGTGGGCGGGATCGTGCACAGCTTTTCGGGAAGCGCGCAACAAGCGCAGCAACTCAACGCGTTGGGCTACAAAGTGGGTATTGGCGGTCCGGTGACCTATGCGCGTGCGCAACGCATGCATCGCGTCTTAAAGGAATTACCGCGCGATGGCTTCGTGTTGGAAACCGATGCACCGGATCAACCGGATTCGGAATGGCAAGGTCAACGCAATGAACCCGCACGTATCACGCAGGTTCTAACGCATGTGGCACGCATCCGCGACGAAGCTCCGGAGGACATTGCGCGATATACCACTGAAACAGCGCGCACACTCTTTGGCGTTTAGCTGGTTGCTTTCTTAAGCAGTTCCAAGACGCGACCCACAGCCGCGAATGCGAAGGCACCCGTCACATGTGTTGCCGCACCCAAACCCGCGCCACATTCCATGCGCAGAATTTCATCTTTGTTGAGCGCAGGTCGAACACCACACACCGATCCGTCCGCTTGCGGGTACTGAACGTTCTCTAGCGAATACACAGCCGAAATGCTGAAGTAACGATCCTTGTTGCGCGGAAAGTTGAATTCACTGCGCAATTTTTTGCGGATCAAAGACAGCATGGCATCGTGCTCCGTGCGTGACAGATCTCGCAAGCGAATCTGTGTCACATCGGTTCGACCACCGGCCGATCCCACCATCACCAACTTTTGCTTGCGCCGCTTGCAGAAGGCAGCCAATGTCACCTTGGTGCGAAAGCTATCGCATGCGTCCAGCACCACATCGACATCGTCGGACATCAATGCGTCCATGTTGGACTCGGTCAGGAACGACTGCACTTCGATCACTTCAATGGACGGGTTAATCGCGCGGCAGCGCGCCGCCATCTCCGAGATCTTGGGTCGGCCATAAGCGCCCGCCAAGGCGGGCAGTTGCCGATTGGTATTGGAGACGCAAATGTCGTCTGCGTCGATCAAGGTCAATTTGCCGACGCCGCTACGTGCAAGCGCTTCCACAGCCCAAGAGCCCACCCCGCCGACACCGACGACGCTGACATGCGCATCTTTCAGAGCGGCCAATGTGCCACTCCCATACAGGCGGTCAATGCCGCCAAATCGTTCTGCGCGTGGGTCCATGATCTTGGAATAATCCTCTTAATTCGTGCTACTTTCTGCTGAACCAGAGGAGGAACCCCAATGTCGACAGAAAATCCGAGGCCGCAAAGCGGCAATGCGTTCGGACGCTATTTTTTCATGTTGTTGCTCGGCTTGGTACTGGGCGCGATCGCAACCGTGATGATCACCAATGCCATCCAAGCGCGCAAAGACCACTTTCCTGATGCCGTCATGACTGTCATGTCCTGGCACATGGATCAATTGAAACAGAATGTTGAGGCAAATCGCTGTGCCGTGACTGACACGCTGCCCCACCTGCAATCATTGCGCCGCATGGCAGACAACTTGGAACCCGGTTTCAAGACCCTGTCTGCCGCAGACGCCAAGTTCGGCCAACACGCCAGCAACCTACGTAGCACGCTGGACGGCGCACTTGCCGCTCCGCCTTCAAGCTGCGACGGCTTGAAGAAAGTGATGGCGCAAATTGGTGACGGTTGCAAAACCTGCCATCAGGACTTCCGCAAATAATCGCGTGAAGCCTCGTTGACATCTCAAGCGCCGACATGAATGTCGGCGCTTTTTTTTGCCCCGGTTCGTTTGGTGTTCAGTCCGTCGAAGCTAGTTTCGGAAGTACATCCCTCGGAGGCTTCCTGATGAAGCATTACGCAAAGATTGCACTCATTGTCGCAACGACCTTGACGATGGGTGCCTGTGCGACCACGTCGAATGGCTATGGTTACGGCAACAGCGCACCAGGACCGGTATCCGGTCAATGCTATGACTGTGGCACGGTGACGCGCATCGACACGACCTCGCATTCGAATGCACCCAATGCCACCGGCGCGATTATTGGGGGCGTGGTGGGCGCAGTTGCTGCACGCCAAATTGCGAAAGACAAGACCTCTAGCGAAGGCAAGCAAAATGCTGCAGCCATTGCGGGTGCCGTAGGTGGCGCAGTCGCAGGTAACGCGATTCAAAACCGCACGCAGAATGACTACAGTGTCACCGTGCGCATGGATGACGGTCGCTACGTAACGACCTCGCAATCGGACATCGGCGGCATTCGAGAAGGCTCGTATGTGCGCGTGTACAACGGGCGTGCTTGGGCGCGCTGAGTGACGTTCGCGCTTCGATTCACGAACACAAAAAAAGGCCCGCGCGAGCGGGCCTTTTCCAATTCGATATCACGCGACAAGCGCGTGGAAAGAATTATGCAGCTTCGACTGCGTCGGCTTGCAGACCTTTTTGGCCTTGCACGACTGTGAAAGAGACGCGTTGGCCTTCTTTCAAGCTCTTGAAGCCTTGCATTTGGATCGCGCGGAAATGCACGAACACGTCTTCGCCGTTTTCACGGCTGATGAAGCCGAAGCCCTTCGCGTCGTTGAACCACTTAACGGTTCCGATTTCACGATTCGACATTGGTATTGCTCCTTGTAACAAACTAAATTAACGATGGTGCTGGTTACAAGGAGGAAGCGGGCAAAAGCGAGACAAACGTAAAACGGTTGCCGCACCGGCGGGCCACGGTTCACTGTGACCCTTGAAACTCAGCACTCGCACGGTAACCCCCTCACGGCCAAATTGCAATCACACCCTCACACTATTCAGAATTGACCCTCGGGCGCCCTCGGCCCACCCTTTCCGCTTGGAGTCCCCTATTGGACATGCAACACCTCTATTTTGCCGGCGCGGCTATCCTGATTCTGATCGGTCTGGCTGGCACTTTGCTCCCCGCTCTACCGGGCTTACCGCTTGTTTTTATTGGACTTTTGCTCGCTGCCTGGGCCGATCACTTCGAGCGCGTGGGTGCGGTCGTGCTGATCGTTTTGGGTGCCCTGACCGTCATTTCTTTAGTGGTGGATTACTGGGCATCGGCCAAAGGCGCGGCCCGGACGGGTGCCAGCCGCCTCGCCGTGATTGGTGCAGCGCTCGGCACACTTGCGACGTTTGTGCTCGGCCCGATCGGGCTATTTGCGGGTCCGTTCGTCGGTGCAGCGGTGGGTGAAATCCTCCATCGCCGCAGTCTGGCCGGCAAAGATTTGGGTGATGCAACCAAAGTTGGTTTGGGCGCGACGCTTGGCGTCATCTTTGGCATCGTGTTGAAACTCGGTATCGCGTTTCTGATGTTGGGTCTGTTTGCTATCGCGTGGTTTGCATGAACATTGCACAGCTTGCTTATGTTTGGATTCCGGCAGTTCGAAAGCATCTGTCCTTTCTTGATGCGGTGGATGATGCGTTTTCAGAAGTCCAAGACAAAGTTGCGAAACTGATTGGTACGCTGCCGCTGCTTGTCGTTGCACTCATCATTGTTGCCTTCTCGATTTGGTTTGGTGGTTGGTTTAGCCGCCGCATCAAAATTCTGCGCCGCATTTCGAACCAGAATCCGTACATGGACGGGCTGCTTCGAAACATCATCAAATTCTTGATCGTTTTGGGCGGCGTATTGCTGGCGCTCGACATGTTGGGTGCCACCTCGCTTGTGGGCGCCGTGTTGGGGTCTGCCGGTGTGGTCGGCTTGGTGCTCGGCTTTGCATTCAAAGACATTGCTGAGAACTATGTGTCCGGCATCTTGCTCAGCATTCGACAGCCGTTCAATCCTGGCGACTTGGTCAAAATCGATACGCATGAAGGTCGCGTTGTCGCGTTGACCGCGCGCGCAACCTTGTTGATGACATTGGATGGCAACCAGTTGCTATTGCCGAATGCCACGGTCTTCAAATCGGTCATGCTGAACTACACGCGCAATCCGCGGCGCCGCTTCGACTTCACAACGAACGTCAATATCGGTAGCTCATGGAGTGAGGCCATGAGTATCGGCATCAAGACCATTTCCGAGATACCTGGCGTACTTGCAGACCCCGCGCCTTCTGCCCTGATCAAGGACCTCGCTGACAATGGCGCCAGCTTGCAGTTCTTTGGCTGGATCGACCAGAAAAAGAGTGATCTCTCGAAGACCCGAAGCGAAGCGATGCGCTTGGTCAGGCGGAAACTGCGCGAGGCAGGTGCTTCGCCGCCAGATGCCACACAAAAAGTTGTGCTATCGCGCTTGCCAGATGCCGCAGAAACACTGCACATCGCCAACGAAGCGAAACACGCAGGTGACGTATCCGTGGACCGCACCTTGGACGATGCGGTCGCACATGCCAATAAAACGGAAGGCGGAAACTTATTGGATGATGCGAAATAATCGGCGCTTAGTTCAATTCCACCACAGGAATCTTGCCAATCTTTGCTTGCCACTCGCGCGGGCCCGTCTGGTGCACCGAGCTACCGTTTGAATCGACAGCCACCGTCACCGGCATGTCTTGTACTTCAAATTCGTAGATCGCCTCCATGCCGAGGTCTGGGAATGCAAGCACTTTCGCGGCTTTGATGGCTTTGCTCACCAAGTATGCGGCGCCACCCACGGCCATCAAATAGACCGATTTGTTATCTCGAATGGCATCGATCGCCATCGGGCCGCGCTCTGCTTTACCGACCATGCCGAGCAAGCCTGTTTGTTCCAGCATTTGACGCGTGAACTTGTCCATTCGCGTAGCCGTGGTTGGACCCGCGGGGCCTACAACTTCGTCGCGTACCGGGTCGACCGGACCCACGTAATAGATAAAGCGCCCTTTCAAATCGACCGGCAAGGTTTCACCGGCATCCAGCATTTGGGTCATACGCTTGTGCGCGGCATCGCGGCCGGTGAGAAGCTTTCCTGAGAGCAACAACACTTCGCCCGGCTTCCACGACGTCACGTCTTCGCGCGTGACCGTGTCTAGATTGACGCGGCGGCCTTTCGAGGCGTCGTAGGTCAATTGTGGCCAATCCGCCAACGACGGTGGATCCAACATCACCGGACCACTGCCATCCAAGGTGAAGTGTGCATGGCGCGTCGCTGCGCAATTGGGGATCATCGCAACCGGCAAATTGGCCGCGTGCGTCGGGTAGTCCTTGACCTTGATGTCGAGAACCGTGGTCAAGCCGCCGAGGCCTTGTGCGCCGATACCCAAGGCATTGACCTTGTCGAACAATTCAATGCGCAGTTCTTCAGCGCGCGTGTTTGCACCACGGGCCTTCAGTTCATTGATGTCGATGGATTCCATCAATGACTCTTTGGCCAGCAACATCGCCTTTTCTGCGGTGCCGCCGATACCGATGCCGAGCATGCCTGGCGGGCACCAACCTGCGCCCATCGTCGGCACAGTCTTCAATACCCAATCCACAATCGAGTCAGAGGGATTCAGCATCGCGAACTTCGACTTCGCTTCCGATCCGCCACCCTTCGCAGCGACGATCACGTCGACTGTATTGCCCGGAACGACTTTGATGTTGACCACCGCCGGGGTGTTGTCGCCTGTGTTTTTGCGCTTGCCTGCCGGATCGGCGAGGACGGAAGCACGCAGCTTGTTGTCTTCGTTGTTATAGGCGCGTCGCACGCCTTCGTTTGCCATGTCTTCCACACCCATTGTGGCGTCAGGCCACGAGACATTCATCCCAATCTCGAGAAACACGGTGACGATGCCAGTGTCTTGGCAAATCGGGCGGTGGCCTTCGGCGCACATGCGCGAGTTAATAAGGATTTGCGCCATCGCGTCTTTCGCCGCAACGGACTCTTCGCGCTCATAGGCTGCGGCCAGACTCTTGATGTAATCCACCGGGTGGTAATAGCTGATGTACTGCAGTGCATCGGCCACCGATTGGATGAAATCTTCCTGCTTGATCTGGGTACTCACAACGCGTCTCGACGAGTTAGCTGAAACCGCTATTTTAGACGATGCACCCGCAAGAAGACCTGCTCACCCCAGCATGACGATGGCTTCTTCAGAATGCCTCGATGCCACCGCCGATGCCCCAACAGCAGCTTGATTTCCGCCAGCGCCTCGGCGCCATGCGCAATATCCCGCCCTTCCTGCGCGAAATCTGGGCCACCAGCCGGCCGCTGACGCTCCTGAGCATCGGCATTCGGCTCATTCGCGCTTTCTTGCCGATTGCAACGCTCTATATCGGCAAGCTGATCATCGATGAGGCGATTCGTCTGATTGGTGCGGGTGTCCCGCATGAGCTCATGGAAGCTTGGCATGCCGGTCATCTCAATCACCTGCTCACACTCTTAGGGTTGGAGCTTGCACTCGCGATTGGTTCCGATCTCTTGGGTCGTTTGGTGTCTTACGCCGACACGCTGCTCTCAGAGCGCTTCACGAATGCAACGTCGATTCGACTGATGGAACACGCCGCGACTTTGGATCTAGAGGATTTCGAAGACGCGGACTTGCAGGACAAGTTGGACCGTGCACGCCGACAAACGATGGGGCGCATGAGTTTGCTCTCGCAGTTGTTCGGGCAGGCGCAAGACATCATTACGGTGATCAGTTTTGCAGCCGGTTTGATTGCCTATGCCCCTTGGCTGATGTTGTTGCTCGCGGTTGCATTGATTCCCGCATTTGTCGGCGAGTCGCATTTCAATGCGCTGAACTACTCCTTGAATTTTCAATGGACGCCGGAGCGGCGACAGCTTGAATATTTGCGTCAAACCAGTGCCAGTGTTGAAACAGCCAAAGAAGTCAAAATCTTTGGCCTGCATCATTTCTTCATCGATCGTTTCCGCGTTCTCTCTGACAAGTTCTATGCGGCAAATCGCAAGTTGGCGGGGCAGCGTGCGCTGTGGGGCACCCTACTCTCTGCCTTGGGCACGCTCGGCTATTACGTGGCTTATGGCTATATCGCATGGCGCACCGTTCGCGGTGATTTCAGCGTCGGTGACTTGACCTTCCTGGCTGGCAGTTTCCGTCGTTTGCGTCAATTGCTGGAAAGCTTGTTGACGGGCTTCTCGCAAGTGGCAAGTCAGGCGTTGTACTTGGATGACCTTTACTCGTTCTTTGAAATTCAACCTGAAATTGTTTCAAGGCCCGACGCGATGGCTGTCCCGAAGCCTATTCGTAAGGGTTTTGTGTTTGACAATGTGGGCTTCAGATACGAAGGCGCTGAGAACTGGGCACTTCGACATCTGAGCTTCGAATTGCATGCAGGTGAAGTGCTCGCCTTAGTCGGCGAAAACGGTGCGGGCAAAACCACCTTGGTGAAATTGCTGGCACGCCTCTACGACCCGGATGAAGGCGTGATCTTGTTGGATGGTCGTGATTTGCGTGACTATGATTTGGATGAGCTGCGCGCCAATATCGGCGTGATCTTCCAGGACTTCGTGCGCTACCACCTGACGGCCGCAGAGAACATTGGTGTCGGCCAGATTTCGGAAATGCACAATCAAGCGCGCATTGAAGAATCGGCGCGACGCGGGATGGCCGATGAAGTGATCGCTTCACTGCCTAAAGGCTATGCACAAATCATCGGACGTCGCTTCAAGCAAGGCATGGATTTGTCAGGCGGCCAGTGGCAGAAAATCGCGATCGCACGTGCCTACATGCGCGATGCACAGGTCATGATTCTGGATGAACCCACCGCTGCACTGGACGCACGTGCGGAGTTCGAGGTATTTGAGCGCTTCAAAGAGCTCAGCGCGGAAAAGACCGCCGTGTTGATCAGCCACCGATTTTCCAGCGTCCGTATGGCCGACCGCATCTTGGTGCTCGCTGACGGGCATGTGGAAGCCTCCGGGACACATGACCAACTCATGGCGCAAGGCGGACGCTACGCCGAGCTCTTCGAACTCCAAGCCCAAGGCTACCGCTAACAATTAACGGTGACAGGTACCGTTAATTTCAAATAACGGTACCTGTCACCG
Source organism: Lysobacter sp. HDW10 (assembly GCF_011300685.1). Classification (NCBI taxonomy): domain Bacteria; kingdom Pseudomonadati; phylum Pseudomonadota; class Gammaproteobacteria; order Lysobacterales; family Lysobacteraceae; genus Lysobacter; species Lysobacter sp. HDW10. The sequence continues at coordinate 2,072,002 of NZ_CP049864.1, forward strand.
CTATTGGGAATTCTTGGGGGGCGCTTTTTAGTAAAATGGGCGGATTGCGTCTTTTACGTTGTTACCCATGTCTGAATCGCCGTATTTCACCGAAACCATTCTCGAGGTTCATCACTGGACCGATGCCTACTTCAGTTTCACGACCACGCGTGATCCGGGGCAGCGCTTTGAGAATGGCCAGTTCGTGATGATCGGTCTGATGACCGAGACGGCCGACGGTCGCAGCAAGCCGCTGGTGCGCGCCTATTCAGTGGCGAGTGCCAATTGGGATGAACGACTGCACTTCTTCAGCATCAAAGTGCAAGACGGTCCGCTCACTTCCAAACTTCAGCATCTGAAGGTGGGCGACACTTTGTTGGTCAGTCGCAAACCGACCGGCACGTTGTTGATTTCAGATTTGCATCCCGGTCGCAATCTTTTCTTATTGGGCACGGGCACGGGCTTGGCGCCGTGGCTGTCAGTGGCGCAAGACCCGGAAACCTATGAGCGTTTTGAAAACGTCATCGTGTGTCACGGCGTCCGTGGTGCGGAAGATCTAGCCTACCGTGAGTTCTTTGAAGACACCTTGCCGAACCACGAGTTCCTCGGCGACCTCGTGCGCGACAAGCTGCACTACTTCCCAGCGGTGTCGCGCGAAGCGTTTGAGTTCAAGGGGCAAAATCATCACGGTCGAATCACAGACATGCTGGCCGATGGTCGCATGACGCAATTCTTAGGCCTCGACCCTCTGGACGCGAAGCATGACCGCGCCATGATCTGTGGCAGCCCTGCGATGCTGCAAGACTTCAGAGACTTGTTGGATGCACGTGGCTTTGCCGCGGCGCCCCGCATCGGAACGCCCGGCGAATACGTGTTCGAACGCGCGTTCGTAGAGAAGTAAACCCTAGCGCGCAGAAGCCAACGCAGCTTCGATATCTTGCGCCAATGACTCAGGTTTATCGGTCGGCGCGTAGCGATGCAACACGTCACCGTCGCGACCAATGAGGAACTTGCTGAAGTTCCATTTGATCGCATCAATACCCAGAAAGCCGCTCTTTTGTGCCTTCATCCATGCCCACAGCGGATGCGTGTTGGCGCCGTTGACTTCAATCTTGGAAAACATCGGGAAGTCCACGGCGTATTCGAGTTGACAGAACGAAGCGATCTCCGCTTCGTTCCCGGGCTCTTGATGCCCGAATTGATCGCATGGGAAACCCAGCACGAAGAAACCACGATCGCGATAGGTTTCCCATAACTTCTGCAGGCCTTCGTACTGCGGCGTAAATCCGCACTTGCTCGCCACATTCACAACAAGCACGACGTTGCCTTCGTAGCCAGACAATTCGTGTGCATTGCCCTTGATGTCGGTGGCTGAGAAATCCGTGAACTTAGCCATGCAGTGATCCTCTTACTTTTGCGCAGGTGCCTCGCTGACTTTCTTGACGAGTTCAGCCGTGGCTTGGTGCTTGTCCGCTTTGGCGAGATCCGCCAAGGACAACATACCCTTCAGCGTACCTTGTTCGCAGACCACCGGAATACGTCGCACGCTTTCCGCTTCCATCTGGCAGACGGCGTCTTTCAGCGGCATGTTGAAGCAAATGCTGTTCACCGGCGAACTCATAAACGCTTCGACGCTGGTATTGGCGACATCGACGCCCTTGGATACCGCGCGCACGGTAATGTCGCGATCGGTGATGACGCCTACGGGCTCGTTCTGATCGTTGACCACCGGAATCTGACCGCAATCGTTTTCCAGCATTAGCAGGGCCGCGCCCTTCAACGAGGTGCTGACATTGCATGCGGCCGGATTCTTGGTCATGACGTCTTCTACATTCATCGCCTCTACTCCTTGAAACATTTGGGGGGATGTCGACCAGCCTGAGCGTCGGGCAGTGTCATACGCGTGAAATGTCGACGCGGCGTCCACCGTGAATGGGTTAGGCTTCAAGATTCGTTCATGGGGTTCAACAATGCGAATCAATCAGTTTGCGAAATCACCGCTCGCCGTGGCACTCACGGTCGGTTTGGGTCTCTCTGTTGCGGGCTGCGCCAGTAGTCCGGCGGTTTCCGAAGCCCCCACCGAAACAGGCACAACCGATATGTCCAACCAAACCGCCAGCAATCCGTTCTTCGAGACCAGTCCGCTCGAGTACGAATACCCACAATTCGACAAGATCAAAGTCACCCATTTCGGTCCTGCGTTTGATCGCGGTATGGCCGATCAAAAGGCCGAGTGGGACAAAATTGCGAACAACCCAGACGCGCCGACCTTCGAAAACACCATTCTCGAAATGGAAAAATCGGGTCAGCTCTTGAAGCGTGCGCGTTACGTGTTCAGCAATCTCACGAGTGCCGATTCCAATGACGCGATCAACGCGCTGGATTCCGAATACGCGCCAAAGTTTGAAGCGCATAGCGATAGCAAGTTCTTGAACGACACCTTGTTCAAGCGCATCGATGACCTCTATAGCCGTCGTAAGAGCTTGGGTCTCGACCCACAAAGCATTCGACTGATCGAACGCTACGATCTCGACTTCGTGCGTGCCGGCGCGAAGCTTTCGCCTGCGCAGAAGGAACGCATCAAGGCCATCAATGGTCAAGTCGCAGCGCTGCAAACCAAGTTGCCACAAAACGTATTGGCCGAAGCCAATGATTCGGCAGTGATCGTCGATTCTGCAGACGAACTGAAAGGTCTTGATGCAGCAGCGATCAAAGTGCTTGCCGAAAATGCAAAGGCCAACGGCGCCGAAGGCAAATACCGGATCGCGCTGTTGAACACCACGCAGCAACCGATTCTGACCAATCTCGACAACCGCGCATTGCGTGAACGCATTTTCAAAGCGTCGCTGGCGCGCGGCAGCCGCGGCAACCAGTTTGACAACACAGCACCGTTCTCTGAATTGGTGAAGCTGCGTGCAGAGAAGGCCAAGCTGTTGGGCTACCCGAACTACGCCTCGTACTCGATGGCGAAGGAAACGGCGAAGACGCCCGCAGCCGTCAATGCAATGCTCGACAAAATTGCAGGGCCTGCTGTCGCCAAAGCAAAAGAAGAAGGCAAATTGCTGCAGGGTTTGATTGACCAAGCGCAGAAGGCGAAGGGCGAGCCGACCTTCAAGCTCGAACCATGGGACTGGATGTTCTACAGCGAAAAACTGCGCAAAGAAAAGTACGCGTTTGACGAAGGCCAACTCAAGCCCTATCTCGAGTGGAGCAATGTGCTTGAGAACGGCGTGTTCTTCGCAGCACATGAGCTTTATGGCATCACGCTGAAGCGTCGTACCGATCTGCCTGTGTATCACCCCGATGTGCGTACGTATGACGCGTACAACGCAGACGGCAGCAAGTTCGCCATTGTCATCGTTGACCCATTTGCACGCCCTTCCAAACAAGGCGGCGCTTGGATGTCGACCTATGTGGACCAAAACGCCCTGCTGGGTCAGCACACCGTGGCCGCATTGCACCTCAATGTGACGAAACCGGCGGCCGGCGAACCGGGTCTGATGTCTTGGGATGACGTGACAACCGCCTTCCACGAATTCGGTCACGTCTTACACGGCATTTTCTCTGACGTGAAGTACCCCTACTTCTCGGGCACCGACGTGCCGCGCGACTTCGTTGAGTTCCCGTCGCAAGTGAACGAAATGTGGGCAGAAGATCCGCGCGTGATCGCCAACTACGCCAAGCATTGGCAAACCGGTGAAGTGATGCCGCGTGCCTTGCTCGACAAAGTGGCGAAGGCCTCCAAGTTCAACGCAGGCTTCGGCATGACGGAAATCATGGGCGCCACCTTGCTTGATCAACGCTGGCACCAAGTGTCGGCAGACAAGTTGCCGAATGCTGCAGGCGTGATGGCGTTTGAAGCCAAAGCACTGAAGGATGTCGGCTTGGATTACACGCCGGTGCCGCCGCGTTACCGCACGCCCTACTTCAAACACATCATGGAAGGCTATGCAGCGGGCTACTACGCTTACACCTGGTCTGAAGTCTTTGATGCGGACACGGTGGAGTGGATGCACAAGAATGGCGGTCTCACGCGCGCCAATGGCGATCGCTTCCGCAACATGCTGTTGTCCAAGGGCGGTAGTGAAGATGCCTTGGTGCTATTCAAAAACTTCTACGGCGGCGAACCGGACATCCGTCCGTTGCTTGAACGCCATGACCTCGTGAAGGCCAAGAAGTAAGCACTCGTTGGACGCGTCACATTTGAAGTTAGCCCTGTGCGTCGCCGCTGGCGGCGCACTGGGTGCTTTGGCGCGTTATGCGTTTGCCATCGCAGCGACGTCACTCATGGGCGCGCAACGCGCCTATTTGGGCACATTGGCACTCAATGTCATTGGCTGCTTCGTTGCAGGTTTCGTGGTGGTCCTGATCACGCGGTGGTTTTCTGATCCTGCTGTCCCGCGCGCATTTCTCTTAATCGGCGTCATGGGCGGCTTCACCACGTTCTCTGCCTTCGGCTTGGAAACCGTGCAATTGATTCAAGCTGGCCTGTGGAGAACCGCCGCCGCATATGTGCTGGCAAGTATCGTCTTGGGCATCGCCGCGGCAGCAGCAGCCATGGCGTTGGCGTTTCGTTTTAGCACCGCGAATTGACTGCGATCGAATCGAACACTCAACGCTGAACCTGAGGTGTGGCTTGCAATTGCGGATCCATGAACTGACGTTCAATCCCCACAGCCACACTGTTGATGATCGATGTGCTGCGCTCCAAAGTTTGCGCCGTTGCTTGTGCGCGATCGACATAAAAGCGCCGGCTTGCCGGTGAATTCGGCGCCCCATCAAATGCGATGAGGCCACCGCGATCCTGTGTGACTTGCAACTCTGCCACGTGTTTAAAACCACTCACGCGTGCCTCAGCCACAATGGCGCGCGCCAACCGCTCCGCATCGGTCTCGGTCATGGACCCTAATTGACTGCCTACTTCTCCCGCCAGGTGCGCCTGTACTTGATGCAGAAGTCGAACGCTGTCGGTATCTGACAGGTCACAATTCGGTATGGGCACCTGTGTCTCTTTGACATGAACCGGAGGCGTCGGGACGTCGGTCCGTTTCACGGGAACTGGAATCACCGGCGCACTGATAGGCTCCGGATTGATCTGGATGGGCACATGATTGGCCATCTTGGCGATGTACTTTGCGTTGAGTGACTTCAATGCCGCATTCGGCACGGATGCGATGTCATCGACCATCTTGTCGACCGATTTCAAGATCGCGCTTTCATCCACGCTCGAAAGCAGGTCATCGATGCGTTTACTCGCGCCCTTCCCCACGATGGAATCGAGCGCAGATTGCATCGATTTGAATATCGGTATGTCTTGTAGATCGTCGAGAAGCGATGGCTCATCGTCTTTCGGCTTCTTAGTTGAAGCCGTTTCGGACGGCGCTGGCTTGGCCGGCTTCTGAACTTCGGCGACCGGATCCGGCGTACGCACAATCGTGCGACCGTCAAAGAGTCCTGCCCATGCTTCCTTTTTGCTTAAGCCTTCTTTACGCAACTGCGCGTAGTCGGCGCGCATGTCTTGCAGAAACGACCGTGTGACATCGAGATCGACTTGCGCCTTGTTGGATGTGCCCTTGCCATAGTGAGACGCGCCCGACTTGTAAGGGTCTGGCATGCCAGCCCACTCTTTAGAGAGTTCGTGCTGTGCAGCCTTTAATGAATTCTTGCCTTCGTTTTGAATGTAGGCCGCGATGCCAGGGCGTTTCTCCGTCAACAAATACTCGGAGAAGATGCGGTCTTGCAGTTCAGGTGTCAGCTTCTCAGAGCCTTTCAGTTTCAATGCATCGACGGCGTGCTTGGTTGTATCGGGTGTGAGCTGATACAGACCGACAGCAAACACGGATTCAGGGTTCGACTTTGGCAACTTCTGCAGTGCCATCACTTCTTTAAGTGTGAGCGACGAAAAGTCTATGTCGCGCGCAGCAGGCACGATACTGCGGATCCCTTGTGCATCTGTTTGTGTGCCGCGATTGAATGCGTTGTAGGCCTTAGGACCTGATTCTGCACGAACAAACAAGGCTTGGATGTCTGGTGTCATGTGGACGGTCCTTCACGCTGGCCAAAGCTCCGTGGGATGGAGCCAACATGGCCATACTGAGGCGTTCCACTTTGTCGGACTATCGGGATTCCCTGATTCTGCCCACCACAAAAACAATCAGGCCACCCGAAGGTGGCCTGATGTCGTTTCTGGTGCCGGAAATAGGAATCGAACCTACGACCTACGCATTACGAATGCGCCGCTCTACCAACTGAGCTATTCCGGCGAGCCGATAATCTTAATCCAGCTCGCTTTTTTGGTCAATTGGACGACCTTTCCGGACCCAATTCGCCTTACTTTTGCTTTGACAACCAGCGTTCAATTTGCGGACGCATGCGTTCACGCGCCTTGATGCGTGTTTCAATGCTGGTCACGGCATTTTCGGCGTCCTTACGTGAGCCCTCGGCAATGTACTTGCTGGCGAAATCACGAATCTTGGCCACCATTTCCGGCTTGCTTGAACCGCTGGCAATGCCCGGGAAGTAACGCGGCGCGGATGTCGAATCCACCAACTTGCTGACGGCTTCGCGGTTTTGCACGGCCCAATCAAAGGTCATGTCGGGATGCTCACCCGCCACGCCACGGATCATGCTGGCACTCATCGTCGCACCCGGCTCTTCGGTCAACGCCAAGGCCAACGCACGCTTAGCCAATGCTTCGTCCTTCGCGCCAGACAACATGGCGTACAACTGGCTCTTCACCAACGGATTGGTTTCGGCCTTCGCCATGGCATGCATCTTGTCCCATGTGGCCGCATCGGCGTTGTATGCCACGATGCCGAACACGGTGCGACGCAGGGCCGGGGTCAGCGGCTTGGTGTCTTGGGCGGCATAACGCGCACGCGCTTCGGCGATCACGTCTTTGTCTTCCAAACCAGCCAGTGCGCCGACGACTGTGCGACGCAAGCCCTTCACGGCATCGCTGTCACCCGGACGATCTTCGAAACCGAGCTTTGCATAGGTCGGCTTGACGCGCTTGATGGCGAATGCACGGTACTTGGCTTGTGCGGCTTTGTCGCCCGTGAAGTAGACGTCGAGGCTCGACAGCACGCCAATCACTTGCGATTGGATGGTCGGGTCGGCGCTGCTATCGATCGACAATGCGAGGTCAAGGTAGTCCGACACCGGTTGCTTGCCGTTGACGCCGAAGGCCCACGCATCGACCAAGATGCCGAACTGATCGACCGGCTTGATCGACTTGAACGACTTGTTCACCACGGCAAATTGCGCCGGTGCGTACAAGGTGCGGAAGTAGCCGGTTTGGCCCGCGTTGACGACCACCGGACCACAACCGTCGACGGTGATGCTGCCCTTGCCGTCGACAACCGTGGTACGCGCCACGGCATTGCCTGGCACCTGTGCCATCACCGGCACGCGCCACTTCAATGCGGTCTTGTCGGGCATGTCACGGCTGTACTCACCTTGCGTCAAGTCGACCGTGGTCTTGCCTGCTTCGCACTTGGCGTTGGAGACGGTGATCATCGGCACGCCGGGTTGCGTGGTGAAGTCTTGTGCAATTGCGGTGATCGGATTGGTGCCGTCAGCGTCCATTGCGGCCCACAAATCAGCCGAAGCCGTGTTGCCGTAGGCATGCTTTTTCATGTAACGACGCACGCCGTCACGCCATTCGTTTTCGCCCTTGAATGCTTCGAGCATGGTGATAACCGCTTCACCCTTCGAATAGGTGATGGCATCAAATGCTTGGCTGGCTTGCTCAACCGTTTCGATGTGTTGCACGACCGGGTGGGTGGTGGACAGCGAGTCGCGGCCCATGGCGCCTTCGCGCGCACCGACGGCGTCAAAGGTTGTGTTCCATTCCGGATGCATTTCACGCGTTGCGCGGCTTTCCATCCACGATGCAAAACCTTCGTTCAACCACAGGTCGTCCCACCACTGCATGGTGACGAGGTTGCCGAACCATTGGTGGGCAATTTCGTGCGCTGCGGTCGAGAAGATACGACGCTTGTCGTTGTCGGTCGACACCTGCGGATTCACCAGCAAGGAATATTCAAAGGTGAAGATCCCACCCCAGTTTTCCATGGCACTGAAGAATTGGCTTTGACCCGGTGCAGCCACGTTGTCGAGTTTCGGCAGCGGGTAATCCACGCCAAAGTAATCGTTGTAACGCTTCACAACTTCAGCAGATCCGTCCAATGCATATTGCGCTTGGTCGACCATGCCCTTTTGCGTGACAACACCGATTTCGGTCTTACCCGACATCTTGGTGCGACGATCGAAGTCACCCACTGCGAAGAACAACAAATAGGTGGACATCTTCGGCGAGCGTTGGAACACGACTTTCTTCAAGCCGTTACCCGTCTTGGTGCTGCTGGTTTCCGGCATATTGCCGACGACCATTTGGTCTTCCGGCACGATGGCGGTGAGATCAAAGGTGGCTTTGAAATTCGGTTCATCCCACGACGGAATGAACGCACGCGCGTCCGAGTTTTCGAACTGTGTATAGAGGGCGCGCTTCGAGCCTTCTTTGGTGGTGTAGTCCAACGCGAACAAGCCATTGGCTTGCGTGTTGATCACACCTGAATAATTGATATTGAGCGTGTATTGGCCCGGTGCCAGCGCTTTGTCGAACGCAAAGCTGGCGGTTTGATTGTCTGCATCGACCGAAACCTTCGCTGCAATGGGCTTGCCTTTGGCAGGCACGAGCGAGGCATTCGCGATCTTCAAGCGCAAGGCTTGCAGTGTGATCGTGTTGGTCGGTTGCGACACTTCAACAGTGATGGCCACTTTGCCGTCGAAGGTCATGTCCTTCGCGTGCGGCGTGATCTCAACCGCGTAATGGGTCGGCGAAACGCCACGCGGCAATTGCGTGGTGACGCCTTGTGACTGGGCTGCGGCGGTTTGCGCCGAGGCATGTGGTGCGGCAGTGACGAGCGCGAGGGCGATCGCCGTAGCGAGAGTGAGACGCATTGGAGCTCCTGATCAATGCCTAAATTGGCAGCTGAACAAGATAATGGGGCGCAATGGCCTTACGCCCCACTCCCAGAAGTCATGCAAATGGGTCTTGCAAGATGATGTTTGCGTCGCGATCAGGGCCCGTTGAGACGATGGACAGCGGGCAACCGGCCAGCTCTTCCAAGGCACGTAGATAGGCACGCGCCGCGGGCGGCAATTTATCCCATTCAGTGATGCCCGCGGTGGACTCTTGCCAACCCGGGAACTCCAGATATACCGGCGTGATGTTGTCCCAACCTGCGGCGTCAAGCGGCGCGTATTCAGTGCGCTTGCCACGGTATTCATAGGCGACGCACATCTTCAGCGTTTCCATGCCGTCAAGGATGTCGAGCTTGGTGATACACAGGCCGCTGATGCCGTTGATGGCCACGGCGCGCTTCAAGGCGACGATGTCCATCCAACCGCAGCGACGCGGACGTCCTGTGGTCGCGCCATATTCTTGGCCGCGGTCGCGGATGCCTTGACCGATTTCGTCGTGCAGTTCGGTCGGGAACGGACCGCCACCGACGCGCGTCGCGTAGGCCTTGGCAATGCCAAGCACATAATCAATATCGCCTGCACCGACACCTGTGCCTGCGTACGCGCCACCCACTGTGGTGTTCGACGACGTGACATACGGATAGGTGCCGTGGTCGATGTCCAACAACGAACCTTGCGCACCTTCAAACAAGACTTTGCGACCTTGTTTGCGCAAGTCATGCAGGATGCCGGCGACGTCGGCCTTCATCGGCTCAACGTATTCACCGAATGCGAGGGCTTCGTCCAAGGTCTGTTGGAAGTCGATCGCGTCGACTTTCAGATATTGGGTCAGCACGAAGTTGTGGTAGTCCAAGGCCGCGCGCAACTTTTCTGCGAGTTCGTCGGGGTAATGCAAATCGGCGACGCGAATGCCACGACGTGCGACTTTGTCTTCGTACGCGGGGCCAATGCCACGACCCGTTGTGCCGATGGCTTTGCCACCCGCTTGTTTTTCACGGGCTTGGTCGAGTGCAATGTGATACGGCATGATCAGCGGCGTCGCCGGGCTGATTTTCAAGCGCGAACGCACGTCGACACCGTTGGCTTCGAGTTCGGCGATTTCTTTCTTCAGCGCGCCCGGATGCAGCACCACACCATTGCCGATGAGACACAGTGCATCGTCGCGCAGCACGCCGGACGGAATCAGATGGAGGACGGTCTTTTTGCCGCCGATGACCAGGGTATGCCCGGCGTTGTGCCCGCCTTGGAAGCGAACGACGGCGCCGATGTCCTGCGTCAGCAAATCGACGATCTTGCCCTTGCCTTCGTCGCCCCACTGCGCACCCAGAACTACTACCGACTGACCCATTTTCGAACTCCAGACATGAGAAAAGCCGAGGTCTGCCCCGGCTTTTCGACATTTTACGCAGGTTCTGGCGGGTCTGCCAGTTACTTTTCAGACTTCATGTACTTCAAGAACGGATCGTCCTTGTCGAGCACGATGAGGGCGTTGCCGTCGGCGAATGAGGCCTTGTAGGCCGACAGGCTGCGATCGAAGGCAAAGAAGCTGTTGTCCTTGGCTGCGGCGTCACCGTACAGGCGTGCGGCTTCAGCATCGCCCTCACCCCGCATCTTCTGTGCATCACGTTCAGCATCCGCCAAAATCACGGCGCGATCGCGGTCAGCACTGGCGCGAATGGTCTGGGCTTGCTCCTCACCTTCTGCACGCAAGGCGCTGGCGACTTGTTGACGCTGCGCCCGCATCCGGCTGTAGACGTCTTGAATCACCTTGCTGTCCGTCGGCAGTTCAATTTGCTTGATGCGGATATCGACAATGCGCACGCCCATCGTCCTTGAGCCCGCATTGATGTTCTTTAGCTGATCGCTGGTGACCTTGGTGCGATCGCCAGACACCACTTCTTGCAAGGTGCGGCTATTGATCTCGTTGCGCAGCGCGTCTTTGATGATCGGCGCCAAACGTTCAACAGCCACGCTTTCTTGACCACCGGTGGCGCGATAGAACGCGCGCACATCTTCAATCATGCCGACGGCGAAGAAGTCGACGCTGACGTCCTTACGTTCAGAGGTCAGATAACGTTCGGGCTCGGCTTCGAGCACGTGCAAACGACGGTCGAAAATGCGCGCGCTTTCGATGAACGGCACTTTGAAATGCAAGCCCGGACCGATATCGGTGCGCGCCAGTCGTCCCAAATTCAGCACGATCGCTGTCTGGCCTTCGTTCACCACATAAACGCTGGAGAGCAAAAGCAAAATGAAAGCAGCGACGGCCGCAATACGTGTGGACCATACGGAATTCATCGGCCGGTCTCTCCTCGGTCGAGCGTGCGGCCTTGGCGCGCAGGTCGAATAGTTTCAGTGCTGGTGGGTTCGGTTGCCACGACAGCGGCAGGTGCCGTCGTTTGCGTCGGCGCGGCGGATGTCGCTGCGGCGGTCGGCAAACTGAAGTTCAAAATCTGCTTGCTGTCTGCGCCCACCACCTTGCGGTTGTTGGCCAACACGCCTTGCATGGTTTCCAGCCACATGCGTGTGCGGGTGGCTTCAGGTGCGACCTTGTACTGCGTGACGAGCGCGTTGAATCGATCCGCGTCACCGCTGGCGCGCGCGATTTCTGTGGTCTTGTAACCTTCGGCGATCGTGCGTGTACGAGCAGCCGCACCGCGTGCTTCAGGCACGACTTTCGCCGCGTAGGCGCGCGCTTCACTGATCAAGCGATCTTTATCTTGCTGTGCACTGTTGACGTCGTCGAAGGCCGGCTTGACCTCTTCAGGCGGACGCGCGTTTGGCAAGTTCAATTCGGTGACAACCAAACCGGTGCGATACGCGTCGAGCGAACGCTGCAGGTTTGCACGTGACGTCACAGCCAAAGCATTGCGTGCGCCTAGCACGGTATCGAGATCGGAATGACCGACTTGTTCACGCACGGCACTCAATGCGGCTTGTTTCAACATGTCGACGGCATCACGGGTGCCGAACACATAGCGTTCGGGATTCGAAATGCGGTACTGAACGTTGATTTCCACCGTCACGATATTTTCGTCGCGCGTTAGGATCGGCACGGATTCGCTATAGGTATTAATAGCCGTCGCGTTCACTTTGGTGACGCGTTCGAAGGGCCACGGCAATTTGAGATTGGGGCCAGGTTGCATGGTGCGCACGTACTGACCGAAACGGACGACGACGCCACGTTGTTGTTCAGTCACCAGAACGACTGAAGACATCAACAGGGCCAAAACAACAGCAATGCCGACCCAGCGACCGATACCGGCGGGGTCTCCCCCCTGCAGTCGATTGAACAAGCCGGAGAATGGATTGCCCCCCGAACCTTTGTTGCGCTTAGGTTTGTCGTTGTTGCTATCCCTACCCGGGAGATTCCATGCCATGCAGGCGATTCCTATTTGAGCGTTGCAACACCTGTTGCAAGCCTAGTTTACGGATGTCCCAGTTAAATGGGGTCTTCTTCGTCCAAAGGCAAGAGCGGAATCAGCATTTCCGCGCCGGAAGCCGCCAATTTGCGTGCATCGACCTCGTCTAAATCGACATCGATCACGCGCTGGCCATGTTCATCCATGTGTTCGCGCGTGATGGCATCCAGGGCATGTAAGCGCGCGTAGAGCTTGCCCTCGCGCGGCGCCAATTGAATTCTGCCGGTGACGCGGCGCGCACCTAGAACTTCACCGATCATCCAGTTCAGGCCCGATAAGCCTTCGCCGGTTTTTGCGGAGAGCCAAACGCTGGAACGCGCGGTGTCTGAGCGTTGGGTGTCTGCGCGCGCGCCTTCGATTTGGTCGATCTTGTTGTACACAAGGATTTGCGGAATATCACCCGCGCCGATTTCTTTCAAAACTTCATCGACTTGCCGAATGCGGATGGCGCGTTCGCTGTCTGCCGCATCAATCACGTGGAGCAACAAATCCGCTTCTCGCGCCTCTGACAACGTTGATCGGAAAGCCGCAACCAATTCGTGTGGCAGGTCGCGCACAAAGCCGACGGTGTCCGCAAGAATGACTGGGCCGGATGGAATCGTGATTCGTCGCACCGTAGGGTCAAGCGTCGCGAATAATTGATCGGCTGCATAGGCTTCTGCACCGGTCAATGCATTGAACAAGGTGGATTTGCCTGCGTTTGTGTAGCCCACCAACGCAATACGTGGCATCTCACTACGCACGCGTGCGCGACGCAGTTGGCCACGTTGCACTTCGACCTTGTCGAGCTTGCGTTGTAATTGTTCCAGTCGTGTTTGCAGCAATCGACGGTCGGTTTCCAACTGGGTTTCACCGGGACCGCGCAAGCCGATTGAACCACCGCGTTGACGTTCCAAGTGGGTCCAGCCGCGCACGAGTCGCGTCGACATATGTTTGAGCTGCGCCAGTTCCACCTGCAATTTGCCTTCATGCGATTGCGCACGCTCGGCAAAGATATCGAGGATCAAACCGGTACGATCCACCACGCGACGTTTGAACTCACGTTCAAGATTTCGTTCTTGGCCTGGCGACAACGCGAAGTTGACGAGAATCAAATCTGCGTCTGTGGCATCGGCCATGGCCTTGAACTCGTCGAGCTTGCCGCTGCCGATCAAGATGGCCGGATTCGGGCGATCGATACGTGCACGACCTTCGGCCACGACCGTAGCGCCTGCCGAACGTGCAAGTTCATTGAATTCGTGAATAACTGCGTCATCCGCGACAGAACCCCTTTGCGGATGAATCAGAAGTGCGCGTTCACCACCGCGCGAGCGTTCAAACAACGAGGCAACTCCAGCTAGTCATGCCCATCATTTTAGCGGCTTTAAGGCCGGTGCCGGCCTTAGTTGCCGTCGTCGATGGCTTGGCCTTCAGCTTCGTTTTCCAAATCGTCCGTTTCATCACTGAGGCGCACATTGCGCGACGGAACGACCGTGGAAATGGCGTGCTTGTAGACCATTTGATTGGTCACGCCGCGTAAGAGCACGACAAATTGGTCGAACGATTCAATCGTGCCCTGCAATTTGATGCCGTTGACCAAAAAGATCGATACGGGCACGCGTTCACGACGTAATGCGTTCAAGAAAGGATCTTGCAAAGACTGCGGCTTGCTGCCTGGTGCTGCTTTCGTCATGGATTGTCCCCGATTTATTGTTCTTACTTTTATGACCGCTGACGGGGCGGTTTGCAGAGTGTAGCCCAGAAACCCGCTGCTTCGCGGTTCTTAGTCCTGTTCCATGAAGTGGCGCACGTATTCCAGCAGCGCAGCCTGCTGCGTGAGCGGGTCGAAAACACGCATGTCGTGTTCGCGCTTCAGCCAAGTGAGCTGACGCTTGGCGAGACTGCGCGTGGCATAAATGGCGGCCATGCGGAATGCATCAAAGCTCAACGCGTCGTCCAGATAGGCCCAGGCTTGGCGATAGCCGACTGCGCGCATGGCCGGCAAAGACAAGGGATCTGGGTGCGCGGCGATCTCTGGAAGTGCACGCAAGCGTTCCACTTCGGCGAGGAACCCCTGTTCAAGCATTTGATCGAAACGCGCGCTGATGCGTTCGCGCAAAACGTCTTTGCTTTCCGGCATCAATGCGATTTTTAGAAACGCTGTGTCGGTGGCAGGCGCCACCGTTTCCTTTTGCAAGGCGCTGATCGTTTGGCCCGTGAGCGCGTGCACTTCAAGCGCACGCGAAATGCGCTGCGGATCGGTGGCATGGATACGCGCCGCTGCTTCTGGATCGATCACCGCCAAGCGCGCATGTAAGGCGGGCCACCCAAGTGCCTTGGCTTCTGCTTCAATGCCTGCGCGCACTGTGGCGTCTGCGCTCGGCATGGGCGCGAGTCCTTCGATGATGGCGCGTGCATAGAGGCTGGTACCGCCGGCCAAAATCGGCAAGCGGCCGCGACTGCGGATATCCGCCATGGCGTTCAGTGCATCTTCGACAAACTCGGCCGCCGAATAAGGTACCCACGGGTCGCGAATGTCGATGAGGTGATGCGGTACCCGCGCCTGTTCCTCAGCACTCGGCTTTGCGGCGCCGATATCCAATCCGCGATACACCAAGGCCGAATCGACGCTGATGATTTCACCGTTGAACTGTTCCGCCAAAGTCAGTGCAATGGCGGTTTTGCCGGACGCAGTGGGTCCGGTGATCAACAGTGCGCGTTGCTTACCGGTCACGCTTTATTTCACGCGCGCGAGTTCGGCGCTGACGTCATCGTGTGTCTTCAGTACGCGCGCGCTGGGTGAAGGCGACAGCAGACTGCCAACAACCACGGCAATGGTGGCGACAATCACGCCGGGCACCATTTCGTACAACTGGCTACCCGATAGGTTCTTCCACAGAATGACTGTGGCAGCGCCGAACAGCATGCCGGCGAGTGCGCCGACCCAAGTCATGCGCCGCCAATACAGCGACAACACAACGACCGGCCCGAAAGCTGCACCGAAGCCTGCCCACGCATAACTCACCAAGCCCAAGACTTTGCGATCGGGATCGCGCGCGAGATAAATGGCGAACAAAGCCACCGCCAAGACTGCCAAGCGGCCGAACCACACGAGCTCTTTCTGGGTCGCGCTGGGACGCACAAAGCCACGGTAGAAATCTTCAGTCAGTGCGCTCGAACACACCAACAACTGGCAGGACAAGGTACTCATGATCGCCGCAAGAATGGCGGACAGGAGCACCCCCGCAATCCAGGGGTTGAATAACAATTGACTCAGGGCGATGAAAACGCGTTCGTGATTCTCAGTCACCTGCCCCGCTTGATCCGGATGTTGCGCGAAATAGGCATTCGCCATGAAGCCGACCATCACAGCACCTAACAAGCACAAGATCATCCAGGTCATGCCGATGCGGCGCGCTGCAGGAATGGTTTCCACGCTTTCGGCAGCCATGAAGCGGGCCAAGATATGCGGCTGCCCGAAGTAGCCCAAGCCCCAAGCCAAAGACGAAATCACGGCAATCGTGCCACCGGTGCCGATCCAATCGAGCTTCTGCGGCGACACCTGTTGAATCAATTCGAAACTGGCCGCCGGCCCACCCACACTGATCACCACGATGACAGGCGTGAGCACCAGCGCAAGAATCATCAAGCTGGCTTGCACCGTGTCTGTCCAACTGACCGCCAAGAAGCCACCGACCAAGGTGTACAAGACGGTCACCGCTGCGCCCCACCACAGTGCTTGCGCATAGGGGATGTGGAATACGCTTTCAAACAAACGTGCACCGGCGACGATGCCGCTGGCGGCATAAATCGCGAAGAACACCAAGATGACGATCGCAGCAAGCACGCGTAGTAGCTTCCCGCCTTCGCCGAATCGGGTCGTGAAATAGTCGGGCAAGGTCAGCGCGTCTTCCGTGCGTTCGGTATACAAGCGCAAAGGTGCGGCCACAAAGCGCCAGTTGAACCAAGCGCCGATGACCAAACCAATCGCAATCCAGCTCTCAGAGAGGCCGGTGAGATACAGCGCGCCGGGCAAACCCATCAGCAACCAGCCACTCATGTCCGAAGCGCCTGCCGACAACGCGGTCACGAATCCACCCAGTGATCGTCCGCCCAGGATGTAGTCGTCAAAGTTCTGCGTACGCCGCCAAGCAATGAAGCCAATCACGACCATGGCCAATAGATAGAGGCTGAAGGTGATCAGCAGTGGCGTGTTTGCAGACATGCGGTGGCTCCCAGACAACAAGCCATGAGAGTACGCGGGGAGGTATCTGTCGCGCTAGTCTTCCGGCCAAACGATCTCGGGGGCTGGACGCTTGCCGTCGCGCGGCGTGGGGATCGCACGCACTGCTTCCAAGACCTTCAGTGCATCGACGGTGGCGCCGACGTCATGCACACGCACAATGCGCGCGCCATTGGACGCGGCAATCAAATGTGCGGCAACCGAGCCATGGATGCGTTCAGCGGGCACCGTTCTATCGGTCAGTTCACCGATGCTGCGCTTGCGCGATAGGCCCGCGAGCACAGGGACGCCAAGCTCAGTGAAACGACGCAAGCCTGCCAACAACTGCAGGTTGTGTTGCAAGGTTTTACCGAAACCAAATCCGGGGTCGACGACGATGTGCTGTTTGTCGATGCCGGCCATTTCACAGGCAAAAATGCGTTCCGCTAAGAACCGATGCACCTCACCGACGACATCGTCGTATTCGGGGTTCGGGTCCATCGCATGCGGTGCACCCAGGCTGTGCATGATCACCACGGGCACCTTGAGTTCGGCCGCTGCATCTAAGGCGCCCGGCTGTCGCAGTGCATAGACGTCGTTGATCATGGATGCGCCGGCCTTCACCGCCGCCTGCATCACTTCGGGTTTGAAGGTGTCAATGCTGATCGGAATGTCGACACGTGTGCGCAGCCCTTCAATCACCGGAATGACGCGTGCGAGTTCGTCTTCTAGCGTGACCGGTGTGGCATTGGGCCGCGTGGACTCGCCGCCAATATCTAGAATCGCGGCACCCTGCTCCGCCAGTTCTATCGCGTGGGCAATCGCGGCATCTACCGTGTTGTATTGCCCGCCGTCAGAGAACGAATCGGGCGTGACATTGACGATGCCCATCACCCGTGTACGGTCAAGTTTGACCGTGAAGTCGCCGCAGCGAAGTTGGGGTGTGGTGTCGAACATCGACCAGCCTCAAATCAATTGATGCTGTCGATGCTCGTTTGCGGCCCACCAATGGTCAAGCCTTCGCTCGGCGGCGGCTCTGAAGGCGGCGGTGCGTCTTTCTTGACCCAGCCGACCGGCGGCTTCGGTGTACGGCCCGCCATGATGTCTTTCACCTGCTCGGCGTCGATGGTTTCCCATTCGAGCAGCGCTTTGGCCATCGCGTCGACGATCGCGCGCTTGTCTTCCAGGATCTGCTGCGCACGCGCATATTGCGCGTCAAGGATTCGACGAATTTCCGAGTCAACCTTTTGCTGTGTCGCTTCGGAAATGGTCTTGCTCGACATGCCCCACGTGCCGTCTTGCGCATCGGCGTACACCATGATGCCCATTTCTTCCGACATGCCGTACTTAACAACCATGTCACGCGCCAAAGCCGTCGCGCGTTCGAAATCGTTCGAAGCGCCCGTCGAGACTTCGCCCATAAACAAGTCTTCAGCGATCCGTCCACCGAACAAGATGGCGATTTCTTCCAACATCTTGTCTTTGTAGCCACTGATGCGATCGAACTCAGGCAACTGCCAGGTGAGGCCCAAAGCCCAACCGCGCGGCATGATCGTCACCTTGTGCACCGGGTCGGCTTTCGGCAGCGACATGGCGACCACCGCATGGCCCGATTCGTGATACGCCGTGTTGCGGCGTTCTTCTTCACGCATCACCATGCTGCGACGCTCCGGACCCATAAAGATCTTGTCTTTCGCGTCTTCGAAGTCGAGCATGTCGACACTGTTCTTGTTGCGACGTGCAGCAAACAGTGCCGCTTCGTTTACAAGGTTGGCCAAATCGGCGCCCGAGAAACCCGGGGTACCGCGCGCCAACACTTCCGGACGCACGTCGTCCGACAACGGCACCTTGCGCATATGCACGCGCAGAATTTGTTCGCGGCCCTTGATGTCGGGCAAACCGACCATGACTTGGCGGTCGAAACGGCCCGGACGCAGCAATGCGCGATCGAGCACGTCCGGTCGGTTGGTTGCAGCAATGACGATCACGCCTTCGCCGCCCTCAAAGCCGTCCATTTCAACCAACATTTGGTTCAAGGTTTGTTCGCGCTCGTCGTTGCCGCCACCCATGCCGGCGCCACGATGGCGACCCACGGCATCGATTTCGTCGATGAAAATAATGCAGGGCGAATTCTTCTTCGCTTGTTCGAACATGTCGCGCACACGCGAGGCGCCCACGCCGACAAACATTTCGACGAAGTCGGAACCTGAGATGCTAAAGAACGGGACTTTGGCTTCGCCCGCAATGGCTTTGGCGAGCAATGTCTTACCGGTACCCGGCGGGCCCACCATCAACACACCACGCGGAATCTTGCCGCCCAGTTTTTGGAAACGCGTCGGATCGCGCAAGAACTCGACGAGTTCTGACACTTCTTCTTTCGCTTCGTCACAGCCAGCCACATCGGCGAAGGTGACCTTGGTTTGGTCTTCGCTCAACAATTTGGCTTTGGAACGACCGAAACTCATCGCGCCCTTTGCCCCACCCGATTGCATTTGTCGCATCAGGTAGAACCAGATACCGATGAACAGCACCATGGGCAACAGGTTGAACAACAGGCTCAGCAAAATGCTGCGGCCCGAAGACGCGGCTTGTTGTTCGATCGCGACTTTGTGATTCAACAAATCGTTGATCAGGTCTTTGTCGCCCGGATTTTGAGTGACGGTTTTCGAGCCGTCTTTCAAGGTCGCCGTGATCGTACCGCGATCATCGCTGATGACGACCTTGCTGACCTTGTCGGCCTGCACTTGCTGCACGAATTGGTCATAGCTGACATTGCCCGTGCTACCTGCGCTCTTCGGGCCCAAACCCTGGAACACAAGCATCAGCACAATCGCTACACCCACCCAAATCAGCAAATTCTTGACCAAATCGTTCATTCCATTCTCCGCGCAGTTGCGCGCTAAATTCACTTTACTGCTTTTTTCCCTTGCGCCAGCGCATACACCTCATTCGAGCGTTTGCGTGATGCTTCGGGTTTACGAATTGATACTTTCTTGTAACGGCTGCGCAATTCTTTGACGTAGGCATCAAACCCCACGCCTTGAAAGAGCTTGATCAGGAAGTCGCCGTTGTTTTTCAGGTGCAGATCGGCAAATTCCATCGCAAGTTCAGACAAGTGCATGGCACGGGCTTGGTCCACGGCATCCACACCACTCATATTGGGGGCCATATCCGAAAGCACAAGGTCCACCTGATCGGCGCCCAGCATCCGTTCAAGCTCGGCAGCGACGGAATCTTCACGAAAATCGCCAAGCAAGAACTCAACACCCGCCAAGGTGGGCATATCGAGGATGTCTGAAGCGATCACACGGCCGCTGTCGCCCATGGCTTGACGCACCCATTGCGACCAGCCGCCGGGCGCTGCGCCCAAATCGACCACCACCATGCCGGGGCGGAGCAATTTGTCGCGAGCGACCAGTTCTTCGAGTTTGTATGCGGCGCGCGAACGCAATCCTTCCGCCTTCGCTTTTTTGACGAAAGGGTCGGAAAAGTGTTCTTGGAGCCAGCGGGTACTGCTTTTGCTACGCGAGGCCACGGTTTTTCTCGGCCAAATGACGACCTTCATGATACCTTGCCGTCATTGAACACAGCTTACGAAACGATGGCCGACACCCTGTCCAACTCGCAAATCCGCTTCCTACGCGGCATGGCCCATGACCTCAAGCCTCTGATGCAAATCGGGAATAAGGGGCTCACCCCCGCTTTTTCAGCCGAACTGGATGCCGCACTTGAGCACCACGAATTGGTCAAAGTGAAAGTGGGTGGCGACGACCGCGAAGCGCGCGATCAGGTGATTCACGCCATGGCGGACGCCCTGCGCGCCCATTTGGTGCAGCGCATTGGTCACACGGCCGTGCTGTATCGCCCTTCCAAGGACAAGCGGACGATTGTCTTGCCTCGCGCGTAATGGATCTGATTCGCGAAGAAGCACCTGATTTCCACTTCGTTTTACGCGGTGCGAACGGGCACGAGGCGCGAATTAACGAAGAAACTTTGCATGCGAGTTTCATCGTCACCCGAGATCAACTGATCCGAGACTGGCCGGCACGTGCGCTCGCAGATTTGAACGCCGAAACACTCGAGCCTCTATTTGCCCTGAAACCCGAAGTCATTATTTTGGGCTGTGGCGATGCACAAGCCTTTCCGCATCCGAGCGTTTTGGCCGCATGTTTATCGCGCGGGATCGGATTGGAAACCATGGTGAACGCCGCAGCAGCGCGCACGTTCAACGTCTTGGCGAGTGAAGGCCGCAATGCGATTGCGGCCCTGTTGCTGTCGAACTGATTAGCGCTTCGGCAGGTATTGCTGCGGGTCGACGGGCTTACCGTCGTAGCGAATTTCAAAGTGCAGCATGTTGCGCGACGCCGCGGTACGACCCAATTCGGCAATTTGTTGGCCCGCACTGACCTTTTGACCTTCTGATACCAAGCGCTTGCGGTTGTGGCCATAGGCCGACAGCCATTCGCCGTTGTGCTTGATGATGATGAGCTCGCCATACCCCACGAGGCCGGCACCGGAATAGACCACCGTGCCATCTGATGCCGCGCGTACCGGTTGACCGGACGTGCCTGCGATATCGATGCCTTGGCGGGTGGGCTCGCCGGCTTTATAGGTGCTCAGCAGATTGCCTTCCGTCGGCCAGCGCCATGACACATTGCCCGCGGTCGGCACAGTGGCCACCGCTGCCGTGGGAGCGGCCGTCGTGGTCGGACGCGTCGTCGTGCTGCCAGGCGTGGTGGGTGATGTCACAACCGGCGGAGACACCACGCGGGTGGTTGCCACCGCAGGCGCAGGCGCGTTCTTGCCGGTGCTCGGATAAAGCTTCAAGCGTTGGCCCGGATAAATCGTGTAAGGCGGCGGAATGTTGTTCCACAAAGCCAGATCGAGCGGCGTAATCGAATTCGTCGTGGCGAGGTGATACACGGTATTGCCTTTTTCGACCATCACCGTTGCGCCGTACTTTGGCTGAGAGACGCGCTCAGACATCGGCACATAGCCACTGCTGCTACCGCTTGATTTGCCACTTGAAGCGACCGGTGTACCCGAACCGTTGCGTTGGACCACTTCCGTGCTGGTACATGCGCCGAGCCACAACGCCACACTGGCGACAGCGACAACGGCGACATTCGAGCGCGACACGTTGGCAAAATTCATACGATTTAATTCCTTAAAAACAGAAAGCCGATCAAGAGCAAAACCAGCACCAAGACAAACCAACCAATGGGTTCAATCCATTTGTGCAACAAGCGTTCTGCACGTTCACCGCCTAAACGAATGGCCAAGGCCAACAACAACACACGTTTCGCACGCCCCACAACCATCGCTGCAAGGTACTGAAGCCAAGGCACACCGACGATGCCGGACGCCCATGTAAAGACCTTCATCGGAATCGGCATGAAGCCGCCCGCCACCAAGAACCAAAACACAGCCCAAGGCGATTCGTGCATTTTGGCTTGAATCGTCTGAATGCCGCCTTCAATTTTGTCGAGCATGTGCATCGCGGCAAACGCAGGCTTCACCAGTTCCCACGCATGTTGGCCAAGCCAATAGCCGACGATGGCACCCAGCATCGAACCGAACAAACTCACCAGCGCGTAGAAAAAAGCGCGTTTCGGGCGCGCCAAAGCCATCGGTGCCAGCATCACTTCCGGCATCACCGGGAAGAAGATGGCCTCGATGAAACTTAAGCCTGCCAAGATCCAAGTCGCGTTTTTGTGCTTCGCCCAGCGCAGGGCCTTCTCGTAGATCGGCTTGAAAATTTTCATTGATCTACGACACCCGGCAGCAATGGCACAAACATCACAGGTTCCATTTCTTTGATGTCCAAACTGCCATCTGCGAGCTTACGAATACGTACGAGCGCCTGTGTCGCGCCACCCCCGACAGGGGCTACCAAAGTGCCACCGGGTGCCAATTGATCGATGAGGCCTTCGACGATGGCTTGGGCGCCTGCGGTCACCATGATGGCGTCGAAGGGGCCTTCTTCCGCCCAACCGATATGGCCATCGTCGTGTTTGCTGCGCAATGTGATGCCTTGTGCACGGAAGCGTTTGCGCGCTGTACGCAGCAACTCACCGATGCGTTCGACGGTATGCACTTGCATGCCGAGTGCCGCGAGCACGGCGGCTTGATACCCCGAACCCGTGCCGATTTCCAGAACATGCTTGGGCACCGTGTCGCCTTCCAAGATCAGTTCGGTCATGCGCGCCACCACCCAAGGTTGAGAAATCGTTTGACCAAAACCAATGGGGAGCGCGGAATCTTCGTAAGCGCGTGAGGCGAGTACTTCATCAATAAACAAATGCCTCGGCACGCTGCCGATGGCCTGCAACACATAAGGGTTACGAATGCCCTGCTCTCTCAAGCGTTCGACCAAACGATCACGGACACGCTGCGATGTGAAGCCGACACCGCTTGAATGCAAAGTCCGACCGATCACGCTGCGTCCTTGCGCTTGGGGTCCAAGCCCACGACCCAGTTCGCCACTTGTTCAAGCGCATGGAAACGGGTGAGATCGACTTGAATCGGACTGACGGACACCGCGCCGCGATTGACGCAATCAAAATCCGTGCCCGGACCGGAGTCTTGCGCGGCACCGGCAGGACCAATCCAGTAGAAATGACGGCCACGCGGATCGGGTGCGGCAATGCAGGCTTCGGCGCGATGACGATTGCCCAAACGCGTGGCTTCAAACGCCGTGATTTCATCCCACGGCAAGTCCGGCACGTTTACGTTGAGAATCGTGTCGGCAGGCAGTGGGTCTGCCACCAGTTTGGCCACAATGTCGACCGCGGCGCGAGCTGCCGTTTCGTAGTGCTGTGGTGCATGGTTGCGATTGACGCATGACACCGCCACGGCTGGCAGCCCCAAAAAGCGTCCTTCCATGGCAGCCGACACCGTGCCTGAATAGATCACGTCGTCGCCTAGATTTGCGGCATTGTTGATGCCGGACACCACGATATCGGGCTCTTCTTCGCCTGCAAACATGCCGGTCAAGGCCAGATGGACGCAGTCGGTCGGTGTACCGTGCACGCGCCAATGGCGTTCATCCATTTGAACGACGCGAATCGGCAGATCCAGCGTCAAGGAATTGCTCGCACCGCTGCGATCCCGGTCGGGTGCGACGACAAAGACATCATGCCCCGCTTCGCGCAACGCACGGGCTAAGACCTTGATGCCCGGCGCGTCTACGCCATCGTCGTTACTGACCAGAATCTTCATCTACGGTGTTTTTCTGCTTAAAGCACCATGATACCGAAAGCGTTTGTTCGACTCATCCATTAGTCTTATTGAATGTCGGAGAAAGACGATCACCATCTGTTCTTAGAGGCGATTGGCGACGTGCGTCGAATGGATGCCCCGCCCGAAGCGCCTTCGAAGCCCAAGCCGCGCGCGGGTGCCGGCATGCGTGAACGCGATGAACAGGCAGCATTGAGCGAATTCAAGCAAGTCATGTTGCAAGGCGCACTGGATCCGGGCGACGTCTCTTCGTATCGACGCAATGAGGTGAATCCGCAAGTCTTGGCGCGCTTGAAGCGCGGCGAGTATGCCGTGCAGGATGAACTGGATCTACACGGGCTTCGTTTGGAAGAAGCGAGTCAATTGTTGCGTGTGTTTTTACGCCATGTGCTCTCTGAAGGCATTGCCTGCGTGCGCATCATTCATGGCAAAGGTCGAAACTCCGAAGGCGTACCTGTGATCAAGAATCTTGTCGATCAACATCTGCGTCATCGGCGCGATGTGCTGGCGTTTCATTCTGCGCCGACCGCGCAAGGCGGTACGGGTGCCGTGTTGGTGTTGCTGAAAAAGCGCTAAGCGTTCACGCCTTGCGCATAGGGTCGATCACTTCGCCGAGTGCATGCAACACGGTGGTGGCGTAGCTGCCAGGATCGAGTGCGAATTGCAGGGTGAGCGTGGTGCCTTCTTGCGTCGCATGCAGATCACGGACGCGCAAGCGCAAACTTCTCCGTTCTTGCTTCATGCCTGCCGCTTCTAGCCCTGTGCGCAGTGCGTCATTGTCGGTCGACATCAACACCTCAGTTTCCAAAGATTGGGCGTCGGCTTGCGTGCGCAAGTCGCCACGCCCCCAGAGTGGGCCTGTTGGATGAATATCGCCAGATTCAAGGCGTGCATGGATACTTTCGTCGTCTTCGACGGGACCAAAAATACTTTGAGAGCCGTCCAACATGAAGACATCGCCCGCGAGCGCTGCGCGCCACGTACCGGCTTCGACACGTTGCGCAAGGACTTGGTTGAACATGTCGGAACGTGCGGCAGAGAGCAATAGACTGCGTGTTTCGCGGGCTACGCGCTTGCCCGCAAACATGTCGCGCGCCTGCGCAACATTGTCACCGAAACGACCGAATCGTTGTTCACCGTAGTAGTTCGGCACACCATGCTGCGCGATGTCTGACACGCGCGCTCGGATCGCCTCCGGATCACCCGCCACGTCACGCAGCACCAAGGTAAATCGATTGCCTTTCAACGCACCGGTCGACAACTTGCGGTTGTGCCAAACGGCTTCGATCACTTCAATGGCATCGGTATTGAGCGTGGCTATGTCAGGTGACTTGCGCTTCGGCAACCACACGGTGAGACGCTGTGTCGTAACCGCATGTTTGTCTTTCAAGCCCGCGTAGCCAATCGCGCTCGTGGGAACGCCGGCCCACGTCGCCACGTGTTCGATCAATGCGTGTGTGCTGAGGCCGCGCTTACGCAGCGTGAGCAGCAAATGTTCGCCGCTACCGAATGCATCGAATGACGACACTTCCTCAACGATGAAATCATCCAACTCGTTTCGGATCGATGCCTGCGTAATCACAGGCGCTGCGCTTCGGGGCAATACCTCAGGCACGGCGAACCAAGAGACAGCCCGCTTGTGCCGCAATGCCTTCTTTGCGCCCGGTGAAGCCGAGCTTTTCAGTGGTCGTCGCTTTGACGCTGACGTCTTCGATGTCGGCCTGCAAACCCGCTGCAATCGAGGTTCGAATCGCCAAAAGATGCGGCGAGACTTTCGGTTGTTCGCAAATGACCGTGATATCGCAATTGCCTAAACGCCAACCGCGTTCGTGCATCAGCGCGTGTGCATGTTTCAAGAAATCCATGCTGTTGGCGTCTTTCCAGCGCATGTCTGACGGCGGGAAGTGCACACCGATATCGCCCATCGCCAACGCGCCAAAAATCGCGTCACACAATGCATGCAGCACCACATCACCGTCACTATGTGCTTCAACGCCCGCGCTGTGTTCAATTCGTACGCCGCCGAGCATGACGTGGTTACCTTCCGTGAACGCGTGCACGTCAAAACCGCTGCCAATGCGAATATCGGTACTCATGATCGGATTGACCTCTTTGCCAACTGCGCTTCGAACCACGCCAGATCGGGTTGCGTTGTGATTTTCAAATTGTCCGCGCGCCCTGCCACCAGCTTGGGGTGGTGACCCGCCAACTCCATGGCCATCGATTCGTCAGTGATTTCAACACCGGCGTCAAACGCGCTTTGGAGTGCAGCCATCAAGGGGCCTTTTGCAAAGCATTGCGGCGTCATCGCGCGCCAGTACTGTGCTCTAGGCACTGTCTGCTCGACTTCCATCGCTCCATTGGATTGCTTCAAAGTGTCACTGACGGATGCAGCCAGAAGCGCACCCGAAGGCGCCTTGTTCGCTGCATCGAGCAACGCTGAAATGTCTGAGACCTGCACGTTGGGGCGTGCCGCATCGTGAACCAACACGAGCGCCGACGCATCAAGCGTGTCTGGCAATGCATGTAAGCCGTTCAACACCGAGTGCGCGCGCGATGCGCCGCCGACGCAGCGAATAATTGGCTTTTCAAACACCGTCTCGGGCAACTCGGGGCACGCGTCTTCGGCAAGGATCACCACCAAGCCTTCGACAGACGCGTGCACGGCAAGCGCCTCGAGGGTATGCATCAGAATCGACTTGCCTTCAATCTCAACAAACTGCTTGGCAATGGGCCCGCCGAAGCGTTGGCCGCTGCCAGCGGCCGGTACCACGCACCAGGTCGCGGTACTCAAGGGGCCTCGTCCGCTGCCGCCGTTGGTGCAGGCGGTGGTGCATCGGCGGCGGGCGCGGGTTTGTCATTGATCACGCGATAGAAGGTTTCACCCGGCTTGATCATGCCGAGCTCGTCGCGCGCACGTTCCTCAACCGCAGCACCGCCAGAAGCCGGATCGGTGAGATCTTTGACTTCGGCGGCGAGTGCATCGTTGCGTTGCTTGCGCGCTTCGTTGTCTTTTTCTTGCGCGACGACTTTAGCCTTCAACTCGGCGACGTCCTGTCGCCCACCCGTGCCGAACCACCACCGGTATTGCAGAAGTATGAGCAGCAATACCAGCAGCAATGTCGCGATACGGACAGCCTTCATGTAGTCGGATCAGCGCTTCAAAGACACAAACGCAGAACGGCCTGCGTACTTCGCGGCCGCTCCCAATTGCTCTTCAATGCGGAGCAATTGGTTGTACTTGGCGACGCGATCACTGCGGCACAACGAGCCCGTCTTAATTTGCGTTGCCGTGGTTGCGACTGCGATGTCCGAGATCGTGGTGTCTTCGGTTTCACCCGAACGGTGCGAGACGACGGCCGCGTAGTTGGCAGCGTGCGCCATGGCGATGGCCTCAAGCGTTTCAGACAAGGTGCCGATTTGGTTGACCTTGATGAGAATCGCGTTGGCGACGTGCTGATCAATGCCTTCTTTGAAGATCGACGGATTGGTCACGAACAAATCGTCGCCCACCAATTGAACTTTGTCGCCGAGACGTTCGGTCAGCATTTTCCAACCCGCCCAATCGTCTTCGGCCATACCGTCTTCAATCGTGATGATCGGATATTGCTTGCACCAATCGGCCAAGAAGTCGGTGAACTGCTCGCTGGTCAGACGCTTGCCTTCGCCGCTCAGGTTGTACTTGCCGCTTTCAAAAAACTCGCTGGAGGCCACATCGAGGCCCAACAGAATGTCTTCACCTGCGGTGTAACCGGCTTTACCGATGGCTTCGAGAATGGTGTCGAGGGCTTCTGCGTTGCTGCGCAAGTCAGGCGCGAAACCGCCTTCATCACCGACTGCAGTAGAAAGACCACGCGACTTCAAGACCGACTTCAGCTCATGAAACACTTCGGTGCCTGCGCACAATGCGTCGGAGAACTTGTCGAAGCCCACCGGCAGAATCATGAACTCTTGCAAGTCGACGTTGTTATCTGCGTGTGCGCCGCCGTTGATGATGTTCATCATCGGGACCGGCAGTTCCGGCGCATTGCCGTCCGCCAAGTATTGCCACAAGGGCAATTTGCGCGATGCCGCAGCAGCGTGCGCAACAGCCATCGACACACCAAGCAAGGCATTTGCGCCGAGACGGCCTTTGTTTTCCGTACCGTCCAAATCGATCAAGCGTGCGTCGACACCTTTTTGGTCGAATGCGTCCATGCCTTGCACGGCATTGGCAATCGTGGTGTTGACGTTTTCTACTGCTTTGCGAACACCCTTGCCCAGGTAGCGGGTCTTGTCACCGTCACGCAGTTCAACGGCCTCTTTCGCGCCTGTGGACGCGCCCGAAGGCACCGCTGCGCGGCCAAAGCTGCCATCGGCGAGGGTCACTTCCGCTTCGAGCGTGGGATTGCCACGTGAGTCGAGGATTTCGCGGGCGTGGATTTTTTCGATTTGCACTTCAAGCACTCCAGAGGGTGATTTCAATTTTTTTAAACACAGTTCGATGACTTACAGCGCACGACCATCGCGTTTGACTGCTTCGTCAATGGTCATCAGCGTTTCCAGCAAGCGCTTCATTTCGCCGAGCGGCCATGCATTCGGGCCATCCGACAAGGCTTTGGACGGATCCGGATGGGTTTCCATAAAGATGCCCGCAATGCCCACGGCCATGGCCGCACGTGACAGCACCGGCACGAACTCGCGCTGGCCGCCACTGCTATTGCCCTGCCCGCCCGGCAACTGCACCGAGTGCGTGGCGTCGAACACGACCGGACACCCTGTATCGCGCATCACGGCCAATGAACGCATGTCACTGACCAAGTTGTTATACCCGAAGCTCGCACCGCGCTCGCAGACCATGATGTCTTGATTGCCGGTCGACTTGGCCTTCTCGACCACCGGTTTCATGTCCCACGGCGAGAGGAACTGGCCTTTCTTGATGTTGACGGGCTTGCCCACCGCACACACTTTGGTGATGAAATCGGTTTGGCGTACCAAGAAGGCCGGCGTTTGTAGCACGTCGACCACCGAGGCCACTTCGTCCATCGGCGTGTATTCGTGCACGTCGGTCAGCAAAGGCACATTGAGCTGACGTTTCACTTCAGCGAGTACACGCAAGCCTTCTTCCATGCCCGGGCCGCGAAAACTGTTCACGGAGGTTCGGTTCGCTTTGTCGAAGCTGGATTTGAAGATGAAAGGAATCCCCAAGCTTTGGGTGATTTCTTTCAAAGTGCCTGCGGTATCGACCTGCAATTGTTCGGATTCGACAACACACGGGCCCGCAATGAGAAAAAACGGCTTGTCCAGCCCAACTTCAAAACCGCAAAGATTCATTCAAATATCCTTTTCGCGAGCTGCAGCGATTACGCCGCAGCTTCGTTGAGCAACTGACCGCCGGCTTTCTTTTCACGCGCGGCGCGGATGAAGCCGACAAACAAGGGGTGTCCCTTCCGTGGCGTCGACAAGAACTCAGGATGCGCTTGGCAAGCCACAAACCAAGGATGGTTCGGCCATTCGATCATTTCGACCAAGGTGTCGTCCATGGACTTGGCCGAGAACACCAAGCCTGCCGCTTCCAGGGGTGAGCGGTAGTGATTGTTGAATTCGTAGCGATGGCGATGACGCTCGCCGACGACGTCTGCACCATACATTTGATGTGCGCGCGTGCCCGGCTTGATGCGTTGATCTTGCAGGCCTAGGCGCATGGTGCCGCCCAAGTCACTGGCTTCATCGCGGCGTTCTACGTCACCGGATGATGTGCGCCATTCTGTAATCAGGCCGATGACCGGATGCGGGGTGTTTTTATCGTTCTCGGTGCTGTTCGCGTTTTCGAGACCTGCCAAATTGCGCGCTGCATCGACGATGGCCGCTTGCATGCCGTAGCAAATCCCGAAATACGGCAAGTTATTTTCTCGCGCATATTGCGCGGTGGACACTTTGCCGGCAAAGCCGCGGTCGCCGAAGCCACCGGGCACAAGCACACCTTCGACGTCTTTCAACATGGCTGCTGCACCATGGCGCTCAATGTCTTCTGACTCGAGCCACTTGATATTGACGCGTGTCCGTTGACGGATGCCGCCATGCTTCAGCGCTTCAGCCACCGATTTATACGCGTCTTTATGGTCGACATACTTGCCGACCATCGCAATCGTGACTTCATCAATCGGGTTTTGCGACGCGTCGACGACAGCGTCCCATTCCGACAGATCCGCATCTTTCGACGCCGCCGCATCCAAACGCAGTTGTTCAACCACCAATTGGTCGAGACCTTGGTCACGCAGCCATGCAGGAATCTTGTAAATGTTGTCCAAGTCGATGGCCGTGATGACAGCGCGCTCAGGCACATTGGTGAACAAGGCAATCTTGCGCTTCTCGCCTTCCGGCAAGGGCTGCTCTGAGCGGCAAATCAGCACGTCGGGCTGAATACCGATCGATCTCAATTCTTTCACCGAGTGTTGCGTCGGTTTGGTTTTGAGCTCGCCTGCTGCCGCAATGTAGGGCACCAAAGTGAGGTGCATGAACATGGCATTGGCCGCGCCGCGTTCCGTACGAATTTGGCGAATGGCTTCCAAGAAGGGCAAGGATTCAATGTCGCCGACCGTGCCGCCGATTTCCACCAAGGCCACGTCGAAACCCTGGGTCGCGACGTCGATGCGCAATTTGATTTCGTCGGTGATGTGCGGGATGACCTGCACGGTGCCACCCAGATATTCGCCGCGGCGCTCCTTGCGGATGACAGCGTCGTAGATCTTGCCGGTGGTGATCGAGTTCTTGCCGGACAAACGCGTCGAGACGAAACGCTCGTAGTGACCGAGGTCGAGGTCGGTTTCAGCGCCGTCGTCGGTGACATACACCTCACCGTGCTGGAACGGACTCATGGTGCCGGGATCGACGTTGATGTACGGATCCAACTTCATCATCGTGACGCGTAGGCCACGGGCTTCAAGGATGGCGGCAAGCGAAGCTGCGGTGATGCCTTTGCCCAGCGAGGAAACCACACCGCCGGTCACGAAAATTAAAGGGGTCTTGGCAGCAGCGGGGGGAGTCATGAGGGCGTCGGCTCGCTGGAAACCCGTATTTTACCGATTCGTACCGGGAGTTGCTCGCCTTTCTGCAAAGGCAATAGAAAAGTCCGTCAACACCGCGTGAGCCACATCATGAAAGCGGGCTACTAAAAGCGGAGACGATTCGCCGACGTGTTGGCTTGCCTTCGTGCATGTGGTGATCGCGAGGACTAAACCACGGAAGATTTGTTGCTTGTCGTGTCCTGAGCTAACGCAACAGATAACAAACGCCCATCTACTATTGCATTCTACAAATATCTTTGTAGAATTGCATTTATGAACGATGATGCTGCCATATCCGCTTTATCCGCCCTTGCGCACGCAGACCGGCTGACCGCCTTCCGACTTTTAGTGAAGGCGGGTCCCAAAGGTGTTGCATCGGGCGACATTGCCGAGCGTCTCTCGATTCCGCCGACGCGAATGAGTTTTCACTTGGCCACGCTAGAACGGGCTGCGCTTGTGCGTTCGTGGCGTGACGGTCGGCGGGTGCTCTATGCGGCCAGCTACGAAAATATGCGCCAGCTCCTGGCCTTTCTCACCGCGGACTGCTGCTCAGGGAACCCTGAAATCTGCGGCGACCTCATCAAACTCGCGCCCGTCTGCACTTCGGATGCTTGCCCATGAGTAATCGCACGTCCGCACATGTCCAATGTGGCCCAACCATGACCGTCACCATTTACCACAACCCTTCCTGCGGCACGTCCCGCAACACACTAGAAATGATCCGACAGTCGGGCGAAACACCCGAAGTCATAGAGTACCTGCAGGTGCCGCCGACTCGGGCAAAGCTCGCGGAGTTGATCGCCGACATGGGCATGGTCCCGCGCGACCTGTTACGTCAGAAGGGCACGCCCTACGTTGAGCTTGGATTGGAGAATCAGGCGTTGACCGACGACCAGCTCTTGGACGCGATGATGGCGCATCCCATCCTCATCAACAGGCCGATCGTCGTGACCGAAAAGGGCACGGCACTGTGCAGACCTTCGGAGAAAGTTCTGGACCTCCTAGCCAAACCAATCGCGACGTTTATGAAGGAAGACGGCGAAGTCGTGGGGACATTCGGGACCTTCGCGTGAACGAAAATCTGTTGAACGATTTGCCGAATATCGACTCGGCCCAACTCCATCCTATCGATACCGGCATCCTAGCCGCGCCTAGCGATCCGACCCATCCACCGCGCATCTTGGTGCTCTACGGCTCCATACGTGAACGCTCTTACTCGCGTTTTCTCGCGCAGGAGGCGGCGCGGTTGTTGCATTGGTATGGCTGCGAAGTGCAAATTTTTGACCCACGCGACCTACCGCTTCCCGATGGCGCGGCTCCGGATCATCCCAAAGTTCATGAACTGCGCGAGCTGGCCAATTGGTCTGAGGGCATGGTGTGGGTGAGCCCGGAGCGCCATGGAGCAATGACCGGGACTATGAAGGCGCAAATCGATTGGATTCCGCTGACGGAAGGCGCGAAGCGGCCAACCCAAGGCAAGACTTTGGCCGTCATGCAAGTTTCCGGCGGCTCGCAGAGCTTCAACGCGGTCAACCAACTCCGTGTCCTCGGCCGCTGGATGCGCATGGTGACAATCCCCAACCAATCATCCGTCGCCAAGGCGTTCCAAGAGTTTGACGAGGCCGGCCGCATGAAATCTTCGTCCTACTACCAGCGCTTGGTCGATGTCTGCGAAGAACTGGTCAAGTTCACGTGGCTCGTGCGCGGTCGATCCGCTTATCTCACGGATCGATATTCCGAACGTGTGGAGAGCGCCGAGGCGCTTTCCGCACGCGTCAACCAGCGCTCAATCTAAAGTTTTCCGGCGCGTGCAATGCTAGCCCTCGCGATCTTTGTCGTCACTCTCATATTCGTCGTTTGGCAACCGCGCGGCTTGGGAATAGGCTCGTCCGCGATCACCGGCGCGGCTGTCGCACTTGCGACAGGTGTGGTTGGCTGGAATGACATCGGCACGGTATGGGGGATCGTGTGGGACGCCACGTTTACCTTCGTCGCCTTGATCGTGATTTCACTGATTCTCGATGAGGCTGGGTTCTTTGAATGGGCTGCGCTGCACGTCGCGCGCTGGGGCGGCGGCAATGGTCGAAAACTTTTTCCGCTGGTAGTGCTGCTAGGCGCAGCGATAGCGGCCGTGTTCGCCAACGACGGTGCCGCGCTGTTGCTGACGCCCATTGTCCTGGCGATTCTATTGCGCCTCGATTTCCCGCCTGCGGGTGCTTTGGCGTTCACAATCACCTGCGGCTTCATCGCCGACTCCGCAAGCCTGCCGCTGGTGGTATCCAACCTGGTAAACATTGTCACCGCTCATTACTTCGGCGTTCCGTTCGACCGCTATGCCGCGATTATGGTGCCAGTCAATCTTGTGTCGGTCGCCGCAACTCTACTGGTGCTCTGGCTTTGGTTCCGTCGCGATATTCCGGCCAGCTACACAGTAGGCGCGTTGGAGCAGCCCCGAGACGCGATCAGCGATCCAATCGTGTTCCGTGCGGCATTTCCGCTGCTGGCGTTGTTGCTGATCGCCTACTTCGTCACCGGCCCGCTTGGCATCCCTATCGCACTGGTGACAGGCGCGGCAGCGTTGATCTTGATGACAATCGCGGGGCGCTGGCTGACTGGCGGCCGAGGCGCGACAGTCGCACTTGGCAAGGTGTTACGCGGCGCGCCATGGCAGATCGTGTTGTTCTCGCTCGGTATGTACCTGATCGTTTACGGCCTTGGAAATGCTTGGCTCACAGTGGTTGCTACCCGCGTTCTCACTTGGTTGGCTGCGCAAGGTACGTTCGTTGCCACGATCGGGACCGGCTTTGGTGTCGCCGCGCTCGCATCAGTGATGAACAACATGCCTTCGACTCTCGTAGGGGCCTTGGCCATCGACGCGGTCAACGTTCCACCGCTTACACGGGAGCTGATGATCTATGCAAACGTGGTGGGCAATGATCTCGGCCCTAAGTTCACGCCCATTGGATCGCTGGCGACGCTGTTGTGGTTGCACGTGCTCGCAGGTAAAGGCCAGCGGATTACTTGGGGCCAATACATGAAGGTCGGGCTCATTCTCACTCCGCCCATTTTGCTAGCCACCTTAATAGCGTTGTGGCTCTGGCTTCCAATTGTGACCTCTTGATGCCTGTGGGCGCGCTGTCCTCAAGGACGGCGCTGCTCCTCTTCTTCCTCTTCATCGCCGGTCTTTGACGACTTTTTAGCCTTCTTGGCGTTGGCGTCGGCCTTGGCCTTCGCCGCCGTATCGGCATGCTGGCTATGATCCATTTGACTATGGTCCATCTTGCTGTGGTCCATGGTTTCTGATGCTTGCTGTTTGGTCTTGTCGACCTTGGCCTGTGCGAAGGCACCGCCCGCGACAGCCATTGCCGCAGTGCCTACTGCCATCAACACGACCCATTTTTTGAGTTTCATGCTTTGCTCCACGGTCCTGAATTAGGACACCCTTATTTTCGCAGCTTTAGCTGAACCGCGCCTGCCCGTACACTGTTTGAATCGACTGACTTGGTTATTCATGAATACTCGCTACAACGCTTCCGATATTGAAGTCCTATCCGGCCTGGATCCCGTCAAACGCCGTCCGGGCATGTACACCGACACCACGCGGCCGAACCATTTGGCCCAAGAAGTCATCGATAACGCGGTCGACGAAGCCCTCGCCGGTCATGCCTCACGCATTGACGTCGTGCTCCACGCAGACGGCAGCTGTGAAGTGTCAGACGACGGCCGCGGCATGCCGGTGGACATTCACCCCGAGGAAGGCATTCCCGGCGTCGAATTGATCCTGACGCGTTTGCATGCGGGCGGCAAATTCAGTAACCGCAACTACACCTTTAGCGGTGGCCTGCATGGCGTCGGTGTTTCGGTCGTCAATGCCTTGTCGACACGCGTGGATGTGTTCATCAAGCGCGACGGCAACGAATACAAGATGTCTTTCGCCAACGGCGATCGCACCTCGGCATTGGAAGTGGTTGGGACGGTCGGTAAAAAGAACACAGGCACACGTGTGCATTTCTGGCCGGACGGCAAATATTTCGATACACCGAAGTTTTATCTTCGTGCGCTCAAACACCTCTTGCGCGCCAAGGCTGTGCTCTGCCCTGGACTGACCGTCACTTTGTTTGACGAAGCCAGTGAAGAGAAAGTGCAGTGGTACTACGAAGACGGTCTGAGTGATTATTTGAATGGCGAGTTGGGCGATATCGAACGCTTGCCACCTGACCTGTTTGTCGGTCAGCTTAAGAAAGACACAGAAACCGTTGACTGGGCGATCGCATGGTTGCCGGAAGGCGAGTTGGTGCAGGAAAGCTATGTCAATTTGATTCCGACAGCGCAGCACGGCACCCATGTGAATGGTTTGCGGACTGGGCTCACCATGGCCTTGCGCGAATTCTGTGAATTCCAGAATTTGCTGCCGCGTGGTGTGAAGTTGGCACCGGAAGATGTGTGGGACCGCGTGGCGTTCGTGCTGTCTTTGAAGATGCAAGAACCGCAGTTCTCCGGCCAGACCAAAGAGCGCTTAAGTTCACGCCAAGCAGCGGGCTTTATTGAAGGCGCCTCGCACGATGCGTTCTCATTGTGGTTGAACACACATACCGAACTCGCGACGCGCATTGCGCAACTCGCGATCGAACGTGCGTCCGCGCGTTTGAAGACCGAGAAGCAAATTGTTCGTAAAAAAGTCACGCAAGGTCCTGCCCTGCCCGGCAAGCTCGCGGATTGTATTTCTCAGGACTTGTCACGCACCGAATTGTTTTTGGTCGAAGGTGACTCTGCAGGTGGCAGTGCACGCCAAGCACGCGACAAAGACTTCCAAGCAATCTTGCCGCTGCGCGGGAAAATCTTGAACACTTGGGAAGTTGCCTCCGGGCAAGTGCTTGCGTCAGATGAAGTGCATAACTTGGCGATTGCAATTGGGTGTGACCCCGGCAAAGACGATATCTCTGGCTTGCGTTACGGCAAAGTCGTGATCTTGGCCGACGCGGACTCGGACGGCTTGCATATCGCCACTTTGTTGGCTGCCTTGTTTGTGCGCCACTTCCCTGCATTGGTCAATGCAGGCCATGTATTCGTCGCAATGCCACCGCTGTTCCGCGTCGATGTGGGCAAGCAGATGTTCTATGCGCTGGACGAAGAAGAAAAGCGCATTCTGCTTGAGCGCGTCGAGCGCGAAAAAATGAAAGGCGTCGTCAGTGTCACGCGCTTTAAAGGCTTGGGTGAAATGAATCCCATGCAATTGCGCGAGTCCACAATTCATCCGGACACCCGTCGCTTGGTGCAGTTGACCGTTGATGACGAAGAAGAAACCCGTAGCTTGATGGATATGCTGCTTGCGAAAAAACGCGCTTCCGACCGCAAGTCGTGGCTCGAACAAAAAGGCGACTTAGCGACGTTGGAGGTTTGAGTGCGTATGGCAGACGATCGACACCTTGACTTGGGTTGCGGCAAATTTCCGCGCAACCCGTATGACCGCAAAACGCTGTGTGGCGTCGATATTCGCCCCTTACAGATTGAAGGTGTCGACTATCGACCCGCCAATCTCACGCTTGACCCGATTCCGTTTGACGACGACTACTTCGCGTCTGTGTCTGCGTTTGATTTCATTGAACATGTGCCGCGCATTTTTCCGACCACCGATGGTCGCGGCACCCGAGCACCTTTCATTGATGTCATGAACGAGGTGTGGCGCGTGCTGGCACCGGGCGGACGCTTCTATGCCATCACGCCGGCTTGGCCACACCCGCAAGCATTTGCGGATCCGACACACGTCAACATCATTACCGAAGACACCGTGAACTATTTCTGCGGTGACAATCCGCTGGGTCGCATGTACGGGTTCACCGGCACCTTCAAGTTGCTGAGGCAAGACTGGGTCAATCCCGAACAATCGCGTCACGCCGACGCCGATAACGAAGCCAATGCGCTGCGCGTCAAACGCTACGCATCAGGCGGGAAGCAATTGGCACAGCGCTGGCGTCATTGGTCTCGACGCATGCGCGGCAAACCAGAAGAGACCTTTGTGGATCAGTTCTGGTTGCGTTGGGAACTCGAAGCGGTCAAACCCGGACGCTAAACTGCGCCGAATCTGTCCGGCTTACATCGCCTTCAGCGCGTCGAGTGTGGCTTTGACGTGGCCGTTGGGGCTCATTTCTGAGTGCACATGCACAATTTTTCCGCTGGGCGCGATCACATACGACGTCCGGCTGGACCAGCCCGGCTTCAACGCCAGAACCGCATCATAGGTCTTGGCAATCTTCGCCCCCGGATCCGCAGCGACTGGAAATTTACCGCTGCACAGCTTCGTGTCTGCGGAGAACTTTGAGAGTTGATCAAGATTGCCCGCAGTGACCCCGATCACCGTGGCCTTGTAGGTTTTGAATTGATCAATCGCCTCAGAGAACAAGTGCGCTTCTACATTGCAGCCCGAGGTATAGGCCGCGGGGAAGAAATACACAACTACCGGCCCCTTCTTCAGGGCGTCTGCGAGGGTGAATGTGAACGCCTTACCGCCTAAATAGGCCTGTGCTTTGAAGCTCGGCGCGGTGTCGCCCGCTTTCAATTCCGCGTTGGCAGGTGCAGCCATGAAGACGACTGCAGCAACGGCTGCGACCAATGTGCGCTGAAGGGCAGTATTCATGTGCATACGTCTCAAAACCGAGTGAGCCCAGAGCATACGCGCGTGCCGTCATGGATGCGAGAAGGCGACGACACTGGACGGCATGCAGGTCATCGCGGTAGCGTAGTCAAGTTGCATTTCAGACACTTTTTGGGGACAACATGTTTAAACGCATTCTCGTAGTTGCGGGCGCTATTGCCTGTGGCTCGGCTTTCGCGCAAGCGCCATCTGCAATGGATCTTTCGCGCCATGCAGAAATCAATCAGGTCGCGCTTTCACCCGACGGCAAATACGTCGCGATGACGGTACCGACGGCCGACGAAAAAGAAACCCAATTGCAAATTGTTTCGTTGGATGGCAGCGGCAAAACGCAAACACTCCGTTTCGGCCGACTCGAACACGTCAGCGACATTATTTGGACCGCCGATGATCGCGTGACCTTGGCACGTGCACGCACGCTTCCACTGCGTCCGTTGCCGGTCAGCATGGGTCAACTGTTCTCGACCAACCTGGATGGCACCGATCAAGAGACCCTCTTCGGCTATTTCCGTGACAGCGGGTCGACAACGGGTCGCCGCAAAGACCAAGGCTTCGCGAAGGTGGCGCAGGTCATCGACAAAGAGCCGGGCGCAGCACTTGTCCAGTTCACCTGCTGGGACTGCGGCGAAACCCCGGACACCGTGGTGTACAAAGTCGATACACGCACAGGTCATCGCTCCGAAATTGAGCGTGTCAAAGGCTCAGCGGCAATCTTCTTCGATCAAGACGGCAAATCACGCGCTCGCGTGTTGTATGACGTTGATGGCGAACCCAAGAAAATCGAATGGCGCAAAGTGCAGGACGGTGCTTGGTCTGAAATGCCGCGCGCCATTGCGGGTCGCGACATTGACCACGCCTTCTTTTCGAAAGACGGCAAAACGATGTTCGCTGTATTGACCAACAACGGCGAAGCAACCTCGTTCTACAAGATCGATGTAGCCAGCGAAACTCGAACTGAACTCCCCAGCCGTGCAGGTTTTGACGTATCGGGCATTTTGCGCGCGGGTCGCGGTGGTGAACCGTTCGGCTCGATGACCGATGCAGGCAAGCCGACCATCAAGTATTTCGATCCGACCTCTGAGTACGCGAAGCTACATGCCGGCATGTTGAAGGCGTTTCCGGGTCAGCTGGTTGAGATTCTGAACTTTACCCGCGACAACAAGAAGGTGCTCATTTATGTGCACTCAGATCGCAATCCCGGTGCTTGGTATGTCGTCAATCGCGACGACAACAGCTTGCAATTGGTGGCTGAAGCAATGCCGTGGATCAAGTCGCAAAACTTGGCGCCGATGATGCCGATCGAATTCAAGTCGCGTCATGGCGAAACGCTACAAGCCTTTGTCACGCGTCAAGGCAGCGGCCCACAGCCCATGATCGTGTTGCCGCATGGCGGTCCGCACGGGCCGTACGATAGATGGGGCTTCGACCCCGACGTGCAGTTCTTTGCGACCCGCGGTTACACGGTGATTCAAGTCAACTATCGCGGCTCAGGTGGCCAAGGCAAGAAGTTTGAAGAGCTTGGGTATCGCGAATGGGGCGGCAAGATGCAGGACGATCTTGCAGATGCCGTCAAGGTGGCGATCGACAACAAGTGGGCGGACGCCAAGCGCGTCTGTACGTTTGGCGCAAGCTACGGCGGCTACGCTGCGTTGATGCAGCCGATCCGTTTTCCAGAGCTGTATCGTTGCGCCATTGGTTATGTCGGCGTGTACGACCTCACCGTGATGAACAAGGCGGGTGATATTCCGGACACCGAATCGGGTCGTCGCTATTTGAAGCGCGTCCTCGGCGACGACAAGGCTGTGTGGATTGCTAATTCACCGGCACGCAACGTCGACAAGATCAAGGTGCCGGTCTTCCTTGCGCAAGGTGCCATCGATAACCGCGTGCCGATGGACCAGTTCAATGCGATGAAGAGCGCAATGAGCGCGAATGGCATCAAGGTCGAAACCATGGTCGCTGCGGGTGAAGGCCACGGCTTCTTTGATCCGAAAAATCGTGAAACCTTGTATTTGAAGATGGAAGATTTCTTGAAGCGTAATAACGCGCCTTAAGCAAACGCTGATTTGAGCGCTAAAAAGCCCTTCCACATGGAAGGGCTTTTTTTATCCGAGTGCGGCTTCGATCATTGCGCGCACGAGCTGTTGAATGCGCTCGGCTTTGTTGGCGTCCCAAATGCCCTTCGCTTCATCCATGTAAACGCGCTGACTCATTTCGAGCTGTATGGCTTCGATACCGGTTGCGGGTTTGCCATAGTTTCTTGTGATGTAACCGCCTTTGAAACGGCCGTTGACGACGAAGTCGAAGTCCTCTTGTGCGGCCAGCACAGCTTCGATGCGTTGCTGTGTTTCGGGCGTACAGCTTGTGGTGCTTGCGGTGCCTAAATTCAGATCGGGCAATCGACCGTCAAACAAGAACGGCAATTCACCTTTGATGGAATGTCCCTCCCACAAGATGACGCGGCCATGCAGGTCTAGCAGTCGCTGCAATTCTGTCGACAGGGCGTTGTGATACGGACGCCAGTAGCGTTCAACACGCGCACGCACTTCGGTTTCATCCGGTTCTGCTTGCGGTAGATACACCGGTGCGCCCGAGAATTGAACGGTGGGACACAGGCCTGTCGTGTTTTGCCCGGGATACAAAGAGACATCGTCTTCGCCGCGATTCAAATCGATCACGTAACGCGAATGCTCTGGCACGATCAATGAGCCGCCCGCTTCGATCACCCACGCATACATGCGCGCCATATCCCAATCGGTATCCGGCACTGCACGCGCCTCGGGCGTCAGCCGTTGCGCGATGTCATCTGGTACGCGTGTGCCGTTGTGCGGCACGCTGACCAAGAGCGGCAAGCTGCCTTGGTGCAAGTTAAAAATTGTCATGTCTATGGTCCCTTCCTCAACATCAGACAAAGCGCGCAGGCGCATACGGGCGGGGATCAATGACAGGTGGCGCGCCGGTGATCAAATCCGCCATCAACTGACCGGTGCCTGCACTCATGCTGACACCCATCATGCCGTGACCTGTCGCAAGCCACAGGTTCGGTTTGCCGGGCACCGGCCCAAGTAAGGGCATGTCATCCACCGACATGGGGCGCCAACCGAACCAGCGTTCTTGTACGCGCGGGCCAACCGGCGCATGTAAGAACGCATGCGCGCCGCGTGTGAGGGCATTCAAACGTTTTTCGTTGAGGTCGGTGTTGTAGCCGCTGAACTCCATCGTGCTGCCTAAGCGATAGCCGCCCTCCCACGCGGTGACGCAGACCGAACAATCGCGCAACACCAAGGGCCGCTTGGGCACAATTTCCGGCGGATCGTAGGTAATTGAATAGCCTTTGCCAGGTTGGATGACGCCGCGTAGCCACGGGCTATCGAGCATCTTCGACATCAAGGGTGACCAAGCACCGGTTGCGATCACGACATCTTTTGCGTTGAAGTTTGTCTCACCACTTTGGGCTTGCCATCCATCACGGATTTTCGACAGTGATTGCAGTGGTGTGTGTTCGAGAATGCGTCCGCCTAAACGCGTGACTTGTGCGGCGAGACACGACAACCATTGGTCGGGTCGGAGCATGGCATCACTGTCAAAACGGAGTGCGCCTACAAGGCCTGGGCGAAGCGCGGGTTCCATCGCTTCGTAGGTGGGACCATCGATCACTTCGGGCCTTAAACCGAGTGCTTTCAGCAAGGGCACTTCTTTCATCTCATGCTGCATCGCGTGTTCGCTGCGAAACACATAGTCTTCGCCGCTTCGTTCGAACTGACAGTCCATGGCGTAGCGCGCCACCCAGTCTTCAATACGTGCGCGTGAATCCGTGAGCAGCGCGTATTTGCCGCGCGCACTCGTTTCCCAATCGCGCGTGTTCGAGCGCAGCGCAAACCTGAGCAACCAACGCCAACGCTGGAAATCAAACTTCGGCGACACGTACAATGGTGCATCCGGATGCAACAGCGACCGCAAGGCTTCGGTCACAACGCCGGGTGCGGCCAACGGCGGCGCATGACTTGGCGTGAGCGTGCCGCAATTGCCATGCGAGGCGCCGGCACCCACATACGTGGCTTCAATCACACACACGCTGCGTCCCGCCTCGAGCAAAGCCAATGCAGTGGCGAGACCGATGACCCCGCCGCCTACTATCAGTACATCGGTGTTTTCGTTTGGCATACGCACATTCTAAATGCGCGGCTTCAAGCCGTCTGCGGATCCGGCGTTGCGCGCAGGGTCGGCGCACGCCCGTACGTCATCCAACGCCATAGCCATTCCATCGGGCCGTATTTGAAGTAGCGCAGCCACGCGGCACTGAGCCCTAACTGCACGAGCCAAAGCACGCACACGAATAGGATTTGTTGGAACCGCGGCATGCCCCATTGCTGCAGCCCCCAGCCGTAAAAGACGAAAGCACACACCAGCGATTGCATGAGGTAGTTGGTGAGCGCCATGCGGCCAGCGGGCGCCATCCAGTTCATGACCGCGCGTAGGCGGGAACACTGCAACGCGCGCACGACCAATGCGATGTAAGCCAGCGCCATGAAGGGCGCAGCGATGGTGCGCATCGCGGCAGCCACGATCGGGCGACCCATCGCGACGCCCTCGCCCTTTGGCACCCAGTCGCTGACCCACATCGACGCAGCGGTGAGCGCCAACGCAAATGGAAACACCCAGAGCCACGTTCGCCAGAAGCTACGGTAATTTTCTGCGTTCACCATCAGGCCGGATTGGATAAACCACATGCCAATGAGAAACATGGGAATCGCCAAGATTGAAAACCAGGCGTAGTTCGGCATGTGGTGTTCGGTGAAGGATGTGTAGCGCTGCGCGAGGCCCACTTGGAAACTTGGCGATTGAAACGCAATCGTTTCATCGTGTTCGAATTGCGCGGTGCGTTGATGCTGCTTTCGTTCTGCCGTCTTTTGTTCGGTCGTTTGCGCTGTAACGTGTGCTGGCATGGTGACGAGCATGAGCCCACTGACCAGTTGCCCCAAAGCAAACACCGCATAGAGCGCGACGCCTGCGCGCCAGAAACGCCAACGTTTATCGGGTGAACGCAGATACGGCGCGAGTATGGCGGCAATGCATAGGGGCGCGGCGTAGCCCGCCCAATTCATGTTGTTCGTGACTAAACACGCGGCTGCAACGACAGCAGCCGCTAGAAACCAATGCCAGGGGCGCCCGAATAGGGTCAACAGCAACATCAACGCGATGATTGCGTAGCCATACAAGATGTCGCCATTCCACAACACTATGGCGTGCGTGATGCCGAACAACGCCAATGCAAAAGTGCGGCGCAAATAGGGCCTGACGAACGGTGCATTGCGCTTGCGTGCACGCGCGAGCATCAGCGCGAAGCCCATGCCGAACAACAAGGCAAACAGCAGCCAAAATTTCCCTGTGACAAAGACCATCACGCACCAACCTGCAAGGCGATCGATGCCCGTGAGGTCCGGCGAGAGTCCGGGATTAAATTTGTACGTCGGGCCGTTGAAGAATTCGACATTCATCAAGCAGATGCCGAGCAAGGCAAAGCCACGTAAAACATCCATGCGTTGAATGCGCTCGGTTCGTTCCACCGGGCCCAAGCTTTGGTTCGCGTCCTTGGAATGTGGCATGCGTGTGCTCTGTCTCTGATTCAAGGGGTATAGCACCAAAAAAAAACGGCCGCACTAGGCGACCGTTCTTAACTTCGTTGACGCGGCAGCTTAGTGCTGATGACCGCCGTCGCCGTGCACGTGACCGTGCTCGAGTTCTTCCGCTGTGGCTTCGCGCACTTCCAAGATTTCGATGTCGAAATGCAGGTCTTTGCCGGCCATCGGGTGGTTCAAGTCGACGTCAACCGTGGTCAGACCCACTTTCTCTACGGTCACTGCGCGCGGACCGAAATTGGTTTGCATGACAACTTGCATGCCCGGTTCGACCTTGGCATCACCGAAGTGCTTCTTCGGAATGCGTTGGCTCAGACCTTCGCGGCGTTCGCCATAGGCTTCAGCGGACGGCACTTCGACGCTGAAGTTCTCACCAGCTTCGCGATTGTCCATCGCTTTTTCCAAACCCGGAATGATGTTGCCGTGGCCGAACAAAATGGCCAGCGGCTGGCTGTCTTTGGAGGTTTCCGAGGCCGGTTGACCTGCTTCACCCACCGAATAATGGAAGCGCACGACGCTATCTTTCGCAATTTTCATTAAATTCTTCTTCTAAGGTGTTGATTTTTGGTTGCTGGTGGGTGCAGACTTCACCCGTTAACTACAAAGTTGTTCCACTTCGTAGCTGCATTATCCGGGGAGCGAGGCGATGAAACCAGTGCATATTCGGAATTCATGCGTAAAAACCTTGATTTTCCTGGCGCTCTGCACGCCTTTGACGGTGCTTGCCGCACCCGGGGAAGACAACAACGCCGAGCCGCCTTCCACCGCACAGGGCTGGAATGTCCGCATGATTCACGGTCAGGACGCGGTCAATGCGGTTCTGATTCGCGCAATTAGCCTTGTGGGGACGCCTTATCAATGGGGGGGCGCGACGCCGGGCAGCGGTTTTGACTGCAGCGGGCTGGTGAACTTCGTCTTTAAGGACATGTTGAATGTCCAATTGCCGCGCACATCTCGTGAGCTGGCCGAGGCGCAGGGCCCGCGGATCGACTTCGACGACCTGAAACCCGGCGACCTGGTGTTCTTCGGGGCGAACGGCGTGGTCAGCCATGTCGGCATCTATATCGGCGAGCGCCGCTTTATTCACGCGCCGCGCACGGGCACGGTTGTGCGCTTGGAACAGATCGATAAAAGCTATTGGACCGGCCGCTATACCGGTGCCCGCCGCGTCATCGAGACGTGATCGGCGAGTGAAC
This sequence comes from Lysobacter sp. HDW10, assembly GCF_011300685.1. Taxonomy (NCBI): domain Bacteria; kingdom Pseudomonadati; phylum Pseudomonadota; class Gammaproteobacteria; order Lysobacterales; family Lysobacteraceae; genus Lysobacter; species Lysobacter sp. HDW10. Next base: position 2,116,364 of record NZ_CP049864.1, read on the forward strand.
TGAATGTGATGGCCATGTGAGGCAATGCCGCGTTTTGTGCATTCAGGTCACACTTTTAATGCCTTTTTAACGTTATCTGAACGCTTTTGACCCTTGGATTCGGCAAAATCACTTTCACGTTTAGCCGAATGAAGAAATCGTGACGATGACTGAGACGACCGCAAGCCGCCTCCGCCGTCTGCCCAAGCAGACCGCTACGACCTCACTACTGATTTTTAGCCTTGTTTGTGCCGCACCGGCTTTTGCCCGTGATGCGATTGCAAACAGCACGTCTAATCCGGATCAACGTACCAGCGTCACCGACGAATTCAGCGCTACTGCGCTTTCTGATGCACAAGCCCTGCTCGATCTGACCAATGGCCAAAACGCCATGCTCGCAGGCAAGACTCAAGATTCCAGCCGCATCCAAAAGCTCCTCTCTGGCGCGATGGCGCTGATTGGCACCCCGTATCGTTGGGGCGGCACTTCGACCAGCGGCTTCGATTGCAGCGGCTTGGTGGGCTACGTGTTCCGCAATGCCTTGGGCATCAACCTGCCGCGCGTCTCGCGTGACATCGCGCACGAAGGCAAGGCCGTGAGCCGTTCCGAATTGATCAAAGGCGACTTGGTGTTCTTCTCCAAGGGCCGCGTGATCGACCACGTTGGCATCTATGTCGGCGAAGGCAAGTTCTTGCACGCCCCGCGCACCGGCCGTGACGTCACCATCTCCAATCTCGACGGCTACTGGGGCGCCCGCCTCGTCAGCGCCCGCCGCATCGCCGTCGAAGGCTAATTCCCCCGTATCCTCGTAGTAAGAAATCGGGTCGCCCAAAAGGCGGCCCGCTTTCTATTTAACGGTACCAGGTTCAGTTAATTCCCTTTAACGGTGACAGGTACAGTTAATTCCGCTTAACGGTGACAGGTTCCGTTAATTGGGATAAGTCTGGGTGTGGGGCGCGATTGAATCCGATAGGCGCGGCGGTCGTCAGTTCGCACACTTCGGTGCATGGCGAGACTTCCACGATTAGATATTCCAGGTGTGCCGCAGCATGTTGTTCAACGCGGGCACAATCGGCTTCCGTGCTTTCTGGACGATATCGATCGTCACCACTACAAGAAGTTGCTTGCGAAGTACGCGACGCGGATGGACTGCGCAATCCATTCGTATGTGTTGATGAGCAACCATGTGCATCTGTTGGTGACGGCGTCTGAGCCGCACGGCGTTTCACGCATGATGCAGGGGCTGGGTCGTAATTTCGCGGGGTACTTCAATTTGAAGTACGAGCGCACCGGGGCGCTGTTTGAAGGTCGCTTCAGATCTTGCTTAGTGGACAGTGAAGCCTACGTGCTGGAGTGCTATCGGTATATCGAGCTCAATCCCGTGCGAGGACGAATCGTCGCGTCGCCTGATGCGTACCGATGGTCGAGCTATGCACACAATGCATTGGGATATACGGATCCCCTCATTACGCCCCACGATTGCTACCTGAGACTTGGTGAATCCGATGTTTCTCGAAGGCATCGTTTCGAAGCGTTGGTGGCGCAAGGCTTGCCTGCGCACATCGTCGATGAAATACAAACCTATTTACGCCAGCAACGTGCGCTGGGTGGCGATGCGTTTCGCAGCATGGTCGAGCAGAAGACCCAACGCTTCGCGGGTGTGCGTCCGCCGCACCGGCCCCATAAGTGAACCTGTCCCCGTTAACTCCAATTAACTGTACCTGTCCCCGTTAACTTCAATTAACTGTACCTGTCACCGTTAAGTGGGGATAACTGTACCTGTCACCGTTATTTGGTTTTGTAGCGTTCGATGGTTTGTTCGATGCCTTTGCTTAGGGCTAGGACTTTTAGGGCGTATTCGGAGAGTTGGCGGTCTTCTTCGGTTTGGGGTTGCCATTGGGGGGCGGCGGTGGGGGTGCCTTCGGGGTCGACAGAGACGAAGACGATGACGCAGTGTGTGCAGAGGCGTTCTTCGCCGCCCATGGGGTCGGCCGCGGTCACGTCGATGGAGAAGTGCATGCTCGTGTTGCCGGTGTAGATCAATTTGGCAGTGATGGTGACCAAGTCGCTGGTTTTGATCGGGGCGACGAAGCGGATGCCGCCGACGGCGACAGTGACCGAGTACATGCCGCTCCAACCGACGGCCGCGGCGTAGCCGGCTTGGTCGATCCACTTCATCACCACACCCCCGTGCACCTTTCCGCCGTAGTTGACGTCGGTGGGTTGTGCGAGGAATCGCATCACTAATTCGCGGCGTGTGCCACTCATGATTTATCTCCGCTGCGTGAGCTGCCATTATGTGCAGGTATTTGGTGAAGGCGCATTGCGTCGGGAGCACAACATGTTGCGCAGTATTGCAGGGGCACTCGCAGGCGTGATCACAGCATTTGCCACCATCTTTGCGGTGGAAGCCATCGGACATCAGTTTTTCCCGCCGCCGCCAGGCATCGCCGCGAACACACCCGCAGCCATGGCTGAGTTTATGAAAGCAGCACCGGTGGGTGCATTGTTGTCGGTGTTAATCGCATGGTGCCTCGGCGCACTCGTGGGTGGTTTTGTGGCTGCATGGATCTCGCAAAAGAACCGCGCCATGGTTGCGCTGTTTCCCGCAGGCTTGGTCCTCACGGGTGTCATCGGCATGCTGACGATGGTGACGCATCCGCTTTGGATGGCCATTCCTGCCGTCGTGTTGCCCATTCCACTCGCCTTCCTGGGCGCGCAACTTGCACCGAAAGGTAAAGCCGCAAAGGAACTGAGCTAATGCCGTATACACCGATCATCGGAACCTTGGGCTACATCCTGTCTCCCGAAGGCGACAAGGTCTTGATGGTGCATCGAAACGCACGCAAGGACGATGAACACCTGGGCAAGTACAACGGTCTCGGCGGAAAGCTCGAGGACGATGAAGACGTCATGGCCGGGATGATTCGTGAAATTCGCGAAGAAGCCGGTATCGAATGCACAGCCCTGCAACTCCGTGGCACGGTGAGCTGGCCGGGCTTTGGCAAGAACGGTGAAGATTGGCTGGGCTTCGTATTCTTGATTACCGAATTCGAAGGCACACCGCATTCTGAGAACCCCGAAGGGCCCCTCGAGTGGATTGCCATAGACAAGCTAGACACCCTACCGATGTGGGAAGGCGATCGCTATTTCTTGCCCCTCGTATTCGATAAAGAACTCCGTCCATTCCATGGCGTCATGCCATACAAAGATGGACGTCCAGTGCGCTGGCATTGCACGCGTCTATAGGCTCAGTGGAAATCGCGCGACTCAATGCGCAAGCGCCCTAACAACTCGCTTTGGTCTTGAAGCTGCCCCGCGATGACATGGCATACGCCATCGATCTTCTCCCAACGGCCATAGACCACCATCAAGTTTGAAGCCAACAGCTCACGGCGCTGGCGCATCGCATGCGCGGGCCACACCACCACATTGACCAAACCGAACTCGTCTTCCAAGGTGACGAAGGTCGTGCCCTTGGCCGTCGATGGTCGTTGACGCATGGTCACCAAACCCGCCACACGTACATACCCGCCGTGTGCACGTTCTTGCAGCGTGCGCGAGGACAGCACACGCTGTCGATCCAGCATGCGCCGTAACAATGCCATCGGATGCTTCTCAAGCGTCAGCCCCATGCTGCGGTAATCCGCCGTGGTCTCTTCTACGCAATCGGGCGCCGCCAATTGCACCACCTCTTCCGCAGGACTGTGATCCAACAAAGGCATGGGCTTCTCAATACCCCACATCGCCCAACGGCCTTCATTGCGATGCCCCACAAGACTCCGTAACGCACCCGCCTCGGCCAAGAGATGTCGCGCCCGCGCATCCAAACCGGTGCGCCGACATAAATCCGCCACATCCCGGAACGGTGCTTGCATTCGTGCCGCCACAATCGCTTCCGCTTGCCGCGTAGACAGCCCGTTAATCGCGCGCAACCCCACACGAATATCAGGCTGCGCTTGTGCATCACGCGCATCGACCAAGGTGTAGTCAACCGCACTGTATTGCACATCAATCGGCAACACCTGCACAGAAGCACGCTCAGGGCTACCCCGTTTGGCGTCTTGAATAATCTGACTAGGTGAATAAAACCCCATCGGCTGCGCGTTCAACAAGGCGCACGCAAAAGCCGCAGGCTCATGACGCTTCAACCAACAACTCGCATACACCAACTTCGCGAATGACGCCGCATGACTTTGCGGAAATCCGTAAGACCCAAACCCCTTGATCTGTTCAAAAATCTGTTCGATGAATGTGTCGTCATAGCCCTGCCCCCGCATCAAGTCACGAATACGGATACGATGCGATTCCATATCACCTCCCCGTCGCCACGCAGCCATCGAACGACGCAGATTGTCAGCCTCACAGGCGGAATAGCCCGCGTGTATCACCAGCTCCATCACTTGCTCTTGAAACAACGGCACACCGAGTGTCTGTTTCAAGATCGCTTCCACACCGGGCGAAGGATACGTCGGCGTTTCACGCCCCATTCGACGGCGCAAATACGGATGCACCATGCCGCCTTGAATTGGACCCGGCCGCACAATCGCCACCTGCACAATGAGGTCGTAAAACGTGGCTGGCTTCAAACGCGGCAGCATGCTCATCTGCGCGCGAGATTCTATTTGGAACACACCAATCGTGTCAGCCCTTTGCACCATCGCATAGGTCTGCGGATCTTCACGCGGAATCGTGGCGAGCTGAAGCGTGCGTCCGCGATGCTGTTTGCATAGATCGAACGCTTTGCGAATACAGGTCAACATGCCCAAAGCCAAGCAATCGACTTTCAGCAGTCCCATCGTGTTCAAGTCATCCTTGTCCCATTGAATGATGGTGCGATCAGCCATCGCCGCGTTTTCAACGGGCACCACCGTACTCAGTGCGGCTTCTGAAATAACAAAACCACCCACATGCTGTGAAAGATGACGCGGGTGCCCCTTCAATGCCGAGGTCAGCCGAACAATGCGTTGAATGATGGGGCTGTCAGGATCAAACCCCGCTTCTCGCAAGCGATCTTCCATCGGTGTGTCATTACGCCCCCAGCCATGACACCCCGATAACCGACTGCATTGCTCTTCAGGCAAACCGAAAGCCCGCGCCACATCACGCACCGCACTGCGACCGCGATAGCAAATCACCGTAGCTGCCAATGCCGCACGATCACGCCCGTACTTGTTGTAGATGTACTGCAACACCTCTTCACGACGTTCGTGCTCGAAGTCCACATCGATATCGGGTGGTTCATCGCGCGCCTTAGAGAGAAAACGCGCCATCAACAAACGGGTCTCTGCCGGATTCACCGCCGTAATCCCCAGCGCGAAACACACTGCCGAATTGGCCGAAGACCCACGCCCCTGACAGAGAATGTTGCGACTTTCAGCAAAACGCACGATGTCAGCCACTGTCAGGAAGAATGGTTCGTACGCAAGCTCAGCAATCAGTTCGAGCTCGGCTTCAATCGTGGCACGCACCTGCACAGGCACGCCTTCAGGCCAGCGCCGTTGAATACCTTGCTCAGTCAAAGCACGTAGATGCGTGGTGGCGGTTTCACCCGCAGGCACCAACTCGCGTGGATAGGCGTAATGCAAATCACGCTTCAGATCGAACACGCAACGTGCTGCCAAATCGACCGTGGCTTGCAGCAATTTGGGCGGATAGATATTGCCCAATGCACGACGCCCACGCAGATGACGCTCGCCATTACGAAACAAACTCGCACCGCATTCGCTCAAAGGCTGACCCACACGAATAGCAGTGACCACATCTTGCAAAACGCGGTCAGTGCGCAAAGCCATATGCACATCGCCGCAGGCAATCGCAGTCATCCCCAGATGCACCGATACACCCAGCAATTGCACCAAGCGTGCGTGGTCGTCTCGGTCGCGGTGCAGCTCGACTGCAAGATGTGCATCGTCACGAAACACCTTGCGCACCCACGCGCCTTCTGCAGGCTTCGCTTGCACATCGGGCAACCACACCGCGAACACGCCCCGATCGGGATGCGGCGCAAAAATAGCTTCAACATCTGCGCGATGCAAAATGTAACTGCCCTTCTGGCCCGCCCTTCGCCCACGCGTGATGAGTTCGCACAAACGTGCATAGCCTTGCGCATCCCGCACCAATAAAACGAAACGCACACCGCATTGCAATGTGAACTCGGCGCCTGTGATCAATCGCACCTGTGTGCTTTGCGCGGCCTCCCATGCACGTACGATGCCGGAGAGACTGCACTCGTCGGTGATGGCTAAGGCTTGATAGCCACAGTGTTGCGCACGCTCGAACAAAGCCTGCGCCGACGACACGCCGCGCAAAAAGCTGAAGTCGGAGAGGCAATGCAGCTCTGCGTAGGCGGGTAAGGACGGCGACTGCGCCGCCTGTTCAAGCGAACCAGCCATGCAGCATCCAATGCGTCTGCTCACCTGGCGCTGTGAAAACCCACGCTCGCTGACCCATCCGCGTTTCCACTACGTAGTAGTCGCGACGCGCGTCTTCGCCATCCCACCAACCACTTTCCAGACGCTCAGGGCCCGACAGAATGCGCGCATGTGTATCGCGCAAAGGGATGGGCCTAGGCAACAACCACAAAGGCCGCGGTGGCCGCGGTGGCCGCGCCGGCGCCGGCTTCAGACAAGGCGCATCCTGTGCACCTTGCACACGCTGCCATGCACGCTCAGGACGCGGATCGTCACCCGCCGCCACACGATGCACAGCACTGTCGCCTAAGCGTGCACGCAAGCGTTCGCGCAACTGCGGCCATGGCAGGCTGCAACTGTTTTTCAGATCGAAGAGATCACGCACACTGGGCGTGAAAGCCGGCAACTCACGTGCGATCAATCGCACACCCACCACAGGTGCAGGAATCTGCACGCGCTCCAAACGACTCTTGGCAATATCAAACAAAATCGACGGCTCGCGTTCCGAAGTGATGAGCCCCACTTGCATGTCGGTGTGTTGCCCCTGCCCTTCATGCTCTAACCGCAACAGAAAATGCTGCACACCGCCATCACGAATCGACAGATGCACCGCCAAGTCCTGAATCAAACGACGTATCGGAAACAACAAGGCCTGCTGCGCACTCACTTCGTACTCAAGCGCCACACGCGCATCAAAATGATCGGGCGGCGCATACAAAGGTAAAGCTTCAAAGGCCTGCCCCTGCATCTTTGCCAATAACTCAGGCACCTCTGCCCCTACGCGTCGACGCAAACCGTCAGAAGGCAAAGCCATCACCTGGCCCAACTTACGAATGCCCATGTCCTTCAAACGTGCTGCGGTTTTTTCAGGCAAACCCGCGCAGTCCACCGGCACTTGTTTCAAAGCACGCAGCATCACTGCTTCTTCGGGCACCGCAAATCCATCTTGTAGCTGTGCAAATACATGGGCTGCGCGCGCCACTGGCGCCATCGCAATCCGGTGTTCGAAACCGAGTTCAGACAACTCACTGCGCAAGCGCGACTCGATCACAGGCCAAGGCCCGAATAACTGGAAGCTCGCCTTCACTTCCAACACGATGGCATTCGGCCACACCGCGCTCACCTGCGAACTATGCCGGTACGCCCACGCAGCCAAAAACTGCTGCCAGTTGGACTCACTGGCCGCGTCATAAGGCATGCATTTCAACTCCGGCAGGATTGCCTGCGCCGTGGCTAAACGCATGCCTGCTGAAATCCCCCGTGTTTGTGCAGCGTCATTCACCGAATGAATCAAACGCGATTGCATATGCCCCTCGACCAAGGCCACAGGCGCGTCGGGGGTTTGCACTTGTCGTAATGCCGCGTCGAGCGCCAAACGAGGTAGATGGATGCAGGCCCACAACATGCGTCAGCTCAACAACGCACCACGGCTTGCGGCACAGCGGCACCTTTGCACTTACGCACTTGCCATGTCGCTTGTGCCACGCATTCCAAACGCAGCGTGGCCGGCGAAGGATTTTGCAAATGCTTGCGATCACGCAAAGCAAAGCCCATGCAGGCCCCACTGTCTGCAGCCACTTGCAAACGACGCAAGGTCGCCATGTCTGAGGCTTGCGGCCAGCCCACCACCACTTGGCAGCATCCACTGCGCAAGGTTTGCTCAAATGCCCACGCCGCATGCTTAGCATCGGCTTCAATCACATGCAGATGTTTCAGATTTACGCCCATCGCTTGCCATGCAGGCGCATAAGGCAAATACGGCGGTGCCACCAAAGCCACATCACCCCCTGCTTGGGTGATACGTGCCACCACCGGCGCCAGCAAAGACAATTCGCCGACCCCATCGCCTGGCAATAACAACTCGGTGAGGGCGCCACGCGGCCAGCCCCCTTGCGGCAAAATCGCATCCAGCGCAGCAAAGCCTGTGTCTTCGCCTTCGTGATCGGGCACACGGGTTTGCCCGGCATGCCAAACGCGGCGATCGGCCAACAATTCGGGGATAGAAGCCACTTGTGCCATGACTTACTCGGGCCGCACTAAACCGCAGTACAGACCTTCAATAGCGAAGTCGCTGCCTGGCGGAATTTCGATGGGTGGGTAATCCGGATTACGCGGCAGTAAGCGAATGTGATGCGCACTGCGTTCCAAACGCTTGATCGTGATCTCACCTTCGATACGCGCCACCACAATTTGTCCATTGCTTGCATCGTTGGCGCGCTTCACAGCGACCAAGTCACCTTCGAAGATGCCGTCGTCTCGCATTGAATCGCCGTAAACGCGCAAGAGGTAATCGGGTGCTTGCGAAAACAAGGCGCGGTCAAGCAAGACATGTTTATGCACATCGGCATCCGCACCGATCGGCGCACCAGCCGCCACCCGCCCCAACACCGGCAGATTCAGACGGTCTTCGCGAACCCGTTCGCGTGAGCCGCCACGTCGCGTTTTAGACATGCGAATGCCGCGTGCTTCATTGGCGCGGACTTCCAGATAGCCCTGCGCCTGCAAACGCTTTACATGCTTATGCGCCGCACAGGCTTGGGCGAAACCGAAGGCATCCGCAATTTGCTGCAGGCTGGGTGGCACGCCTTCGGCCTCAATATGGGTTTGGATCCAGGCGAGAACTTCACGTTGGCGAGGGGTGAGATCTGAGGTCATGGGTAAAAATCTATTTACCTTGAAAGGCGAATGCAAGGACTTTCCATGCACCATTTGGGCACGGCAATATCTCAGAGCGTGAGACGGTTTCAGATCAAACGCTTGGGGCGCAGATTTGAGAAATGACTGAATTCAGTCAGGGGGCGATGAAGCCCCCTTGTGGCAAAAATTCCGCCACAAGGGGGTGTCCCTTACACCTGAGAGACACCGGCCTTACGTTCAGACCGCTCCGCCAACCACTCGTACAACACCGGCAGCAAGACCAAGGTCAGCAAAGTGGCGCTGATCAACCCGCCCACCACCACCGTTGCCAACGGTCGCTGCGTTTCAGCACCCACACCACTCGAAAACAACATGGGCACCAAGCCAAGAATGGCCACGCTCGCTGTCATCAACACAGGCCGCAAACGCAATGTCGTCCCTTGAACCACCGCATCACGCACGGACAATCCCTTGCCGCGCAACTCATTCAAGAAACTCACCAGCACGATGCCATTGAGCATGGCTACACCAAACACGGTAATGAATCCGATGGCCGAAGGCACCGATAAATACTGACCCGTCACCCACAAAGCCACCAAGCCACCGATCGTGGCAAACGGCACATTCGCAAGGATTAACAAGGCGTACTTCAAAGAGTTGAACGTCGTAAACAACAACACGAAAATAAAGAAGATTGTGACCGGCACAATCAAAGCCAACTTTGCCAATGCGCGTTGTTGGTTTTCAAAAGCACCGCCCCACTCGATCCAATAGCCCGGTGGCAATTTGATCTTTTGACCTAGCGCGAGATTCGCATCCCTCACGAAACTATCAACGTCACGTCCGCGCACATCCATTTGAATCACGGCATGACGTTGCAACTGCTCACGACGCACAAACGAATAGCCCTCCACGATAGTCACTTCCGCCACTTCAGACAAAGCCACCACCGCACCTGTCGTGGCCCGCAGCGGAATCTGTCGCAAAGCCTCAATCGAACTGCTAGAGGCTTCGTCCAAACGCACCGCGATGTCGAAACGCTTCACCCCATCCAACAACACACTGACCGGTTCGCCACCCACCCCATTACGAATAATGGTCAGCACTTCTTCTGCATTCATGCCATGTCGTGCCAGTGCTGCCCGATTCACAGCAATGCGAATTTGTGGTTTGCCCACGTTCGCTTCCAGCGATAGATCCGCCACGCCTTCAACACCCGCCAACACGGATTTGATCTGACCGCTAAGTTTGTCTAACTGTTCCAGATCTTGACCATAGAGTTTGAGCGCCAATGTAGCGCGCACACCCGAAATCAACTCTTCCACCCGCATTTGAATCGGCTGCGTAAAGCCAGGCAAGACGTTAGGCACCGTTCTTTCCAAGGTTTCTTGCATTGCATATTCAAGCTGTTTTATATCGCGGCCGGTGGTCCATTCGTCTTCAGGTTTGAGCGCCGTGTAGATCTCCATGTAATTCACATCGGCAGTTTCGCCTTTCTCGGCACGACCAATCATCGAGACCGTCGTTTCCACTTCGGGAAATGTCTTGAAGGCCTCAGCAATGACATGGCTTGTTCGAATCGACTCATCCAATGAAGTCGAAGGAATGCCCGTCACACGCCACATGATTGACCCCTCCTGCAGCTGTGGCATGAACTCTTTTCCGAGGAAAGGAAACAGTGCCAAGCTCGCTACCAATGCAGCAACCGCACTGAGAACGACCGCCTTCTTGTTCACCAATGCTCTGTCTAACAAAGGGCGATACAGTTTCTTGACGTGTGTGACGAGCCAGGTGTCTCGCTCTTCTCGAGGCTTCAAGATCAAAGCGGCCAAGATAGGAATCAACGTCAGACTCAAAACCAATGACCCCGCCATTGCGAACGCAATGTTGAAAGCCATCGGTTTGAACATCTTGCCTTCAAGCCCCTCAAGCGAAAATAGCGGTAAGAACACGACGATGATGATCACAATCGCGAATGAAATAGGATTCGCCACTTCTTTTGCGGCGGCCAACACCGCCGCCGTTCGATTAACGTTTTCACCTTGCGCCTTAAGCTCGGACATCATGCGAAACGAATTCTCGACCATCACCACCGCACCATCGACCATCATCCCGATGCCAATCGCCAAACCTGCCAGCGACATCAAGTTTGCAGAAAGCCCCGCGTATTGCATGCCGATGAAGGCAATGAGCATCGCCATTGGCAATGTTACGATCACGACAATAGCTGAGCGGATTTCACCCAAGAACAGAAAGAGCACGATCGCTACCAATATCGAGCCTTCGATCAAGGCACGCACCGCTGTACCGACTGCCTTGTTCACCAAGTCAGTCCGCTCATAGATGGGTTTGAGCACCATAGTTTTCGGCAATGCAGCACGCACAACATCGAGTTTGTCTTTGACCGCATCCACGACGTCTTTCGCATTCTCGCCAATACGCGCGAGTGCTTGCCCCATCACCACCTCTTGGCCGTCTCGCGTGACCGCACCAAAACGCGGCGCAGGTGCTTGGACAATGCGCGCCACATCACGCAAATAGACCGGCGCACCGTCTTCAGCTTTCAAGACAATGGCACCGATATCTTCAGTCGACTTCAACAAGCCCAAGCCACGCACCAAAAACTGTTCACGCCCGACGTCCATTACATTGCCGCCGACCTGCCCGTTGTTGGCAGGTATCGCATTGATGACATCGTTAAAGCCCAAGCCACGCGCATAAAGCTTTTGCGGATCGACACGCACTTGAAACTGGCGTTCGCCTCCACCCCACGAAGTCACGTCATCCACACCTTGCGCCGTACGCAAAATCAAACGCACCGTCCATTCTTGCCAAGTGCGCAGATCCATGTCCGACACTTGATCTTTAGTGACGCCAGGCGCGCGTTCCACTGTGTACCAATACACCTGCCCCAGCCCTGAGGTGTTCGGCCCCATGCTGGGTTTGCCGTAACCTTCGGGCAAGCGATCACCGATCTCTTGCAAACGCTCATTGACCAACTGGCGTGCGAAGTAGATGTCCATGTCGTCTTCGAAATACACCGCGACATACGACAAACCAAACAGGCTGACCGAACGAATGTCTTTCACCTTTGGCAAACCTGCTAGCGCAGATTCCACCGGCGTGCTCACCAACTGCTCAACGTCTTCGGCGGCGAGCCCAGGAGATTCCGTATAGACATTCACCTGTACAGGTGTGACATCTGGGAACGCATCAATAGGCACGTTGCGTATCGCTTGCACGCCCAAGAATGCCACTACAGAAAACGCGATTAACACCAAAAACTTGTAACGCAAAGACAACTCAACAAGACGACTCAACATGGGGCACCTCGCACTGTTAGCAGATGATCAATGCCCATGACCGTCTCCAAGCTGTGATTTGAGCAATTGCGATTTCAGCGAGAAGGCACCCTCTACGACTATTACGTCACCCGCTTTGAGTCCCTCTTCAATCACAGTGGAATCCCCGATGACGGCCGCTGTTCGCACGGGCGTCGCCTCGAGCACGCCGTTCGCACCACGACGAAACACGACCGAATCACCCTCCATTTGAATCAAGGCCGTCGTCGGCACAACCAAAGTCAGCGCCTCTCCTGCATCGCGAGTGGCATCGAGATATACATCGACAAAGTCACCTGCATGCAAATAGTCCTCCTTATTCGGAACTTCGATGCGTATCACTGCATTACGGGTGGTTTCGGAAGTTCTGTGCGCCGAGCGCAAAACGCGTCCAAGGATCCGTCGGCCATCGACCACAACCGTTGCCCGCGACCCCACAGCAATGCTAGACACCGCGACTGTCGGCAAAGTGGCATCGACCCAAACGCTTGACTCGTCCACCAACCGATACAACGGCTTGCCAGGCTCAATACGCTCACCCACCACAAAATCATCGGAAGTAATCCGTCCCGCATGCGGTGCACGCAAAGTGAATTGCCCATTGACTGAGCCCTCAGAAGTGCCGGGCAAACCATAGGCCTGTGCTTTTGCACGCGCGCGGTCGACCGCCACTTTGGCTTCACTGATTCTTCGGCCCGCAACGGCTTCACGACCCAAGGCAGACACACGTCGCCACTCTTGCTCCGCAATTCGCAAATCCGCTTGTGCATCCGACACTGCAACACTCGTTAGCGTAGCCAGCGGCGTGCCTGCACTCACCTCATCACCCAACTTGGCGTAACGACGCACCACCAAAGATTCAACACGCGGTGTGATCAAGGTCATGCCATAGGCACTGTCCAACACTTCACCTGGCGCGCGCAGTTGGCCTTCCGGCGTTGAAGGCTGCAGCGTTTCGAAACGAACGCCCGCAGCTTTAAGTGCCAAGTCATCAAGCTTCAAGCTGCGACTTGCCCGTCCAGTTTCACCGTGCCCAGTTTCAGCGTCTATGTTTGCCACATCAGCCGGCTTTGAACAGGCCGTTATGGCCAACATCCATGCAGCCATCAGCGGCAACACCTTCAAACGTGCATTCATGTCCTTATGTCCTCTCATGGTGCGCCCTCCATGCCTGCCCACTGTTCAAGTTGCCCACTGAACACCAGATAGTCCGTGTACGCACGAAACAGTCGTGATTCGAGTTCCAAGCCCGCCATTTGCGCTTCCAAGGTTTGATTGAGCTGAAGGAGATATTCGGACGTCGACATCTCGCCTTCTCGCCACAGCTTTTCCAAGAGATCAGTGCGTCGATCGATGTCCGTACCCTGGCTGCTCTGCCACACCTGCCACGCAGCCCGTGTGCCGGCATAGCTTTCGGCTGCGCGACGGCGGTTCGTTTCCAAGGCCAATTCCACACGTTTCAATCGGGCTTCTGCGACGTCCACGTCAGACTGCGCGGCCAGCACTTCAGCACGATATGTGTTGCGCACGTGCAAGGGAATGCTGATGCTCACGCCGTAGGCATCGTACCTAGCGCCACGCCCGTTAAAATCTTTGCGACTGCTATACGCACCAATCGTCGGGTCTGCTTGGCGATTCTTGTTTGCGACAATGACTTCGCGATTTGCCAGATCAAGTGCCGACTTTGCCGTCAACCACTCAGGTAAGGCTTGCGTACCCGAATCAAACTGCGCCATTTCAGGCGCTCCAAATTCAAAGGGCGATTCGGTATGGGCCGTTTCTGTCACGCCCCCGACTACGCGAAAACGTGCCTCGGCATCAATCAAATCTGTCATCAACTGAGCGTTCTCAGCGGTGGACTGCTCCCGCGCAAACAAGGCAAGATCACGCTCTAAACCCGAAATGTCACCCACTGAAAATTGCTTACGCGCGAGCTCCGCAAAACGTTGCAACAAAGCCTGACGCCTATTACCAATCGCAAGCCGTCTACGCGCATTGCGCGTGTCTGACCAACTCAACAACCAATCACGCACAAAATCACGTCGAAGCACTTGGGCTTCCGCAGTTGTCAACGCAACTTGCGCGCTGGCGGCATCACGACGCGCACGACGCTTGCCGGCAAGGTCCAACGTGAGATTCATACCGGCCGCAATCGTGCGCTCTGGTCCATCTTCGTCTTGAGATAGCACAAGCTCAGGGTTATAAAGCGGCTGACTTGCCGCCTGCAGTCGCGCACGCGCCGCAGACAACTGCGCGTCGATCGACCGGCTATCAGGATGGTGCTGCCAAGCATCACGAAGCGCCGATTGCAAAGCCTTCGGCGCTTGGTTGGCCGGTCGTTCGGCTGCAAATGCCGACTGGCCGAACACGCCGATCACGGCGATCGCCAACACATACCGCACGACGCAACGTCGATACGGCCTTCGAATAGAAAACATAAGGGAATCCTCTGAAAAAGACGGCGTCCCAACGACCTCAAGTCGCAGGGGAATTCACGTCAGTTCAGACAATCGGAGGGCGGAGCTCGGCAAGTGGCGTGGTACCGGTTGGCAAACTGACTTGCCCCCGCTCGGACAAGAATGCATAGACCGCGACCAAATTACGTTGGGCCATGGGTAGTGCCGGCGCGTGATGACACGCACAATGCGTACACGCTTCCAGATGATTGACCACGCCTTTCTCGCTCCCTCCATCGTTGGCCGCTTTCACATCGATGGTGTGTACAGCCACGGCATCGGTATCGGGAAACCGATACTCATGCTCGGCACAAACGGCCGTCGTTGCGATCTTCATCGCAAAAATGAACAGCACGAACACTGCCAACTGCGCGGAAGCACGCAAATGTCCCAGAAGGCCAGCGGGTCGAGACTTGGAAAACATCGCTAAAGAGTACCGTTCCACGGGTCAGTTACACAATCTCATTCATTCGGAGCGCGGTTTGAGAATGCGGGGTATCCATGTTAACCTTCACGCCCTGTTCGGCGACGGGTTTTCCGCTCCCAGCAACAGTCTATGGTGGCCCCGTCGGCCCCTCGCGACACTAACCTGAAAACTCCGCCAGGGCCGGAAGGCAGCAACGGTATTAGGCGACGTGGGTGCCGAGGATCGTTGGCGGGGCCATCACCTTTTTGGATCCCCCCAATTGGGACCGGGCTCATCCGATAAGATCAATTATCGACCCCAATAGTTTCCATCGACAGATGCGAAATTCCCCGATGCAAAACACTGATCCCAGCAGGACATCATGAGCTTGCTTACAAAGTGCCTCGTTGCATCGGCAGCACTGGTGATTGTTGCCTATTTGGCTGTCATCGCCCTGCTTTACTTCAATCAAAACAAGTTCATCTACTACCCCACTGGACGCAGTAGTGAAGTGCCTTCGTTTGTCATGCATCGCGACGATGCGAATATCGTTGTGTCGACGGATTCCATTCAAGGCACACAAGCCATTCTCTATTTCGGAGGAAATGCGGAAGATGTCTCGCAATCCGTCCGGCAACTGAGTAGCGCGTTCCCGGGAAAAGCCATTTATGCGATGCACTATCGCAGTTATGGCGGGAGCACAGGCAGCCCTTCAGAACGCGCACTCATTTCTGATGGACTGGCGTTATACGACGCGATCGCCACACATCACCCGAACATTACGCTCGTTGGTCGCAGCTTGGGTAGCGGCATTGCGATCCAAATCGCCGCGAAAAAACCCGCTGAGAAACTCATACTCGTCACGCCCTATAACAGCATTCTCGAGCTGGCCCAATCGCAATTCAAGCTATTTCCGGTGCAGTGGATTCTTAGGGATACATTTGAATCATGGCGTTATGCACCCAAAATCCGCGTTCCCACAACCCTCTATGTGGCGTCACACGATCAAGTGATTCCGAATCAAAGTTCTTACGCGCTTGCACGCGCCTTCCCACCGGGCATTGCACGGGTTGTCACGTTGCAGAATACTGATCACAACTCGATTTCAGCATCACCCGATTACTTGAAATAGCGAGGATCTATGACCACTCAAGCCTTTATCAATCTGCCGGTCGCTGACCTGCCCAAATCGATCGCATTCTTCGAAGCATTGGGCTTTAAGCGCAACCCGCAATTCTGCGATGACAATGCCGCCTGCATCGTCATCAGCGACACCCTCTACGTGATGCTCTTAGTCCATACGCGATTCAAAGACTTCACGCCAAAAGACATCTGCGACACAAGCAAAGCTGTTGAAGTTCTGATCTCACTCAGCTGCGATAGCCGCGAGCAGGTGGATCACTTAGTCGCGCAAGCCTTGGCAAATGGCGGCACGACTTATGACAAACCAGAAGACTATGGCTTCATGTACACGCATAGCTTCGTCGACCTCGACGGCCATGGCTGGGGCTTGCTGCATATGAGCGGCGCGCCGGCTTAGCGCGGCGTACGCAAAGCGATCACTTCACCCTGACGCGCCACGCGATGACCGCGTGCCGCCAAGGCGTCGCCTTCTTCTACCGAGGCATAGTGATACAGCACGCAACGCTTTTGCGTCTCTGCATCGTAGTGCGCTTCAAAATCTTCCACGCCGGTATGCGATGGGTTGCCGTGTAACGCGCAATCGTGCGCAATGAGTTCGTCATCATTGGCGAAGACTTGCAACACTTCCGGGATCGGCCGTGTATCGCCCGTCCACACCAAGCTGCCGGGCACACGTAAGCCATAGGCACTCTCCGGCCAGTGGTGACGCACAGGAAAGACCTGTAAACGGACACCTTCATGCCAGAACGCATCCCCCACTGGAATCAGCTGGAAGGCATCCCAGAAGTTCGCGCCACCTTCGGCCAATACATTTGGGTAGTCCGCCACACGCTTGTGCAGCAACGGCACCACGGTCACCGGGCAATACACACGTACTTTGCCGCGACGCGCCGGGTTGAAGTAGGTGTCGACAAACAACCGCTCAAACCCACCGACATGATCCAGATGGGTGTGCGTAATGAACAGCGCTTTCGGCATCTCGCCATACGTCGATTGAAAATGCGTCAGCCCTTCCGGACCGCAATCAATCGTGAGCCACGGCGCACCGTCTTTCTCGATCGTGCACATCGCCGAGCCCAAGGTCGGCCCTGCGGAAGCGTTCCCGACACCCTGTAAGCGCAATTGCCAAGTGCTCATCGCATGCTTTCCCGATAGGCCGATGTCACCGCCATGATGACCGCAGACGCCAATGCTGCATTGCCATTACACACCTTATGCACTGAACGTTCAAAACGCGCGAGGTTGTCTTGCTGCCAGTCGTGATCGCCTTTCAAACGGCGCTCGCTCTTATCAAAATCAATCAGGTGTCCGAATCCCTGCGTATCAACCAACACGTTGTGCGCGTTCAAGTCTGCATGCAAAATGCGCGCCTGATGAAAGCGCGCAATCATGATTCCGATGCGTCGCCACAGACGCTCGTCATGCATGCTGTCTTCAAGCATCGACGCAAACGTGCGCGTGTTTGGAATCGTGCCTACCAAGATCGCCGCGCGATAGCGCAAACCTGTGCGCCAGTGAATCGATGCAATCGGCTCTGGCACAGGCAACTTGAGTTCGCGCATCAAAGCCAACAGCTCAAGTTCGTTATGACTGCGAACGTTCTGTCGACCGCTCCACACAAATGCATCACGCGAAAAACGCGCCATCTGGCCGCCGCGCAAATAATGTCGAAGCACGGCCGAACCAAACGGGCCGTTCACAAACCAAGCGGCGCCGCGCCCGCCGTTCGCAACCGGCTTGATCGCCTCGCCCCAACTCGCAGGATCGAACCACTCCGGTTTAGGATGTTCGACAAGGCTCGGATTGAAGACGAGCTGTCCCGCTCCGCGCGCATCGGCGAAGTCCATGGACTGCATCGATTGCGCGCCACCCTTCATGAAAACAGTTTAACAAGTCGGATAAGACATGCTTGTGGCAACCCCCAAAGAGATTTGTTTGCTCCGCCTTTCCGCCCTCGGCGACGTCACGCACGTGCTACCCGTGATCAATACCTTACAAACGGCTTGGCCTGAGACGCGGATCACCTGGCTCGTCGGTCGCGGTGAACAAAAACTGCTGGAAGGCCTGCCCGGCGTGGATTTCGTCGTTTACGACAAGAAGTCCGGGTTCAAGGGCATGCGCGAGATTGGTCGCACGCTAAAAGCCAAATTGGGTGCCCACCGAAAGTTCGATGCCCTCCTGCAGATGCAAGTCGCCGCGCGCGCAAATCTGCTCTCGGCCTTCGTGCCCGCGACAATGCGCGTGGGCTACGACGCATCGCGCTCCAAAGATTTGCATGGCCTGTTCATCAATACGCGCATTGAAGATCGCCCCGGCATTCATGTCTTAGACGCGATAGGCAGTTTCGTCGAACCCCTTGGTCTGACACCTCTTCCGGTCACTTGGAAGATGCCCGTCCCAGAGGATGCATTTGAATGGGCACGCGCACAGTGGCCAGACGATGGCAGGCCTGTGTTGGCGATTTCGCCCTGCTCGAGTCACGTCAAACGCAATTGGTATGCCGACCGCTATGCCGCCGTTGCCGATCATGCAGTCACGCGCGGCTGGCGTGTCGTCTTATGCGGCGGGCGATCTGAGCTCGAACGCGCGATGGGCGATGCCATTCTCGCCGCCATGAAACACGACGCGCTCGACCTCATCGGCAAAGACACATTGAAGCAACTGCCGGCACTCCTCGCACGCGCAGATCTACTGATGACACCCGACTCCGGCCCCATGCATATCGCCAATGCGATGGGCACGAAAGTCTTAGGTCTACATGCTGCAAGCAACCCAAGACGCAGCGGCCCCTATTCGGACACACGCTACTGCGCGGACCGCTACGACGATGCCGCGCGCAAATATCTAGGGAAGCCCGCAGCTGAACTCAAGTGGGGCACAAAGATTGAACACGACGATGTCATGCAACTCATCACCGTGGAAGACGGCATCGCTGCCTTTGAACGTTACGTCGCCGACGGCGCGCGGTAATCTTCGTACGATTTTTCTTCCACGTATGAAGATCCCAAAGCCAAGTTGATGTCTTTCTTGATCTTGGCGCGCACGTCATTTTCGAAATACACGCTACGGGCCAATTGAATAAATTCATCGTCGAAGGCTTGTGCCTTTTCTTTCAGACGAATGTCGTCTTCAATCACCCAAAGGCGTTCGTTCACCGCTTTGAGATCCGCACGCAAAGCCGCGATGTCCTGCTTTGATGCCGGATGCGCGGCCCAAGTGGCATCCAAGGCCGTCAGCTCATTGCGCACATTGGCCAGCTTCGCGGCATCGTTCATGCGTTCAGATTTGATCTGGAGAATCGCGATCTTGTCGAGCAATTCACCGAAGGACACGGGCACTTGGATTTCAGACATATCAGACACCTGTAAATGAGGCCCCCAGTGTAGCGCCAGCCCCGTGTGGCTTGCCGAACGGCCGGCATCCGACTAACATAGGCGGCCATTCTGGAGAGGTGGCAGAGCGGTTGAATGTACCTGATTCGAAATCAGGCGTAGGTGTGAGCCTACCGGGGGTTCGAATCCCCCCCTCTCCGCCAGAATTGCTTCAAAGCCCCTGATCATTCAGGGGCTTTGTTGTTTTAGGCGGCTAAAACGTATTGGATCACGTAGTAGCCCACCAAATACAGCAGGGCGATGCCTGCCAGCAACACTTGAACACGCGGGTCTTTCGCACGCCAGCCAATCAAGGCGATGAGCAGCATCAATACCGCATGGATGGCGTAAGCCTCGCCCAATAGATGCCAGCGGCTATTGCCCTTAATGGCGGTGTCGACAAGATCAATCAGCGTAATTGCAGCGATCAGACCAAAGAATGCGCCCCGTCGATGCATCAGGTAGCCTTCGTAGCTTCCATGCTCGCCCACATCGCCCGGGAACAAGAAGGTCGCCAAGACGTAATACAGCGACGCGTAGGCAATGATGAAAAGGTAGGTCCCGAAGGTCCAATGCCGCACTTGGGTCAGCCCCGCTTCCCACCACCAGAAGGTCACGATCGATAGCAGCACCCACACCACCCAGCTCATATGCAGCCACGACCACCGATAGCGGGTCGGCTTCTCAATCAGCAAGGTGATGCCCGACAGCAATTTCGTGATGCCGAGCCCAAGAATGATGCCGAGCACCACGCGAATATGCAGATAGAGCTGCTCGTTATCCATCGCTGTCCCCTTCAAACATCACGGATGGCTTTCATCCTCTGTATTCTTGTGATTGGTGTCAAACAGGGGGCCCCATGACTACACAGACCGAGTGCTGGAACTGCACGGCGACGATGACTGCGGAAGATCCGGTGTGCCCGCGCTGCGGCCAAGCACCCAAAGACGATACGCCGCCGCCACCCACGCCGAAAGAACGCATCAAAGAAGCCGTGCAATTGGCACCGTTGTGGGCCAAGATCGCCGCAGGTATCGTCCTCGCGCTCATCCTCTTGTATCTCTGGAACCCGAGCAAAGGGCACAAGACCGACGTCGAGCCACCGAAAGCAGAAGCCAATGCCGCACCCGCAGCGCCTGCCCTGCCCAAACGCGATGGCCGTACCCCTGAAATGGAAAAGACCGCGGGCCAAGTGTGTCTGATCGCGCGACATGCCAAATCCATCACGGATTGCCAAATCACAGGCATCAGCCAAGAGATCGACATTCGCGCACCTGTCTATACGGAAGAGGCACAGCCGCTCTGTGACGAGCTCGCAAACTTGGTTCGCGCGAAGACTGGCGCCTTCCAAGGTACCGAGTGGAACCTGCGGATTTTCAGTACGCAAACCAAGGGCTACGCACTGGCGCAGTGCAAGTTGTCGACCTACTGATGAGGATCGCCGCGGAAGGCTGACATATAATCGTCAAAATTTTCGCGATACGGGCCTGCCCATGTTTTCACTGCAAACGATCTTCGGTTCCGGCAAACAGTTCTTTGATTTGTTGGACGAAGCGGCAGATGCCGCGCACGAAAGCACAAAGGCCCTCTCTCAGATGTTGAAGAATCCGGCGGCGAACTTGTCGTTGGATGCCTTCAAACTCGCGCGTCAACGCGAGCGCGTCGCATCGGACAAAATCAATCACGCTTTGGTGGATAGCTTCATCACCCCGATCGAACGCGAAGACATCGAATCGTTGAGCTCGGCGCTCTACAAAATCCCGAAACAAGTCGAACGTTTTGCAGACCGTTACGACCTTGCGCGTCACCGCTTGGAACACATCGAATTCGCGCCGCGCGCTGCGATGCTCGAGCAAGCAGCCGGCGTGGTCGTTGAGATGGTGTCCGAACTGCGTCACATGCGCGTTGAAGAAATGAGCAGACTCAACGAGCGTTTGCGCGTGCTTGAAGCCGAGGCCGATCGACTGCTGCTTGAAATGCACCGTGAGATCTATTCGGGCCGCTTGGATGCTGCCGATATGTTCTTGCTAAAAGAATTCTTCGAGATTCTGGAAAAAGCCATCGATCGATGCCGCGAAGCCGGTGTGGTGGCTTATCAAATCGTTCTGAAGAACTCCTGAGATCACGCTGATGCTGACCCTCTTGCTGCTGGTGATCTTCGCCGCACTGGTCTTCGAGTTCATCAACGGCTTCCACGACACGGCAAACTCGATTGCCACCGTCGTCGCCACGAAGGTGCTGACACCCGGCAAGGCCGTGATGTTGGCCGCCTCAATGAACTTGATCGGCGCGTTCTTCGGCACCGCAGTAGCGAAAACCATCTCTTCCGGCCTGATTGACGCAGAGGTCGTTCAAGTGACATCTCAGGTGATCTTGTGCGCACTGATGGGCGGCATTACCTGGAACCTGATTACCTGGTGGTTCGGTCTGCCCTCTTCGTCTTCCCACGCCCTCATTGGCGGTCTATGCGGCGCGGCTTTGTCTGCTTCGCATGGCAACTGGCATGCCTTGGTCTGGTCGCAAGCCAGCGTTGAAGGCTGGACACATAACAAAGGCTTGCTGTGGAAAGTTGTGCTGCCGATGGTGTCTTCGCCATTAGCAGGCTTCCTATTGGGCGTGCTGATCTTGGCACTGCTTTACGCCCTCATATACGGATTGAGCAAGGTACCCGGTGTTTTGGGCCGTTTTGCGCGTCCGCGTTGGGTCAATGCCTTCTTCGGTAAAGCGCAATTGGCCTCTGCGGCTTACATGGGTTTTGCACACGGCAGCAATGACGCGCAAAAAACCATGGGCATCATCGCGCTCGCTTTGTTTGGCGCGCAAGCCGCAGGCACCTTGGACACCCTGCCCGCGTGGCTCGCGTTCTTGCACCCAAGCAGCAGCGACAACGCGCATATCGACTCTTGGATCATCGCCACCTGTGCATTGGTGATGGCAGCCGGTACCGCAGCAGGCGGCTGGCGCATCATCAAGACCTTGGGTCACAAGATGGTGAAGCTGCAGCCAATCGACGGTTTTGCCGCTGAAACGGCATCGGCCACGATCTTGGTAACCGCAGCGCATTTCGGTATGCCGGTGTCGACCACGCACAGCATTTCGACGGCCATCATGGGTGTGGGCTTCGGTAAGAACCCGAAAGCGCTCAAGATCACGGTGATTGAACGCATTATTTGGGCGTGGATATTGACCATCCCGGCAGCGGGTGGTGTCGCCTACTTGCTGTACAAAATTGTTGAGCGAATGGGTTGGGCCTAAGGCCTAATCCTTTAGCGTTTGCTCAAAGCCTCGCGTCCACGATTTCTCGTGGAAGTACATGCTTGACGTCATAGACCACACACGTGGGCTTTCCAAGACCGCGGATGTACTCTTGCTTCATCGCCTTGAATTCAGCATGCCCGACAGCCAAGATCACGGCGTCATAGACACCCTGCTCTGGCTGATCAATCAAACGAATGCCAAATTCTCGCTGTGCTTCGTCCGCATCGACCCACGGATCAAATACGTCTACGACGGCGTTATACCCGTGCAATGACTGCACCATTTCAATGACACGCGTATTGCGCAAATCCGGGCAGTTCTCTTTGAAAGCAAATCCCAAAACCAACACGCGCGCACCGCCCGGGCTCATGCCTTTTCGCACCATCAGCGAAATGACTTGATCCGCGACAAATGATCCCATTCCATCATTTGTTCTTCGCGCCGCGATAATGAGATCCGGGTAGTACCCGACGCTCTGCGCCTTTTGAATCAGATAGTACGGATCTACGCCGATGCAATGTCCGCCCACCAATCCGGGCTTGAATGGCAAGAAGTTCCACTTTGTACCTGCAGCTTCAAGCACATCGTTTGTATCGATGCCAAGCCGCTGAAAAATCAACGCGAACTCATTCATCAGTGCGATATTCACATCGCGCTGCGTGTTCTCAATTACTTTAGACGCTTCGGCGACCTTGATTGATGAAGCTTTGTGCGTACCGGCGACAATAATTCGCCCGTAAAGCGCGTCTACAAAATCAGCCACATCTTCTGTAGAACCTGACGTGACCTTCTTGATATTCGGAAGGCGATGGGACTTATCGCCTGGGTTAATTCTTTCGGGAGAATAGCCTAAGGAGAAATATCCCTTTCCTTGCTCATCCAACTGCATCGCAGATGTTTGCGAATCTGCGCCGTTAACTCGCAGGCCTGAGGCTCGCTCCAAAATAGGCGCGCAAACTTCTTCCGTGCAACCAGGGTAAACCGTGCTTTCGAAGATCACAGTATCGCCGGGTTTCAAAATACTGCCAATGGCTTCACTTGCCTTTTCCAATGGCGTTAGGTCCGGCCGTTTTGCCAAATCAATAGGCGTCGGAACCGTCACAACGTAGACGTTGCATTCTGAAATATCGTTCAGCTGGTCTGAAAAGCGCAATTGAGTCGCTTCGGCCAACAACTCCGGTTCAACTTCCAGCGTACTGTCTTTGCCGGATTTCAGTTCGGCAATACGTGGCGAATTTATGTCATAGCCGATGGTTGCGAACTGCTTGCCAAATTCCACAGCTAGCGGCAAGCCTACATATCCCAAACCGACGACCGCAATCTTTACGCCATCCAGATTAACCTGGTTAATCACAAAATCCCCTAACCTCAGCGGAATGCTTCAGCCTCTAGTATGACGTGGCGCGCGGCAATGGCGAAGGGCTTAACCCGAGACGCCCTGAAGTAACCCTTGCTCAGGGAGTCGTGCTGGGCGATATCGGGGGCACATCGAAATGGTTGCGTACATTTGCCGACAAATACGGCGCGAACACGCTAGCCGGCACATCGACCCTTTGCACGCCATCGGCATAGCCGGCAACTTGGTACGGCGGGAAGATAAAAGTGATGCCGATCATCTTGCCATTACTGTCTAGCATTGGCTCGAAGTCTTGATAGTTTTCGGCGCTGGGCTGAGTGCCTTCTTCTACCAAGGGTTTCAATTGGGCGAGTAAGGCAGCTTTTTCTGCATCGGAAAGCTGATCTTCTTCGAAGCGCTCGCCTGCCTGCTTTAACAGCGCTTCTTTCACGAATTTGGACAGGGCTTGCCACCCTTCCGGGGTGGACACCAAATCATTGGCTGTGATGAGCCGTTCGCCGCGAACGTCCCAAACAAATCGGCGAATCAAAGCATTCCCATGTTCGCCACCGGTATACATGCTGCCGTCAGCCGAGAAGGTGCGTACAGCGGGGCTGTTGCCCGGGAGTTCTCGGAATTCCAAACTCAAGTCATAGGGCGCGCCCGGCGAGCCAGGCTTTACATCGCGCGCAGCAATGATGAGCCGATCGCGCGAAGCATCTGCAAAAGCCTTGATTTCAGACTTGAGCGGTGGCGGAATGCTGACATCTTTTGGAAAGGTGATGCCGATCAGGTATGTGGGCTTTTGTTCGATGATGTCGGTTAGATCGACATCGGCCACCTGCGCTGCACCGGCTTGCGCACTAGGCGTATTCACAGCGCCCGGAGAAGGTGTTTTGTCACAACCAGCGATCAAGGCTGCCATGACGACACTCACCGCCATCGGCAGGCACCAACGTTTTGCCACCACGCCATACATTAGTTCGAGTTCCGCAGATCTTCGTATTCGGGGTGTTTGGTGATATACGCGTCAGCATAAGAGCACGCAGGAATGACTTTCAAGCCTTCTGCGCGCGCATAGTCCAACGCAGTCTTCATGAGCGTCCCGGCAATTCCTCGACCCCCGATCTCACTCGGCACAATGGTGTGATCGATCGACATCACAGCGTCGTCCATGTGGTACTCGATATAGCCGGTATGCCCATCTACTACAGTTTCGAATCGATGCCGCGTGGCATCGTGTTTGACGGCGGCAGACATAGACTCCCTTTGTGACACGTCACTGTCACTGCATCTCAAATTTGAGCGCTCATTTTCAACAATAGCCCGTCCAGAGGATGTGAGTGTGGCGTCAAGATGACCACACGTTAAACTGACGCTTGCCATTTAAGAGCATGAAATATGAAGCGATACGTCTGGATACTGGGTGCCTCCCTATTTTCTGGTAGTGCCTTGGCGGGAGCCGCTGCGGACCTACACAGCACGGCTGAAAAGAACGGCTTCGTACGCACGGCGCGTTACGCCGAGACCATTGCCCTCTGCGATGCATTTGAGCGACATTATCCGGGCAAGGTCGACTGCACGACGTTTGGCACGACGCCTGAAGGGCGTCCGCAGAAGGCCATGATTATTTCGCCCAGCGGTTACCTGAGCCCGAAGACGGCCAAGGCCAACAAGCAAACCGTGCTCTTGATTCAAGGCGGCATCCACGCCGGGGAAATCGACGGCAAGGACGCAGGCTTTCAAGTCTTTAGACAAATGTTGGATGGCGAGCTTGGCAAAGACATTCTGAAGAATGTGGTTGTGGTGTTCGTACCTGTCTTCAATGTCGACGGGCATGAAAATTTCCGCGCATGGAACCGACCCAATCAGCGTGGCCCCGAGGAAATGGGCTTCCGCACCACTGCGCAGCGCTACAACTTGAACCGTGACTATTTAAAAGTTGAAGCGCCGGAAATGCGCGCAATGATGGGCTTGGTGCGTGCATGGGATCCGGCGGCTGAAATGGATTTGCATGTCACTGACGGTGCGAAGTTTCAGCACGACATTTCAATCACCGCAGAGCCGGTCAATTCCGGTGATGACGACCTGCAAGTTTTGGGTCGTAAGGTGCGTGACCAAGTGATCGATGAGTTGAAGTCTGCCGGCAACAAGCCGGTTGCCTTCTATCCGAGTTTTGATGATTCAGAAGACCCGATGTCCGGCTTCACCGATAGCGTGAGCCCGCCGCGTTTTTCGAATGGGTATTTCGTGCTGCGCAATCGCATCGGCATTTTGGTGGAGACGCATTCTTGGCGCACCTACCCTGAGCGTGTGGCTTCGACGCGCACGTCGATCATTGGTTTGGTGAAAGCGGCCAGTCGCGATGGTGCCGATTGGCAAGCCCGTATGACGCGCGCTGACCAACGTGCAGCCATGTTGGGCGGTTCGCGCGTTGCTGTGACGTATGACACCGACAAACAAGCGCGCACGATCGACTTCTTGGGCTATGCCTATGCGCGCACGAAGTCTGCGGTTTCCGGCGACTTGATGACGCGTTACGACGAAAGCAAGCCGGAAGTGTGGAAGTTGCCCTTGCGCGATGTCGTGCATCCTTCGGAATTCATCGTTGCGCCTAAGGGCGGCTATGTCGTGTTGGCTGCGTGGCGCCCGTATGTGCAGCCGGTCTTGGACGCCCATGGCGTGACCTATTCGAAGATCAAGCAAGGCGCGAAGGCGGCTGCCGTGGAAACATTCCGCGCCGATGAAGCCAAGTTCGCCGCAACCTCGTTTGAAGGCCACCAACGCCTGACATTGAAGGGTCAATGGAAGGCTGAGAACTACGACATTCCGGCAGGCAGTTTGTATGTGCCTGTGAATCAGGCGTTGTCGCGTGTGGTCATCAATTTGTTTGAGCCCGCGGCACCGGATGCCTTGGTCGGCTGGGGTGTGTTCAACAACGCTTTTGAAAGCAAGGAATACATGGAGCCCTACGTGGCCGAAGAAGAAGCTGAAAAGATGTTGGCCAAAGACCCGGCATTGAAGAAGGCGTTTGAAGCGCGATTGGCGCAAGATCCGGCCTTTGCCAAATCACCTTCGGCGCGCTTGAACTTCTTCTATCGTCGTCATGCGGCGTTTGATCCGAAGTTGAACTTGTATCCAGTCGTTCGTACGGACAAAGCATTGACGCGCTAAAGGGAGTCTGATCGGTGGGCAGACAGCGAAATCGACGTGAGCGGATGAATGATCGCGCGTTGCGATCACCGATGCGGGGTTGGATCGCAATCTTCGGCTGCGCCTTGTTGGCCGTTTGGTTGCTGTCGCGGCAATTCTCTGGCGTGGCGTCGGCTGAGGCACCGGCGCCACAAGGCCCTTCGATTGAGAGTCGTACGACTGAACACACGCAGGCAGCGCATGCGCCACAGGCAAACACGTCAAACCTGCCCGTCGAGGCCATCGAAACGCTGCGCAAGATTCAAAGTGGCGGGCGATTGCCGTATCGACGTGATGGTGTGGTGTTTGAAAATCGCGAGCGTCTGCTGCCCGACAAACCACGCGGCTACTACCACGAGTACACCGTGCCGACGCCCGGCCTCAATCACCGTGGCGCGCGTCGAATCGTGACCGGCGGCAACCCGCCCGAGATTTGGTATTACAGTGCCGATCATTACCGGAGTTTTAGGCAGGTGGAACCATGACGACATCTGACGAACTGCCCTATGCATCGCCCACCTTGCTGCATGGGCATCCGATCAGTTTGATTGCGCGCGAGGACCTGCCGGCCTTGCTTGCGGAGTGTGCTGAAGAAGACATCACACCGATCGACGTCTATGTGCGCGCGGCCTTGAATAAACATGCGATGTTGGAAGCCTTCGCCAAAGGCATGCAGTATCCCGAGCCCGATCAGTTCGGTTTCAACTGGGATGCCTTTGAAGACGCCATCAATGATTTGTCATGGCTGCCGGGTTCGGGCTTCGTGGTGATATTCAGCACCCACGAGCACGCGGCCAAATCGGACGCCGAAGACCTGCACATGTTGCGCGAGATTTTGACCCAAGCGCATGTGAACTGGGCCGAGTCTGAAATCCCTTTCCGTACCTATGTGGTGAGCCACTCGGATGACAGCTTGAACGGCCGTTCAAGCGGCCATTCACATTGAGGCGTACACTATGTGCCCGCGAAGCGCCACTGCTTTCGCCAAAGGCGCACGCCATGAGTACTGAAACCACCCCCACCTCCTTTGCCGATCTCGGCCTGTCCGATGGCTTGCTCAAAGCCCTGAAAGACGTTGGTTACGAGCATCCGTCCCCGATTCAAGCGGCCACCATTCCGCCCTTGATGGAAGGCCGCGACGTGCTTGGCCAAGCACAAACCGGAACCGGTAAAACCGCCGCATTTGCGTTGCCGTTGCTGTCGAACATCGACCCCAAGCTGAACAAGCCGCAGGTGCTCGTTCTGGCGCCGACGCGCGAGCTGGCGATCCAGGTCAGTGAGGCCTTCCATAAATACGCCTCGCATTTGCAGGGCTTCAACGTGGTGCCGATCTACGGTGGCCAGAGCTACACCCCGCAGCTGTCTGCGCTGAAGCGCGGTGCGCATGTGGTCGTGGGTACGCCGGGCCGCGTCATTGATCACCTCGAAAAGGGTTCGCTTGACCTGTCTGGCCTGAAAGCCTTGGTGCTGGACGAAGCGGACGAAATGCTGCGCATGGGCTTCATCGACGATGTCGAAGCCGTGCTCAAGAAGACGCCCGAAGGCCGCCAAGTCGCATTGTTCTCAGCGACGATGCCGGCCGTGATTCGTCGCATTGCGCAAACCTATTTGAACAATCCGGTTGAAGTCACGATCAAGTCGACGACGACGACCGCGGCCAACATCACGCAGCGCTATTGGGCGGTCAGTGGTGTGCACAAACTCGACGCCTTGACCCGCATTCTCGAGGCCGAACCGTTTGACGGCATGATCATTTTCTCGCGCACCAAGATTGGTACCGAGGAATTGGCTGAGAAGTTGTCTGCGCGTGGCATTGCCGCGGCAGCGATCAATGGCGACATGGATCAGAAAGCGCGCGAGCGTACGATTCAACGCTTGAAAGACGGCAACATTGACGTCTTGGTCGCGACCGACGTCGCCGCACGTGGTTTGGACGTTGAGCGCATCAGCCACGTCGTGAACTACGACATTCCGTATGACACCGAAAGCTATGTGCACCGTATCGGCCGTACCGGTCGTGCCGGTCGCAAAGGTGACGCGATCTTGTTCGTGACCCCGCGTGAGCGTGGCATGTTGCGTTCTATTGAACGCGCTACGCGTCAAACCATCGAGTCGATGGCCTTGCCGACGGTGGCTGACGTCAACACGCGTCGTGTCGAGCGTTTCTTCGAAAAGGTGACGGGTGCGCTTGACGGTGATGGCGTTCAACCTTTGAAAGAAATGCTTGAGCAGTTCGAACGCGAGCGCAATATCCCGATGTCGGAAATCGCCGCTGCCCTCGCCCACTTGGTGCAAGGTAAGAAGCCGCTATTGCTCGATGCGCGTGATGAAGCCGCTGGTGCGAAGGGTTTTGCAGCCGATCGTCCGGAACGCAGCAGCCGCAAAGAACGCATGGGTCATGACGGTGAGCGCCCAGAACGCAAGCCGCGTGCACCGCGCGCTGAAGGCCCGATCTCAGATGTGCCGATGGAAACCTTCCGCATAGATGTCGGTCATTCGCATCAGGTGAAGCCAGGCAACATTGTCGGCGCCATTGCCAATGAAGCAGAGATCGACGCACGCCATATTGGCCGCGTGGATATCCGCGACGATTACTCGCTGGTCGATCTGCCGCAAGGCATGCCGGACGAATTGCTCTCGTACATGAAAAAAGTGCGTGTGGCGGGCCGTCCGATTCAATTGCGCGTGGCGACCGACGCCGACATCAATGCGCCGTCCTTCCGTCCGCGCAAAGGCAAGCCGGAAGGTGGCTTTGAACGTCGCGAAG
This sequence comes from Lysobacter sp. HDW10, assembly GCF_011300685.1. NCBI lineage: Bacteria > Pseudomonadati > Pseudomonadota > Gammaproteobacteria > Lysobacterales > Lysobacteraceae > Lysobacter > Lysobacter sp. HDW10. Next base: position 2,146,663 of record NZ_CP049864.1, read on the forward strand.
GCGGCTACCCACCGCGCGGCCCGAAGAAGTTCGGCGGCGGTGGCGGCGGCAAGAAATTTCGCGACTAAACGCGCGGCAGAGCAAACGCAGGCAGCGGCAAGCCGAATGCCTGCGCAAACAGCCAATACGCAATGACAGCCATCGCGATCCATAGCAAGACCTTGAACGCAAAGCTCAAGGTCTTGATCGCGAGCCAAAGCAGTAAGACGAGTACTGCGATCGCAACCCAACTCACAGCGGGCCGTCCTTAGCGCTGGCGAATTGAACGCCCTGCATGGGTTTCAATTGAGGGTCGAGTGCGACGCGTTCGTCAAAGACGAAGCAGCCGCCCGTGTAGCCGGTTTCACCGACATCTTCGAAGTAGCGCAAGATACCGCCCTCTAGTTGCATGACGTTTTCGAACCCTGCCGATGCCAGGAACGGGGCGGCCTTTTCGCAGCGCACGCCGCCGGTACAGAAGCTGACGATGCGGCGGCCTTCCAATTGTCCACGGACCGTTTCAACCGCTTCAGGCAGGTCATTGAATTTTTTGATCGGCAAGGTGACGGCATCTGTGAACGTGCCGAACGCCACTTCTTGTTGATTGCGTGTATCGAGCATCACCACTTCGCGGCCTTCGTCGTCGTGTCCTTGCGCAAACCAACGTGCCAGCGTTTCCGGCAGCACTGAAGGTGAACGTGCGGCACCGGTCGCGGCAGGTCTGCCCGCGAATGAAATAATCTCGCGCTTTTGTTTGACCTTGAGGCGTCGGAACGGGACGTCTTCGCTCCAGCTGCGTTTGATGACGAGACCGGCGAGGCGCGTATCTTCTTGGAGTTCGGTCAGACAGGCTTCCAGGCTTTCTGGCTCACCGGCTAAAAAGAAGTTCACGCCTTCAGGCGCCACCAACACCGAACCAAGCAGCGCGTGCGCGTCGCAAATCGAATAGATGCGCTCGGCCGTGTCTGGGACGTCGTGGATGTCAGCGAAGTGGTACGCCGCGATATTCAGAATCATGCGGCCATTTTAGCGTTGTCGCGCCGGTTTAGCGTTTGTCTGCAAAGGCGAAGGCTACGGCACCCAACAAGCACGCGAAGGCGGCCAGATGGTTCCAGCGCAGGCGCTCATCAAACATGAAGTAGGCGAACACCACGAAAACCACCAAAGTGATGCATTCCTGCGCGATCTTCATCTGCGTCAGGCTGAGTGTCATGGCGCCGGCACGATTGCCGGGCACCATGAACATGTATTCAAACAAGGCGAGTCCCCAGCTAGCGAGAATCGCGATCCAAACCGGACTGTGTTTGAACTTGAGGTGCCCGTACCACGCAAAGTTCATGAAGATGTTGGAGACCGTCAACATCAACACGAACTTCCAGGTCGCGGGCATCTCGCTTACTTACCGCGCTTGGCTGCAGCCGCCGCTGCCGCCGCAACAGCCGCGCGCTCGGCTTCGTCTTTGCGCCACGCAGCGATTTCTGGCTGGTCTTTGAGCACCTTGCTGTCGGGATCCAAGGTGTAGGTTTCGAACGGCTTGAGTTCAAAGCTGCCCTTGCCTTGATTCATCGGCAATTTCACCACGCGATTTCCAACGCGCACGTCAATCGGCAACGGGAAAGGTTTGCCATTACCTGTTTGCCATTCGACGTTCACACGGTGTCCGCTCTGTGTTGCCACCAACGCGGGAATCTTCGCTTCACGCACATAGGCATCGAAGAACCACGCCCACTTTTTACCTGTGATCTTGTCGACGATCGCGACGTAGTCGTTGGTGGTGGCGTAACGCGGCTTGAAATTGCCGGGCTTCGGATCGTTGCGACCGTAGACGAGCTCGCGCATGCTGCGACGGAATGCCGCATCACCAATCTGATTGCGCAAGGTGTGCAGAATCCAAGCGCCCTTGTAATAGATGTCCGTGCCCGGGTCGATCGCTTCCGCTGCGGCTTCGCCATGTGGCCGAGGTTTGCCACTGACCATGGCATGTGCATTGCGAATCAAACCGCGTTGACGAAGCATCTCTGCGTCGTAGTTCACGCGGCCACGCAGCCACTCCAAATACAGTGGCTGCATGTACATGGCAAAGCCTTCGTGCAACCACATGTCGTCCCAATCGGCATTGGTGATTTGATTGCCAAACCACTCATGCGCGAATTCATGGTTCATCAGCCAGTCGTAGCCGTTGATGTCTTTCTTGTAGCCATTGCCATATGCATTGATCGTTTGGTGTTCCATGCCCAAATGTGGCGTTTCGACAATGCCGACTTTGTCTTTCGGAAACGGGTACGGACCGACAACTTCTTCGAAGAAGTTGAGATACAAAGGCAGTTCTTCATAGAGGCCGCGCGCTTTGGCGTCATTGCCCTTGAGGTAATAGAAAACCATCGGCAAGGTGTTGCCGAATCTGCTTTGATAGTTCGACTTCAGCGTGTCATACGGTGCGATGTTCAGTGCGATTGCGTACGTGGTCGGTTCGGTCGCTTTCCAGTTGTAGGTGGTCCAACCGTCTTTGCTGCTTTCACCCAAGAACACACCGTTTGATGCAGCGACCAAACCTTGCGGCACGGTGATGTGCTGAATCACTTGCAGTGGTTTGCCCATCGGGTGGTCGACGCACGGCCACAATAAATCACAGCCCTCGCCTTCAACGGCGGTCGCAATCCACGGTTGTCCGCTCGGCGTTTTTGCCCACACAATGCCGCCGTCCCACGGTGCGCGCTTCGCGACTTGTGGGCTGCCGGCGTAGACCAATTTCACTTCGAATGCCGTATTCGCCGACGCTGCGACGGGGAAGCTGATGCGGCCTTCCTTCCAGCTGTACTCGGATTTCGACAACACTTTGCCGTTCACTTCAAAGCGCGACAACGCATAGCGCGGGTCGAGTTCAATGGCGAATTGTTGAATGGCATGTTTCGGCGTGAAGGTGAGACGCGCCTCGCCTGCAAGGGTTTTCTTGGTCGGGTCGACTTTGAAAGACAGCTCGGCGACATCGAAGCGTGTCGATTGCTGTTCGAGCGTCATGCCGAGGCCCGATGTGGCGGTGTAATCAATCGCGAAAGCAGGCGCCGTAGCGCCTGCGAGAATCAGCGTCAAAACATGCTTGCGCATCGGTTTACCTGAGGGATGCAGTTTGCTGCGTACCCCCCGGATTCTTGCAGAAACGGGCGCGGTATTCCATGGCCTTGGGCATCAAGGCTTGCAATTCCTTGATACGCGTACCGGCGCTTGGGTGGGTCGACGAGAACTCAGGCTGTGCCTGACCACCGCTGACTTGGTCCATGCGCTGCCAAAGCGCGATGGATTCTTCGGGGTTGAAGCACGCGGCCGCGGCGAGCATTAAGCCGAACTCATCGGCTTGCGATTCTTGGTGACGTGCGAACGGCAGCTGCGACGTCACACCATAGGCGGAGAACACGGCCTGTTGCATGCTCGGGTCCATACCGCTCATGGCGCCCGCCATCGCACCAATTTGTTCGAGGCGTTGTTTCGCCATGCGTTGTGCGCCGTGACGCAACAAGGCATGCGAGATTTCATGTCCCATCACCACAGCCATGGCATCAGCGTTCTGCGCGACAGGAATCAAGCCCGTGTACACCGCCATTTTTCCGCCGGGTAAGCAGAACGCATTGACCTGATCTGATTTCAAGACAGCGACTTGCCAATCAAAGCTCTTTTCCACGTGCGCGGATTTTGCGTTGTGCTCTGCGGCGAGTGCATCAGACACCTGTGGGATGACTGCGACCAAGCGTTGCGCAATCGCGCTGACTTGTTGGCTCAGTTCCGAATTGGCGGGGAGTTGTTGTTCTTGTTGCAGCACTTCTTGGAATGCCTGCAAACCCATATTCGATTCTTGCTCGGCAGACAGGCTGCGGTCGATCAGAATCTTTTCGCCGGTTTCCGGTTGCACTTGGCGATTCGAGAAGTAGTAGTACGCGCCGTACATCAACATCAAAGCGACGATGATCAAACGCGGACTGATACCAAAGCCGCGACGACGCGGGTACTGACTGCCAGGATCGTTCTGCATGTATGAAACTCCTTGTCTCAAATATCTCGCGCAACCCGAAAGCCGGTTCGCGCATTGGTGATGTCATGGGCTTGTGCCATTCTCCACGCAGAACGATGCTGCGCGGGCGAACTGGCCCAAGACCCGCCCCTGATCACACGACTGCGGCAACCCGGATTGGTCCATGCAGACCCGTCCGCCGGTGCGCGCCGATAGCCCTGATGCCAGCAGTCGGATGTCCACTCGCTCACATTGCCTGCCATGTCGTGAAGGCCGAATGCATTGGCGCGGTATTGGCCGACCGGCGCAGGACCCCATTCACCGTCACGGTAATTGGGAAATGCGTTGGCCCAGCGTCGCCCTGAGGGTGAGACGTCGCCGTCGCCCGTCAGGTTGCCCAGCACCGATGTCGGCATCGCATTGCCCCATGGGAAACGTCCGGGATTGGTGGCGCGCAAGGCGTACTCGAATTCGGATTCGTGCGGCAGACGATAGGCGCGCCGTGTTTCCGTGCTGAGCCACGCGGCATAGGCTTCGGCATCGCGGACGTCGACATGTACGACCGGGTAATTTGCAGGTGCAGGCTTGCCGGCGTAGTCGTCGCGCCAAGTGACGCCGCTGCTGCGCGCGAAATTGCCGGTGCGTTCGTTATAGATAATGGAATGTCCGCGACGCTCTGCGCGCGATCTGAAGCCGGTGGCGCGTACGAACGCCGCGAATTCGCCGACGGTGACTTCATTGAGCGACATCGCAACGCCGCGTACGAAGTGAACGCGATGCGCGGGCATTTCTGAGGGTCGCGCATCCGGGTCATCTTTGCTCGCGCCCATCATCATCATGCCGATCGGTAAGACACGCATCTCCGGTGCAAACCCGCCGCTGCGCAGCGCTTCTTTGAACTGTTGGCCCATTTGGAAGCTGCCGTAAGCGCGCGCAGTATCAATTCTGCGTTGCAGCTCTGCGACGGAGCCATCCCCTTTCACCGCCAGTCTTTTCATTTCAGACAAGTTGGCTTGTGCACTGCTGATAGCGCCACGGGCGCCGGGATCTTGCAAATCAATCAATGCGTCGTTGTACAGGTCGATGACCTGTTGCATGCGTTGCTTTTCCAGTGCGCGCCATTGCGCGGCAATGTAGGGCTTGTTTTCAATGACCGCATCTGAAAACTGCATCCAGCGGGTGACGTTTTCATAGTCGCGGGCGGCAGACGCGCGCCATGCTCTTACTGCCAAGGCACGCTGCACACCGTGTAACCCTGCAATAGCACGGACATCGTTGGGTCGGTTTCGCAAGACTTCCTTGAAATCGACTTGTGCACCGATGTTCTGCTCGCCGAGTCGGTCGGTGGCGAGTTCTTTGTCGGCCAATAGCAATAGCGCTTCCAAGCGGTCCGAGGCATCGACGCGGGACAAGTACAACTGCGTTTCGGCGTCGTCGCGCGCTAGGGTTCTGAGGATGGCGGCGGCGAGGTGGGCTAAGCGATCCGCCTCGGGATCATTGTTGGCCAATGCTTTGAGTTGCGCGTCGCCTTCGACGATGACGGCATGCGCCACCTGTCGTCGCAGGGTTTCGAATGCTTCGCCTTGTGCGCCTGCCAAGCGCGCGGCGTACACATGTGCGGCGGCGCTTCGATCGCCTTCAAGCATCCGGCCTTCACGCAATGCCTTTTCTGCAAGCGCCATTTGCGCTTTAAAGGTGGGCTCGCCACTTGCGCGGGGCGCTTGCCAGTCCAGCGGAAATTCGGTGAGTTCGGAGGCGCTGACGCTGACCAAGCCTTCTCGCTCGGCACTTGTCGTATTCGTCGGTGCGTCATCGCGCACGCATGCCGTCAGTGCGAGCGCAATGAACGCACTGATGAGCTGAGTCTTCGAGAATTTCAACGTGACATTCCGCACATGGGGTATTGTCACGCAATGACTGTAGAAAGCGAAACGCCGACCTCGATCTGGGTCGATTCCCCTGAGATTCTCACCGCCCAACTCGCCCATATTCGCGGCGCCATCGGGATCGACACTGAATTTGTACGTGAACGGACGTTCTGGCCGAAGCTCGCCTTGGTGCAGATTGCGACCGAGGATGCGGTGCTGTTGGTGGACTCCAAAGTGCCAGGCATCAACGAGGCATTAGCGCCGCTGTTGTCCAATCCAGACATTCTCAAGATCATGCATGCGCCGGGCGAAGATTTCATCGCTTTCATCCATGGGTGTGGTTTGGCGCCGTATCCGGTGTTCGATACGCAGCTGGCCGCGACCTTGGTCGGCTTGGGGCACGGCATGGGCTACGCGCGATTGATGCAGGCCTTGTTCGAAATCGACATCGACAAAGGTGAGACGCGATCAGATTGGATGCGACGTCCGTTGAGTGCATCGCAGTTGAAGTATGCAGTGGAAGACGTGCGCTATTTGCATGAGGCACACCGCGTTCTGTCTGAGCAGCTCGACACGCTCGGCCGCAGCGAATGGATGCAGCAGGAAAGTGAGGCCTACTTTGCTTCGCAATCAGTCGATGCACCGGAGCGCTGGGCGCATATGGGTGCGCGTGCCGGGCAACGCATGGACCGTGCGGGTCAAACACGATTGTTGCGCCTGATGCGTTGGCGTGAAGCACGGGCACGTGCGCGTGATTTGCCGAAAAACTGGGTGCTGCCGGTTGAAGCGGCCATCGACTTGGCCGAAGCCGATGCGCAAACCGAAGAAGTGGTGAACCAGATCTTGCTGAAGCATCCACGTGCGCCGCGTAATTTGGCCGCTGCGATGCTAACCGCGATGCACACCGTGGGCGAAGACGAAGACAACATGCCCTTATTGATCGACGACCGCGATCGCGACAAATCCAGAGTGCGTGCGTGGCAAAGCAAGGTCACACAAATCGCTAATGAACTTGGCGTCGACGAGGGTGTCATCGCTTCGCGCAAAATCATTCAAGCCTATTTGGATGCGGGCGAATGGCCGGAGTCGGTCACCGCGTGGCGCAAGTCGCGCTTGGATGCCGGTGCACCGCCTGCATGAAAACGCGTGCGCTCATTCTCTCTGGCGTCATCGTGCTTGCCCTGGGCTGCACACACGTACGCCCCAACGCCGAAACCGCCGCAAACGTCCCCGCATCCGTCCCTGCGCCATACACGCTCGCAGACATCAAAGCCCCCGTCCCCGCACGCAACGGCAGCGCCGACCTGCAAGTCCCCGGCGTCACCGCCCCCATGCTCACCGCCGACTATTGGATAGCGCAACTGGACGACCCAAACAAAACCCTGCACACACCCGAAGAAATCGCGCGCCTAAACGCAAACACCTACACCCAAGCCGCCAACCTCTACGCCCTCGATGCCCTACCCCCCACCCTCCCCGGCGCCGTAGTCCAAAACGCCATCACCCAACTAGCCAAAGCCGCAAAACCCACCCTAATAAACGCCCACGGCAAATTAACGGTGACAGGTACAGTTAATTCGGAATTAACGGTACCTGTCACCGTTAATGTTCGGTGGGGGACGGTGGTTAGTCGGGCGGATTTGCGGGCGGTGCCTTCGGATGTGCGGGCTTATAGCAAGGCTGAGGATATTGAGATCAATATTGATCGGCTGCAGGAGTCGGCGGTTTTCCCGGGGTGGGCGGTTGCGATTTTGCATACCAGTGCCGATGGGCAGTGGTACTTTGTGAACGCTTATAACTATCGGGCTTGGGTTAAGGCGGATGCGATTCGGGTGGTCGATAAGGAAGCGGCGTTAGCACGCAACGCGGCCGTTCAACCCACACCGCTGCCCTATACGCGCGCCAACATCTTGCGAACGGCGTTTCGCTATTTGGGCGAGGCCTATGGCTGGGGCCACGCGAGAGGTACGCGTGATTGCAGTGGGTTTGTTTCTGAGGTGTATGCGGCGGTGGGCATTGTGATGCCACGGAATACAGGCGACCAACGCGATATCCCGAACTTTCATGCCACGCGGTTCACAGCGAAGAGTACGCACGCTGAGCGAATGCAAGCGATCAACGCTGCATTACCCGGCGACCTCATTTTCATTCCGGGTCACGTGATGATGGTGCTGGGCCGTTGGAATGGCTTGACCTACGTAATTCATGACACGCCGGGTGTGCGCATTGCGAATCATGCATTGCCGCTTTACGGTGTCTCCGTGACACCGCTAGAGACGCTCGAGCCGCTCTCAGGCAGTGTAGGCACGCGGTATATCGACATGATTCAGGCGATTACGCGACCGTACAAATAAATACGGCCCCAAAAGGGGCCGTGTGCAATCTGGCGGAAACGGAGGGATTCGAACCCTCGATGGAGCTTTTGACCCCATACTCCCTTAGCAGGGGAGCCCCTTCGGCCTCTCGGGCACGTTTCCGGGATGTGAGCAGCGATGCTGTCAGTCGGCAAGGATAGCCGCTTGACGCAAAAGAATCAAAAAGTTTGTGCGCTTAGGTCTCGCTCGCGGGCTCGGTCGATTCGCCCGGCTCGTCGTCGTGGCGGATCTTTTGGAAGATCTCTTCCCGATGCACGGCGACGTCTTTCGGCGCGGTAATGCCGACGCGCACTTGATTGCCCTTCACGGCCAACACCGTCACGGTGACTGATTCGCCAATCATCAAGGTTTCGCCAACCCGGCGCGTCAGAATCAACATTGGTACTTCTCCATGTCCATTGGCGGGGTCCCTCCCGATTGAACGCCCATACTATCCAAGAATCCCAAGCGGCTCAAAATTTTGAGCCTTTCGGTTCACGCACCAGCTTGACTTGCGACCCAGGCCGGGACCGCCGCGAGCACTTCTGCCGCGTTCGGCAAATCATCTGCCCCACCCTGCGCCATGTCTGCGCGTCCACCGCCGCGGCCACCCAACTGACCTGCGACGTGTCCGAGCAATTTACCGGCATTCACTGACCTCTGTGCGTCACCTGAGACACCCGCCACCATGGCCAACTTGCCTTGGCCGTCAGCGCCTGCCAACAAGATCACGGCATTTTGAAGTTGGGACTTCAGGCGATCGACGGCGTCACGCAGCGCCTTCGCATCCAGGCCTTCCATGCGTGCCGCAACAACCTTGATGCCTTGGATATCGACGGCCGTGCCGGCAAGATCTGCGGTGGCATTGCCGGCGGCTTTCGCCTTCAACGCATCGAATTCTTTTTGCAACTGCTTTTGCTGTGCGATCAGCGCTTTCAATTTGTCGCCCGATTCACGCGCATTGCCGCCGAGTTGGCTTGCCAAGTCTTCCAAGCGTTGCTCGAACTCTTCGACGAGATCCAACGCATCTTGACCCGTCACTGCTTCAACGCGCCTGACGCCTGCGGACACACCGCCTTCCGAAACAATCTTGAACAAGCCGATATCACCTGTGCGCCGCACGTGTGTGCCGCCGCAGAGTTCGATTGAACCTTGACCAAACTTCAGCACCCGCACGTGCTCGCCGTATTTCTCGCCGAACAAGGCCATTGCACCGAAATCCAATGCCTCTTGCATGCCCATGTTGTGGACTTCGCCTTCGTGGTTCGCTCGAATCTCATCATTGACGCGGCGTTCGATCTCGCGAATCTGTGCGCGTGTCATCGGCTCGAAATGCGAGAAGTCGAAACGAAGGCGATCGGGCGCAACCAGCGAACCCTTTTGTTGCACATGCGTGCCCAAGACCTCGCGCAAAGCCGCGTGCAACAGGTGCGTCGCGCTGTGATTGAGAATGGTGGCGCGACGGCGTGTTTCATTGACGAAAGCACTGACGCGATCGCCGACACGCAGCGTGCCATCCGACAAGCTGCCGATATGGGCGTGGAATTGACCTGCGATCTTCTTCGTATCGGTGACATCGAAACGAATACCTTCGCCTTCGAGCATGCCTGCGTCACCGACCTGGCCACCTGATTCGCCATAGAACGGTGTCGAATCGAGCAGGACCACGGCGGTTTGACCTGTTGAGATCGATTGCACGGGTAGATTGTCAACGAGCAATGCCACCACTTGCGCACCTTCACCGGCAAGCGTTTCGTAGCCCGTGAATTGCGTCGGTGAAAGTTGTGCGACCAACTCTGCCGGCATGCTGAGACCGCCACCGAATTTGCCTGCGGCACGGGCGGTGTCTTTCTGCTGGTTCATCGCGACATTGAAACCGTCGGTGTCCACCTGCATGTTGCGCTCGCGCGCCATGTCTTGGGTGAGATCGAGCGGGAAGCCGTAGGTGTCATACAAACGGAATGCATCCACACCCGGAATGGTTTCCGGATGTTGATCGGCCAGATCATTGAAGATGCGCATGCCCGCATCCAAGGTCTGCGCGAACCGCTCTTCTTCTGCAAGCAATGCGCGTGAGATCAGTTCTTTTTGCGTGCGCAAGACCGGATAGGCCTCGCCCATCAGCGCGTCCAGGGTGTCAACCAACTTATGGAAGAACGATTCGCGCACACCGAGCATCCAACCGTGACGCAATGCACGGCGAATAATCCGGCGCAAGACATAACCGCGACCTTCGTTGCTCGGCAAGACGCCATCAGCGATTAAGAAGCTCGATGCACGAATGTGGTCCGCAATCACACGAAGTGATTTGTTATCGAGATCCGACGTGTGCGTGAGCGCTGCGGCTTTCGCGATCAGTGCCTTGAAGAGGTCGATCTCGTAGTTGCTATGAACGTGCTGCAAAACGGCAGTGATGCGCTCCAAACCCATACCCGTATCCACACAGGGTGCGGGCAAGGGTGTCAGCGTGCCATCGGCTGCGCGATCAAACTGCATGAACACGTTGTTCCAGATTTCGATGAAGCGATCACCGTCTTCATCCGGAGAACCCGGCGGACCACCGGCGTAAGTTTCGCCGTGGTCGTAAAAGATTTCAGTGCACGGACCGCACGGCCCGGTGTCTGCCATTTGCCAAAAATTGTCGGACGCAAACGGTGCACCTTTGTTATCGCCGATGCGAATGATGCGATCTTCCGGCAAGCCGACCACATCGCGCCAAATGGCAAAGGATTCGTCATCGGTGTGATAGACCGTGGCGAGCAGTCGCTCTTTCGGCAACTTCCAAACGACCGTCAGCAACTCCCACGCCCACTCGATGGCTTCTTTCTTGAAGTAATCGCCAAACGACCAGTTGCCCAACATCTCAAAGAAGGTGTGATGTCGCGCGGTGTAGCCCACCTGGTCCAAATCGTTGTGCTTGCCACCGGCGCGCAGACAACGCTGCACGTCAGCTGCGCGTACATAACTGCGCTTCTCCGCGCCCAAGAAGACGTCTTTGAACTGCACCATGCCGGAGTTCGTAAAGAGCAAGGTCGGGTCGTTGCCCGGCACGAGACTGGCGGATGGAACGATGGTGTGACCGCGCTCGGCAAAGAACTCGAGAAATTCGCGGCGGATATCAGCAGTGGTCTTCATAAAATACGGGGCAGCGGACAACAGTCGGCGGGAAAACCACTAGGTTATCAGGCTGAATGCGTCGCCGTACCGTATTTGGATTCAGTATTCGTCTTCAAAATCACATTTCAGCGCGGCGCGGACGTGGTCCATGCTGAACCCGCGACGCAGCAGGTGGTCTGCGGCTTTCCGCTGAGCGGCCCGATCTTGCTCGAATGCCGATGGGAAGCGTCTACGGATATGCTCATGCGCCAAAGCGGACCAAGAGGTCTCGACAGTCTCTAGAGCGCTGGAAATGGCAGATGCGCTGAGTGCATGCAGCTTAAGCTCTGCCTTGATTCGAAGCGGGCCGTAGCCACTGGACACTTTGCTTCGAACCCATTGTTCAGCAAAACGCGCGTCGTCTTGCCAGCCGGCCTCCGTCAACTTCTCGACCGTCGCTTGCGCGTCTGCGCTGCTCACCCCTTTGTACTCAAGCTTTTGCTTGAGCTCTTTCTTGGAGTGTTCACGCCGAACCAGCAGCACCAAGGCGCGCTGGGTCGGCGTCAACTCCGGTCTTTGCCGGCGCGGGCGCGAGGAGTTGCCCGACACCGGCAAGCCGGTATCTTGCTCAGGCTTCTGCGTCATCCTTCGCGTCACGCGGTGCTTCTTCAGGCACTAATTTTTCGCGGAGCGCAGCTTCAAGCTGCTGCGCAATGGCCGGATTGTCTTTCAGGTACTGACGTGCATTTTCTTTACCTTGGCCAATGCGCTCGCTGCCGTAGCTGTACCACGCACCGGCCTTATCAACCAGCTTGGCTTCCACAGCCATATCGATGATTTCGCCTTCACGCGAAATACCTTCGCCATAAAGGATTTCCGTCACGACTTGCTTGAACGGCGGTGCCAATTTGTTCTTAACGACCTTGATGCGCGTTTGGTTGCCGATGATTTCATCGCCCTTCTTGATCGCGCCGATACGACGAATATCCAAGCGAACCGATGCATAGAACTTCAACGCGTTACCACCCGTCGTCACTTCCGGGCTTTGGCCCGGCATCATGATGCCGATCTTCATACGCAGCTGATTGATGAAGACCACCAAGCAGTTGCTGCGCTTGATGTTGCCCGTGAGCTTACGCAGGGCTTGGCTCATCAAACGCGCTTGCAGACCCGGCAATTGGTCGCCCATTTCACCTTCGATTTCAGCGCGCGGGGTCAGTGCTGCCACGGAGTCCACGACCACGATATCCACGGCGTTCGAACGCACCAACATGTCGGCGATTTCCAAGGCTTGCTCGCCTGTGTCGGGCTGCGACAACAGCAAGTCATCCAGATTCACGCCCAGCTTTTGTGCATAAATCGGATCAAGCGCGTGCTCTGCGTCGATAAAGGCTGCCGTACCACCTGCCTTTTGGCATTCTGCGATGGCTTGCAGGGTCAACGTGGTTTTACCCGACGATTCCGGTCCATAGATTTCAACAACACGGCCCTTCGGCAAACCACCAATGCCAAGTGCGATATCGAGCATCAGCGAACCGGTACCGATGGTTTCAACGGCTTCTGCATTACGGTCGCCCATACGCATGACCGAACCTTTGCCAAACTGCTTCTCAATCTGACTCAGTGCCGCCGCCAAGGCGCGTTGCTTGTTGTCTTCCATGTTTACTTCCTCGCTGATTCGAATGTTTGATTCGTGTTGGATACAGTCTCGGATGCGCCCGTCGCACACATTGCGACGCCGCACAAACCGTCTGAAAAATAATTACTGACACCCACACGGACGGCTATCGGTGTGTTGCCCGAACCTCGGTGGGAAAAAGACGCTTTCATCGATTGGGGCGCACCAAACCGCAATACAAGCCTTCAATCGCGAACTCTTGCCCGGGCATCACTTCGATCGGTGCGTAGTCCGGATTACGTGGCAACAGGCGAATGCGTTCACCCGTATTTTTGAAGAGCTTGACGGTGATTTCTTCGTCGATGCGCGCGACAACAATCTGACCGTTGCGCGCATCTGCCGTGCGATGCACACCAATCAGGTCGCCATCGAAGATGCCCTCGTCACGCATGGAGTCACCTTTCACCTTCAAGAGGTAATCGGGCTTGGGCGAGAAGAACACCCGATCGACCACCACGAAACTATCGCTGTGTGCATCGATGTCCGCACCTATCGGCAAGCCAGCGGCAACCTGCCCCAACACCGGCAATCGAACGAAGTCATCGTTTGCAGCCGGTGCCAAGGCGAAAGACGCTTGCACCGACTTCGGCGCTTGCAGGATACGCAGCCCGCGCGCCTTGCCAGGCATGCGCTCAATGGCACCGGCCGCTTCCAGCGCCTCTAGGTGGTATTGGGCCGCGCGGACACCCTTGAAACCAAAAGCACGGGCGATTTCTGTTTGCGCGGGCGGCATGCCCTCAAGCTCAATGCGCTCGGCAATGAACTCGAGAATGGCGTTTTGGGTGTCGGTGAGCTTCATGTGAGTAGTAATACTACTAACAGGCCCAGCCCGCAAGCATTTTTTGCAAAAAGGCCGCTAAGGCCTATTCGGTCGGCTTTTGGTCCAGCTCAACCCCAACGCCGGCCAAGGCGGCAGCCACCGTTTGGCGCCGAACGGCCTCGCGATCGCCTTCAAATTGGAACCGCTCGGCGCGCGCATAGCCGCCGCGACGCTTCCAACCAATCCACACCGTGCCCACGGGCTTGTCAGCGCTACCGCCGCCAGGGCCGGCCACGCCGGTCACAGCCACAGCGATACTCGCGCCTGAGTTGACCACGGCACCTGACACCATTTCGATCACGCATTCGCGGCTGACAGCACCGAATTCCTCTAAGGTCTGCGGGCGCACGCGCAGCAGGGCCTGCTTTGCTTCGTAGCTATAGGCCACCATGCCGCAATCAAACCATGAGGAAGACCCGGCCACCGACGTCACCACTTTGGCGATCCAACCCCCGGTGCAACTTTCGGCGGTCGCCAAACGTTGATGCTGTGCAAGCATTTTTGCTCCGACTTGACTGGCAAGTGCTTCGAGCGCTGAGTCGTCCATAGTGCCTTCTGACCGAATGCGAACACTGAGTTTAGAGCAAGTGTCACCTCACCGGGCATCGTAAAATGCCTGTGAAACATCGCAATATGAAACGCTCATTTTGGCGAACTTGAACACGAACCCGGAAAATCCGCGAGACATGGATGTGAAAGACAGTTCGAAGAATGAACGCGGTGCCGACGGTCATACGCCTTTGATGAAGCAATTCTTCGCTGCCAAAGCGGAGTTTCCAGACGTGCTGTTGTTTTTCCGCATGGGCGATTTCTACGAGTTGTTCTACGACGACGCGCGCAAAGCAGCGGCACTGCTCGACATCACTTTGACCAAACGCGGCAGTAGCGCTGGTGAGCCCATCCCGATGTGCGGTGTGCCTGCGCACGCGTATGAAGGCTACTTGGCACGCTTGGTCGCGTTGGGAGAATCTGTCGCCATTTGCGAACAAATTGGCGATCCCGCCACGTCGAAAGGTATTGTCGAACGCAAGGTCGTGCGTGTGGTCACGCCAGGCACTTTGACAGACGAAGCATTGCTCGACGATCGTCGCGACAACATTTTGTTAGCGATTTCTCGCGGTAAGCACGGATTCGGACTCGCGTGGGCCGATGTGTCTGCAGGCCGCATGCTGGCGAACGAAGTGGCAGACGAAGACGCATTGGAGGCCGAAGTCGCGCGCTTGTCTCCTGCCGAAACGCTCATTGCGGACGACGATGCCTACCCCGCTTTCATTGAACAACTGAAAGGTGTGCGAAAACGTGCGCCTTGGCTGTTCGACTCAGACGCGGGCCAACGCAAGTTGGAGCAGTTCTTCAAAGTGCAGGATCTATCTGCATTCGGCATTCAAAACCAAGCGTTGGCGATTGCGGCCGCAGGCGCCCTACTCGGCTATGTCGAAGAAACGCAAAAACAACAGCTCCCCCACCTCACACACATCGCCACCGAACCGACCAGCGAATCCATCACGCTCAATGCCGCAACGCGCCGGCATCTTGAATTGGATACACGCGTCGATGGCGACATCAGACACACACTTTTGGGCGTACTCGACTCGACGCGCTCACCGATGGGCGGCCGTTTGCTGCGTCGTTGGCTACAACGGCCGTTGCGTGATCAGTCCATTTTGAATCTGCGCCTGCAAGCCGTCGAAGCATTGTTGCAATCGAATGCGGTCGAAGATCTCCGTGATGTCCTACGTGGTTTGGGCGACATGGAACGGATTCTTTCGCGTGTGGCATTGCGCAGTGCGCGACCGCGCGATCTTTCGACATTGCGCGATGGCCTGACATTGGCGCCGCAACTTCAGCAAACACTGTCGCGCATTGAATCGCCGATGCTGGCTTCGCTCGCTGCGGAACTGGGCGGGCATGCTGACACGCAGGCACTGCTGCAACGTGCGGTTGTCGAACACCCACCGATGCTCGCACGCGATGGCGGCGTCATCGCTGAAGGCTTTGATGCAGAACTTGATGAACTGCGCCGTTTGTCGACCCATGCCGATCAATTCTTAGTGGACTTGGAACTGCGCGAACGCGAGGCCAGTGGCATTGCCAATTTGAAAGTCGGTTACAACCGCGTGCACGGCTACTACATCGAAATCAGCAAAGGACAAATTGATCGCGCGCCCACGCATTACACGCGTCGTCAGACCCTGGCCAATGCAGAGCGTTATATCACCGAAGAATTGAAATCCTTCGAAGACAAAGTGTTGTCTGCGCGTGACCGTTCACTGAGCCGCGAGAATGCGTTGTATGCCGAACTGGTTGAGTCGCTCAACGTTGAACTCGAAGCGCTGAAGCGATGCGCCACGGCACTCGCGACACTCGATGTATTGACGGGCTTTGCCGAGCGCGCCGATGCACTGGATTGGCGCAAGCCCACCTTAAGCGCAGAAAACGTCTTGAAAATCGACGCAGGTCGCCACCCGGTTGTTGAAGCGGTGCGCGCCGCGCCGTTCACACCGAATGACGTCAACTTGGATGACGCACATCGCATGTTGGTCATTACCGGCCCGAACATGGGCGGCAAGAGCACCTATATGCGACAAACGGCGTTGATTGTTTTGCTTGCGCATATCGGGAGTTTTGTCCCCGCTGCCGCTGCGACGCTCGGCCCCATTGATCGCATTTTGACGCGCATCGGCGCGGGCGATGATTTGGCGAAGGGTCAATCGACCTTCATGGTTGAGATGACCGAAACCAGCTACATCCTGCACCATGCGACTGAGCATTCATTGGTGTTAATGGATGAGATTGGTCGCGGCACGAGCACCTATGACGGTTTGGCATTGGCTCACGCCTGCGCGCGTCATCTTGCAGAACACAATCGAAGCCATACGTTATTCGCGACGCATTATTTTGAACTCACCGCATTGGCAACACCCGGCAGCGGCATTGAAAACGTGCATCTCGATGCGGTCGAACACGGCGAAACCTTGGTCTTCATGCATCGCGTTAAGCCCGGTCCTGCGGATCGCAGTTATGGCTTGCAAGTGGCGAGCCTCGCCGGGATGCCACGCACGGTGATTCGCGATGCGCGCGCACATTTGGCCGAACTTGAAGCGCATGCACAGGCACATGGCACTGCGCCACAAGCGCCGATGACACCGGAGCGCTTGGACGCGCCACAACAAATTGGTTTGTTTTCGCCCGCAAGCGCCGCATTGGATGCCTTGCAATCCATCGACCCAGATGAGCTGACACCCAAACAGGCGCTTGAGGCACTGTACCGGCTGAAGTCGCTGACCTGAGCGCGGGCATAACGTTCTCTTAAGCGAATTCGGCGCATGATAGGCGGCGCGGGGGGCGCACCGCTTTTTCCATTCATTGGGCTTGACTATCAATGATGGAGAAACAATCGATTTCTCTTTTATCTGTGCGACAGGCACAGTGGTTTTTCACACAGGAGAGCGTCATGAGCCAGAACGATCCGAAAGCCTACAAATCTGCAGCCTCGCCCGCGGCGTCTGCAGCCTTGCAGAAGAAGCTGTCACGCACGCCTGAGGTCAAACATGGCGAATGCCCTGTGACACGATTGACCACCAATGCCGGCGCACCGGTGGCCGAAAACCAAAACAGTCTCACAGCGGGACCTCGCGGTCCGCTGTTGGCGCAAGACCTGTGGTTGAATGAGAAACTCGCGAACTTCGTTCGTGAAGTGATTCCCGAGCGTCGCATGCATGCCAAGGGCTCTGGTGCATTCGGCACGTTTACGGTGACAAACGACATCACGAAATACACGCGCGCTGCGATCTTTTCAAAAGTCGGCAAGAAAACTGAAATGTTTGCACGCTTCACCACGGTGGCCGGCGAACGCGGTGCCGCAGATGCAGAGCGCGACATCCGCGGTTTTGCGTTGAAGTTCTACACCGAGGAAGGCAACTGGGACATGGTGGGTAACAACACACCCGTGTTCTTTATTCGTGACCCGCGCAAATTCCCTGACCTCAATAAAGTCGTGAAGCGCGACCCGCGCACGAATCTCCGCAGCGCAACGAATAACTGGGATTGGTGGACACTGCTCCCCGAAGCGCTGCACCAGGTCACGATCGTGATGAGTGACCGCGGCATTCCCCGCACCTACCGTCACATGCACGGTTTCTCGTCACACACCTATAGCTTCTGGAACACAGGCGGTGAACGTTTCTGGGTCAAGATGCACTTCATCAGTCAACAAGGCCTCGAACATTTGACCGACGCGCAAGCGACTGAATTGGTCGGCCATGACCGTGAAAGTCATCAACGTGATTTGTACGAGTCGATTGAACAAGGCAATTTCCCGAAGTGGAAAATGTTTGTGCAGATCATGCCGGAAGCGGATGCAGAGACCTATCGCATCCACCCGTTCGATCTCACCAAGGTCTGGCCGAAATCGGACTACCCGTTGATTGAAGTCGGCGAGTTCGAACTCAACAAGAATCCTGAAAACTTCCACGCCGATGTCGAGCAAAGTGCATTCGCACCGAGCAACTTGGTGCCGGGCATCGGTGCTTCACCGGATCGCATGTTGCAAGCGCGCTTGTTCAACTACGCGGATGCGCAGCGCTACCGTTTGGGCGTGAACTTCCATCAGACTCCAGTGAACAAAGCGCGCTGCCCTGTGCATAGCAATCACCGGGATGGGTTGGGTCGCGCCGATGGCAACTACGGCGGTATCCCCCACTACGAACCGAATAGTTTTGGTCAGTGGCAAGAGCAACCGGAATTCCGCGAGCCGCCTTTGAAGATCAATGGCGATGCAGATTTCTGGAACTACCGCGAAGACGATGATGATTACTACAGTCAACCGGGCGCCCTGTTCCGCCTGATGAATGCAGATCAACAACAGCGTTTGTTTGAGAACACGGCGCGCGCGATGGGCGATGCGCCCGACTTCATCAAGCAACGCCACGTCGACAATTGCAGCAAAGCTGACCCAGCGTATGGTGCAGGCGTTGCAGCGGCACTCAAGCGAATCGCAGAAGCCGGCCATACCGGCGAGCCGTGGACGTATCCGGGTGCTTCACCGGGTGGCGAAGACGTAGAGCTCTGACTTCAGCGCCACGCACATCGGTGTACTCTTTTGGCTGATAGCTTGAGAAACACGCTATCAGCCTTTTCTTTTGGAGTCGTTTGACATGAGCATGATTGAAGATATTTTGCAGCAGATGCAGGGCGCACCCACGCAACAAGTCGCGGGCCAACTCGGCGTCAACGACAACCAAGCAAGTCAAGCCATCGCGGCCGCGCTGCCCATGCTGATTGGTGCGCTGGGAAAGAACGCGCAAGGCAATGGTGCGAATGCATTGTTCGGCGCATTGGGTAATCACCAACAATCGCTGGGTGGTGGTGGCGGCATGGGCGATTTGTTAGGTGCTGTGCTGGGCGGAATGGGCCAGCAGCAACCTTCAGGCTCTGCCATCAATGGTGCCGGCATTCTTGGCCATATTTTTGGTGGCCAACAAGATCAAGCCGCATCGCAACTTGGCAAAGCGACGGGCATGGATAGCGACCGGATGCAGATGCTCATGCAAATTCTGGCGCCCATCGTGATGGCGTATCTGTCGCGCAAAGTGTTCTCGCCAGGTGTTGAGTCGAGCCCGCAAGGTGTCTCGCAAGTGCTGAGTCAGGAACAAAATAGCGCAGGCGGTGGCTTGCTTGGTTCCATCTTGGGCGGTGCCGACGGCAAAGTGGATATCGGTGATGTTTTCCGCATTGGTGGATCGGTCTTGGGTGGCAAACGCTAAGCTTTCGACACCACGCGTTTAAATAAAAAGCCCGGCACTCGCCGGGCTTTTTTTACAGTGCATCGATGTCACCCAACGCGCGAATCAATCGCCGTGCACGCTTGTCAGGCTTTGTATCCGGTGGTGAATATCCTGCGCGCGCAGCGGCGGCTTTCTCACGCGTTTCGCGTCGTGCCTGAATCGACGCTTCGCTTTCTGTGTAGAGCTGCTGCGCCACGGATGCGGCGCCACGCTTTTCACTCACGCCGTTGACGAACACATCAAAGATCTCTTCACCGCGGTGAATCTTTAGCTGTGTGCCCGCGCGTACTTCACGCGAAGGTTTCGGACGCGCGCCATCGACTTCGACTTTGCCATGTTCAATCGCTGCTTTGGCCAAGGCACGCGTCTTGAAAAAACGTGCAGCCCACAGCCAGATATCCAAGCGAACCGCTGGCTGTATGGGTGAATCAGTGGCAGGAGAAAGTTTCAATCGGCTCCAATGCAAACGGCCACCCTGAGGTGGCCGTCGAATGCAATGCACTGTGCGGAATTATTCCGCAGCGGCAGCTTCTTCCGCGGCCTTGGCGGCCTTGGCTTCTGCTTTATGCTTGGCAACAGCGGCCAGATCTTCGCGAATACGTGCTGCGCGGCCTTCGAGACCACGGAGGTAGTACAGCTTGGCAGCGCGAACGTCACCACGACGCTTCACGACAACCGAGTCGATGATCGGGCTGTGGGTTTGGAACACGCGTTCCACGCCGTAGCCGTGAGAAATCTTGCGGACCGTGAACGCAGCATTGAGGCCGCCGTTCTTGATACCGATGACAACGCCTTCGTAGGCTTGAACGCGTTCGCGGTTGCCTTCTTTGACCTTGACGTTGACGATCACTGTATCGCCGGGACCGAATTCCGGAAGTTTGCGCGTTTGTTGCGCGACTTCGAATTCGTTGATGAGGTTGTGCAGGGAGGGCTTGCTCATGGTGACACCGTATTCTGTCGTTGTTCTTGGATGTCGCGCGGCGACCTGCCTAACGCGAAGCTGGACATTGTACATCGTTTTTTTGCAGAAAGTCGAACCGATGGGGCTTTTATTCGTCCCAGAGGCCTGATTCCTTTAGGAATTTCCGGTCTTTATCGGACAACTCGGCCGATTCCAGCAAATCAGGGCGCCGAAGGGCCGTTCTTTCAAGGGATTGCGCCCGACGCCAGCGGGCAATTTCCGCGTGGTTACCGGACAAGAGCACCGGCGGCACCTCGCCCAGTGCGTGCTGGACCGGCTTTGAATAATGCGGGCAGTCGAGCAGTCCGTTCTCAAAGCTGTCTTGCTCGGCGGAATCGGCGTCGTTCAGCGCACCCGGCTGCAGACGCGCCACGGTATCGATGATGACCGCCGCACCCAGCTCACCACCGGATAAGACGTAATCACCGATCGAGATTTCCTCGTCGACGCGTGCGGCAATAAAGCGCTCGTCCACACCTTCGTATCGACCGCATAACAACACCAATCGTGCGCGCGTTGAAAGCTCGCGTGCCTTCGCTTGGGTTAACGGCGCACCTTGCGGGCTCAGGTAAATCACATGCGGAGGTGTGTCGTCGTCTTTCTTCAAGGCTTCAAACGTCGCCTCGAGCGGGTCGATCAACATCACCATGCCGGGGCCACCACCAAAGGTACGATCATCGACTTTGCGGTAGTTGCCTTCCGCATAATCCCTTGGATTCCAGCTTGAAATGGACAGCAGACCGCGCTCGACGGCACGGCCTGTGACACCAAATGCCGTGCATTCGGCGACAAATTCGGGGAACAAACTGACCACGTCGATACGCATGTCAGTCCTTAGAAATCCGCGTCCCAATCGACGGTAATTCGACGTGTTTCAAAGTTCACGTCAGTGACGTATTCCGGTGTCTTGAACGGCAACCAGCGTTCGCGTTCACCTTCTACCACCATGACGTCATTGGCGCCGGTGGATGTGAGATATGCGACGCGACCGAAATGCACGCCTTCCAGGTTGTACACATCCAAGCCTTCGAGATCGACCCAGTAGTACTCGCCGGGTGCCGGCGGCGGTAATGAAGAACGCGGTGTGTAAATCAAAGCGCCACGCAATGCATCAGCGGCTTCTTTGGCATCGACGCCTTCCATTGCGACGGTCAAGCCTTTCCCTGCAGGTTTGCCACGCAAGTTGTGCAATTCGCGCGTGCGCCCTGCGGCATCGACCATGATCAGCGGCGCATACTTCAGCAACGCGGTTTCAGGATCGGTGAAGGATTCCACGCGCAGTTCGCCACGAACGCCAAAAGCGCCATGCACCTTGCCTAGCAAGATGCGGCGCTCTTGATTTTGCGAATCAGTTGCCATGGCTACGCCCTGCGCAGCCGCGCAATCAGGCGGCCGGCGCCTGAGTCTTCAGCGCTTCTTTGTACAGATTGCCGACTTTGTCGGTGAACTGTGCGCCGTTTGCGACCCAGTAGTTGACGCGGTCAATGTTCATTTCGACGCGCTTTTCTTGGCCTTGTGCGACCGGGTTGAAGTAACCCACGCGTTCGATGTTGCGACCGTCACGGGCGCTGCGGCTGTCGGTGACGATGATGTGGTAGAACGGACGCTTCTTGGCGCCACCGCGGGTAAGGCGAATCTTGACCATTGTGTTTTCTCTGTGTTGCCCAGCTGCCGGGATGGCAGGGTAAGCCGACAAGTTTAATACATTCAACGACTTGTGGAAAGTCGCAGCCTCGGGTTTTGTCAGATGGGCTGTAACGGATGGCTTTCGACGGCCAATTGCAGCAGCTCCAAGGCCTCCAGGCCTTCATCGAACGGGTAGCTATCGATCAGGGCAATGGGGCGAATGCCGCTGGAATTGATCGCGAAGGCGCCCAAATAGGCCCCGAGCTCCGGCAACGCCAAGGTCCCGAACTCTTGCTTTTTGCGCTCCATCACCTCGGACGTACTGATGAGCTGTGCAGTCACGCTGTCGAGTGAGAGTGTCACAGGCCAGAACAATGTGTCGCCGTCAAAGCAGACGAAACTCCACGTAGGCCCTTCGCTGATGTTCATCGCAGCATCGACAAAAATCGCATCGTCGTAACCAAGCGATTGTGCCGACCGACGCGCCATGAACTGCGAAAACATGCCGCAGTGTTTGATCTCAGGATTTTGTCGCGTGAAGCGCGTGGACTTCAATCGCAAAGGCGTGGATGCGGGTGCACGCGCTGGCGTAACTGACACCAACAAGTCATTGCCGCGTGCTTCCAGCGGACGTGCAAAGTCGAAGTCGGCGTCATAGCACGTGACGCGCACCGATGCATCAATCAGCCCTTCTGCATCGAGTGCCGCATGAATCGCATCACGTACGCGAATTTCATCCAGCACGGTGCCAAACACTTCCAATTGCGCTGCGCGCAGCCGATCCATATGCAGATCAAAACCGCGCACGCATTTGCCACGCACTTGAAAGCTCGTGAAGTGGCCGAAATTATTCAGCGCGAGTGCGCGCGTGCCTTTTAAGTCAGGTGACTCAGGGTGCATGTGCGCACTCAACGAAACGGCATGCCGCCCATACCGCCGCCCATCATCCCTTTCAGGCCGCGCATCATGCCCTTGCCGCCACCGCGACCGAGCTTGCCCATCATTTTTTCCATCTGCTGATATTGCTTCATCAGACGGTTGATATCGGCAGGCTGCATGCCTGAACCTTTAGCAATGCGCGCGCGACGTGAGCCGTTCAAAAGATCCGGATTACGACGTTCTTTTTTCGTCATCGAATTGATGATCGCAATCATGCGCGGCACTTCTTTGCCCGAGACTTGGCTCTTCACCGAATCGGGGATTTGGCCCATGCCCGGCAACTTGTCCATGAGACCGGCCAAACCGCCCATGCTTTGCATTTGCTCGAGTTGGTCGCGCATGTCGTTCAAATCGAACTTCTTGCCCTTCGAGACTTTTTCGGCCAGTTTTTCGGCCTTTTCGCGATCGACGTTGGCTTCAACTTGTTCGACCAAGGACAGCACGTCGCCCATGTCGAGAATGCGGCTAGCAATACGATCCGGGTGGAACACATCCAAGCCGTCGGGCTTTTCGCCGACACCCATGAACTTGATCGGCTTACCTGTGATGTAACGCACCGACAAGGCCGCACCACCGCGCGCATCGCCGTCCGTTTTGGTCAGCACGACACCGGTGAGTGGCAAGGCTTCGCTGAATGCTTTTGCTGTGACCGCGGCATCTTGACCGGTCATCGCATCCACGACGAACAAAGTTTCAACCGGCGTAACGGCCGCATGCAAGGCTTTGATCTCGGCCATCATCGCTTCGTCGATGGCGAGGCGACCTGCGGTATCGACGATCAATACATCGGCAAAGGATTTCTTCGCGTCATCAATCGCGGCACGGACGATGTCGACGGGATTTTGAGTCGACTCCGACGGAAAGAACAACGCACCGGTTTGTCCGGCCAAGGTCTTGAGCTGCTCGATGGCAGCAGGACGATAAACGTCAGCACTGACCACCATCACTTTCTTCTTGCGCTTGTCTTTCAGATGCTTCGCAAGTTTGCCGACGGTGGTGGTCTTACCCGCACCTTGCAAGCCGGCCATCAAAATGACGGCCGGTGCTGGCACGTTCAAATTCAGATCCGAGGCTTGCGCACCCATGACATTGGTGAGTTCGTCGCGCACGACCTTAATCAGCGCTTGGCCAGGCGTTAGCGACTTCATCACCTCTTGGCCCACGGCGCGCACTTTCACGCGTTGGATCAAGGCCTGCACGACCGGCAAGGCAACGTCGGCTTCGAGCAGCGCAATGCGCACTTCGCGCAAGGCTTCCGTGATGTTGGATTCGGTCAGACGACCACGACCGCGAATACGGTTGATGGTGCCCGACAGGCGTTCGGAAAGAGATTCAAACATGGGCGCGAGGCACTGAAGTAAGTCAAAAACGGAAGCTGGCAGTATAACGGTGTCCTCGGCGGACACCCCGTTCATGCGACACTTTGCCGATGATCATGGCCTACGTTTCCTTAGCGCTCTACTGCACCGCCGCCGCCGTGCTCGGCTGGACATTGCGCAAGTCATCCCCAGACACCAATCGGACGTGGCTGCCGATTGTCATTTTGGCCATGATTTTCCATGGCGAGGTCCATGCAGAAGCTTGGCGCACGCTGTCGGGATTGGATTTGCAGTTTTATGCGTCGCTTTCACTCACGGCACTCGGTATTGCTGCACTTTCTACGGCACTTTCCTTCCGCGGAAAACTCTCTGCTTTGGGCATCTTGGTCTTTCCGTTTGCGGGTTTGTTAGTCCTGCTTTACGCAAGCCAAGGCCATGGCCACCCGAATCAAATGGACTGGCAACTGCAATTGCACGCCTGGTGCGCGATCGTCGCCTATACCACCCTAGCCGTAGCGACCTTGATCGGTATCTTGCTGTGGTGCCAAGAACGCGCCCTGCGCCGCCATGCCGTGAAATCTTGGACACGTGTGTTGCCGCCGCTCACGGAATTGGAACGTCTGCTGTTTGAAGTCATTTGGGTGGGTTATGTGCTGCTGACCGCCACACTGGTCACCGGGGTGGTTTTCGTGCACGACCTGTTTGCACAGCACATCGTCCATAAAACCGTGCTGTCGGTGATGTCTTGGCTGGTGCTAGGCACCTTGCTGATCGGCCGGTGGCGCTATGGGTGGCGCGGCGCACGCGCAGTGAAATGGACCGTCGCGGCCATGCTGCTGCTGCTGTTGGCCTTTTTTGGCACCCAATTTGTCCGTCAACTGATCTTGCATCGCGCTTAAACCTGAACGAAAGTTTAAAGGCAGATCATTGCCGAGCCAATAGTTGCCTTGACAACTATTGCCGAGGCAGTGAAAATTCCACGCCATGGAATGCAAAGAACCTATCCGCGCCGCCTCGATCGGCGTGCTCTTCAAGCAAACCCGCGATGCGATGTGGGCTGCGATGTCACGCGCACTCACGGCTGAAGGCTGGGAATTCACCTTCAACCAATACATCACTTTGAAGCGGCTTTCTGAAGGTCCAAGCACGGCCGGTGAACTGGCACGTGGTGTGGAAATCCATCCCGGTGCAATGACGCGCTTGCTTGATGATCTCCAGAAACGCGGTTTGGTCCGCCGACTTGCCGATCCGGGTGACCGACGTGTCCTCAAGGTCGAGCTGACCGACGCCGGACGCCATGCGCGTGAAGTCACCGAACGTGTGGCCGAACAAGTTCGTGTCTATGCCATGGAAGGGATCAACGAAGAAGAACGCAAAGCGCTTGTGCGTCTCCTAACGCAAGTTCGAAATAACCTGATCAAGGTCACTCAATGAAACACCTTTCAATACGCGTAGGTTTGACTGCGCTGATGTCTGTAACGCTCGCTGCGTGTGCCAGCACGCAAGGCATTTCGCCAGAGAGCAGCTATCGAAGTGCCGACCGTTTACACAGCGGGAAAGCGCTCAAGGGCGTGCACCTTTCAAACGCTGCGTGGCCAACAAGCGATTGGTGGTCAGGCCTCGGTGATTCGCAACTCGATCGTTTGATTCGCGACGCATTGGCGGATTCACCGTCCGTCGCAGCGGCGAATGCGCGCGTGCGAAAAGCCTTTGCCCAAGCCGGTTTGTCAGAAGCCGGTCTGTACCCGACGCTTAGTGCTTCCGCGCAAGAGTCACACATACAGTTGCCTGAAACACTTGCGCCCGCCCCCATCGGCGGCAAGATGTTAAATTCATCGATTGTGACCTTGAATTTTGCGTGGGCACCCGACATTTGGGGTGGCAAGCGCGCCAAGTACGACGCAGCGATTGACCAAGCGCGTGCGCAAGAAGTCGAAGTGCACGCTGCACGTGCGAGCTTGATTCAAAACATCGCACAGGCATACGTCGGTTTAGACCAAGCCTACAAATTGCGCGACGTGGCGAGTGCGGATGCCAAACGCAATGCCGATTTGCGCGTATTGGCCGATAAACGCGTCAAAGCGGGTATCGATAATCAAATTGTGCTGTCGCAAATTATCTCTGCGGAAGAAGCAGCGAACCAGCAACGCAAAGCAGCCGATCAACAAATTGAAGCGTTGAAGACCACGCTCGCCATGCTCGCCGGGCAAGGCCCCGATTACGGTGTGTCCATCGCGCGTCCTACATTGGATACGCCGAAGATGGCGATTCCTTCTGCCTTGCCAAGTGAATTGGTGTCGCGTCGCCCCGATGTGGTCGCTGCACGTTGGCGCGTTGAAGCTGCGAGTCGTGGCATTGATGCAAGCAAGGCGGCGTTCTATCCGAGCTTGAATCTCTCCGCAATGTTGGGTGTGGCAGCGGGCAATCTGTCGGACCTGTTCCAAGCCAATGCACTGCTTGCCTATGGCGGTCCGGCAATTAGCTTGCCCATTTTTGACGGTGGCCGACTGCGCAACGAATTGCGCACAAGTGACGCAGAGTTCGACCTCGCGATTGCAGGCTATGACCAAGCCGTCTTGACTGCGATGCGCGAAATTGTGGATGCCATCCAAACCGCACGTGCACTCGATTCAGAATTGTTGAGTGCGCGCGCATCACGCGATGCCGCAGCAAAGAGTGCACGTCTCACCAAACAACGTCGTCAGGCAGGCTTGTCTACACAACTCGATGTGCTCAATGCACAGAAGCCGTTGCTGACGCTCGATCAACAGATCAAACAACTGCAGTCCAAACGCATCGACGCCTGGGTTCGACTCAATGTCGCCTTGGGCGGCGGTGTACCGGTGGATGAAGCCACCGTTGCAAACGTCACCGATAAGAACAACGCATCTAAAGGCAAGCCGCAATGACCAGCGAAAATCCCAGTACGCCGAAGGCCGTTGCGCCGTCCGTCGCAACCCCCCTGCCCCCGACTGACCCAAAACTCAGTCCCAATAGCAAGAAACGTCGTCGCGCATTGTTGATTGTCGCCACGGCTGTGATCATCGTGGCCGTTGCATGGTTGCTTTATCACTTCTTGGTCGGGCGATGGAATGAAACCACCGACGACGCCTATGTGCAGGGCGATGTCGTGAGTGTGACGTCACAAATTCCGGGCACCGTCACCCGCATTGCCTTAGATGACGGCATGAAAGTAGAAGCGGGCCAACCCGTTGTGAACTTGGACGTCGAAGATGCACAGTTGGCTTTCCGCCAAGCGGAAGCCGCTTTGGGTTCTGCTGTGCGTCAGGTCCGTGGTTTGCACGCGGCTGCGAATGCCGCGTCGGTGGATATCCGCGCACGCGAAATTGCTTTGGCACAAGCGACGGCAGACGTTGCACGTCGTCGCGGTTTGGTCGCGAGCGGCGCCGTATCGGCTGAAGAGCTCGCACACGCTGAATCCGCTTTGGCGTCTGCACAAGCCGCATTAGCCGCATCGCGTGACAATGCGGCACGTTCGCGCGCACCGATTGATGCGTCGTCGATTCGAGACAATCCGCAAGTGGCTGCCGCGGCTGCACAATTGCGTCAGGCGTACTTGAGCATGCAACGCGCCAGCATTGTGGCGCCGGTGTCGGGTTTTGTTGCCAAACGTACCGTGCAACTCGGCCAACGTATTGCACCTGGCACACCGCTCATGGCCATCATTCCGCTGGATGGCGTGTGGGTGGATGCGAACTTCAAAGAAACGCAGTTGAAAAACTTGCGCTTGGGCCAAGGCGTGGAACTGACGTCTGAACTCTACGGCGACGACGTGGTTTTCCATGGCAAGTTGGCAAGCCTCGGCATGGGCACCGGCAGCGCGTTCTCGATTTTGCCGGCGCAGAATGCATCGGGTAACTGGATCAAGATCGTGCAACGTGTGCCGGTTCGCGTTCAATTGGACCCGAAAGAATTGCAGGCACATCCCTTGCGCTTGGGTCTGACCATGAGCGTGAAGGTCAATCTGCATGACAAGGGCAATGGCTTGTTGCCGACCACGACGTCGACGCAAGCACATGCCACGACATCGGCTTACGATTCCGTCATGGCACGCGCTGATGAAGAAATCGAACGTGTCGTACGCGACAACATGGGCAGCCGTTAATCGTGTCTACCACCGCGGAAAACACCGAAGGTGAAAACGCCGCACGACCGCCTTCAGGTTTGACGGCACCGGGATTTTCGCCGCCAAACCGTGCACTGGCGACCTTGGGTCTGGCACTTGCAAGCTTCATGCAAGTGTTGGACACCACGATTGCCAACGTGTCCTTACCGGCGATCTCCGGCAACTTGGGTGGCAGTGCCAACCAAGCGACGTGGGTGATTACGTCGTTTGCGGTCAGTACCGCCATTGCCCTGCCCTTGACCGGCTGGCTCACACGTCGTTTTGGTGAGCGCAAATTATTCATGTGGTCGACGCTCGCGTTTGTGGCGGCGTCTTTCTTGTGCGGTATCTCTGCAAGCATGGGCATGCTCGTGTTCGCACGTGCGCTGCAGGGCTTTGTGTGCGGCCCGATGTATCCGGTGACGCAAGCTTTGCTGCTGTCGATCTATCCGCCACAGAAACGTGGGCAAGCCATTGCCTTGCTCGCGATGGTGACCGTCGTTGCGCCCATTGCGGGACCAATTCTGGGTGGTTGGATTACGGACAACTACAGTTGGGAATGGATCTTCTTCATCAACATTCCGATCGGCATCTTCGCATCGATCGTGGTGGGTCGTCAGTTGAAGGGTCGCCCGGAACGTCTTGAACGCCCGAAGATGGATTACATCGGCTTGGCCTTGCTGGTGCTGGGTGTCGGCGCGTTGCAAATCATGCTTGACCTCGGCAATGACGAAGATTGGTTCCATTCGACCACGATCGTTGCGCTGACGATCATTGCCGTGATCTCGCTGGTGGTGTTCGTGATCTGGGAATTGACGGATGACGATCCTATCGTGAACTTGCGCTTGTTCCGTCACCGCAACTTTGCGGCAGGGACATTGGCGATGGTGATGGCGTATTCCGCGTTCTTCTCCGTGGGCTTGTTGGTGCCCCTGTGGCTGCAACGAAACCTCGGATACACAGCGATATGGGCAGGGTTCGCCTCTGCGCCCATTGGGATATTGCCGGTGCTCTTAACGCCCTTTGTCGGGCTCTACGCGGCGCGGTTTGATTTACGCGTGGTGGCGAGTATTGCGTTTGTCGCGATGGCATTGACCAGTTTCATGCGTTCGCAATTCAATCTGGACGTGGACTTCGAACGCGTCGCATTGGTGCAACTCTTCCAAGGCTTCGGTGTCGCGCTGTTCTTCATGCCTGTGCTGACGATCTTGCTATCAGATCTTGAGCCCAGTGAAATTGCGGCAGGCTCCGGGCTTGCGACCTTCGTGCGGACATTGGGCGGCAGCTTCGCAGCCTCGCTCACCACGTTCTTGTGGACCGAACGTGGGGCCGTGCACCACGCGCATATGACAGAAGCGATCGAGCGCACGGACCCGAACATGGTGCAAACCGTGACCCAACTCGGTGGTGGTGATTTGCAGCGCGGCGCATTCGTCTTGGAGCGCATGATTTCTCAGCAAGCCATGCAAATTGGCTTCAATGAAATCTTCCACGCACTCGGGATCATCTTCCTGTTAGTGATCGCTTTTGTGTGGTTTGCACGCCCACCGTTCATTGCAAAGATGGGCCCCTCTGCTGCGGCAGGCGGTCACTAATCGATTGCGGACAGCGCGTCTGCGAGTCGATCAACGGCAATGACTTCCATCCCCGCGGGTGAAACGCGCGGGGCATTGCCACGCGGCACGATGGCCCGTTTAAAGCCATGCGTGGCGGCTTCTTTCAAGCGCTCTTCGCCATTGGGCACGGGGCGAATCTCGCCACTTAAACCGACTTCGCCGAACGCCAGGGTTTTTTCAGGCAAGGGCGCGTTACGTAGTGACGACAGAACGGCCAGCAGCACAGGCAAATCTGCGGCGGTTTCTTGCACACGAATGCCGCCCACGACATTGACGAACACGTCTTGGTCGCTGGTGAATACACCACCATGACGATGCAGAACGGCCAATAGCATCGCTAAACGATTGCCTTCCAAGCCAACCGCCACGCGACGCGGGTTTGAAAGCGGTGAGGCATCGACCAACGCTTGCACTTCGACCAACAGCGGACGCGTGCCCTCGCGCGTCACCAAGACGCAACTTCCCGGCTGGCGTGTGCTCGTGCCGCTAAGGAAAATGGCCGAGGGATTGGGGACTTCGCGAAGCCCCTTGTCGCCCATCGCAAACACGCCCAATTCGTTCACGGCGCCGAAGCGATTTTTGAACGCGCGCAAGATGCGGAAGCGCGAACCGGAATCGCCTTCGAAATACAGCACGGCATCGACCATGTGTTCAAGCACGCGCGGACCTGCGATGCCGCCTTCTTTCGTGACATGTCCGACCAGGAAAACCGATGTGCCTGTTTCTTTTGCATAGCGCACCAAACGCGCTGCGGATTCACGCACTTGCCCGACTGAGCCCGGCGCGGCTGCGAGTGTTTCCGTCCAGAGGGTTTGAATCGAATCCGCAATGATGAATCTCGGCTTCTCTTGCACGGCTTGCGCCAAGATGCGTTCCACACAGGTTTCGGAGAGCGCATACAGGCCCTCAAGTGGCACGCCCAAACGTGCGGCACGCCCTGCCACTTGTCCGAGTGATTCTTCACCGGTGACATAGAGGCCGGGCATCCTCGGCGCCATGTGCGCCATGGCCTGCAACAGC